>JAIQEX010000003.1 GCA_020073615.1 Terriglobia bacterium
GAATGGTGAGTCCGCACATTGTGATTGTGAGTCAGTGGCGAGGCGAGGGGAAAATTAGGGTTTCAGGGAGACAAAGAGGCAGGAACGAGGTCGAGTAACATCGGCTGCGGAGAGCGCAGTAGGGTGACGAACTGCTGGAAGGCGTCTTTGCCCTGTTGCCAGCAAGTACGCAAAACGCTCGACAAAATCTGCTGCGTTCGGGCGCCGTTCCAGGTCCGGTTCCCACCCCAGGTTTTGTGAGCCACCACCATTAGCCGAATCGCTGCTTCAATGAAGTTCTGGTTCAATTGCAGGGTCCGAATCAGACAGGCCGACGGCCTCAAATTTCTCCGCTGCCCCGATTCAAACCACCGCCGCTGGCGGGCTTTCATCGCCTTCGGTGGCCCTTCGGGCCATGGGGACAGGGTCGAAAGACCATCCCGACCATCGGGGAATCTCCTGGGCCTCGTGGGGTTTTTCATGAAGTTTCGCGGGCGGAACGCCCATCCCAACAGGCCGGGAGGCCTACCCCACTGCACTGTTAACACTCCTTTCCTCTCCAACAACAAACTCCCGTCCCTGCCGCAGTATAGCCCGGAAAGAGCGGGCTGCTTATCGGTAAAAGTATCTAGATTGACCCGGCAAAAGTGAGGCGTACGCAACAGTTTACACAAGCGTCTATCCTCTCGACTGGTAATCCGAACGAAGAGTAACTGGAGCATCCTCACAATATCCCGGCGGCTGATCCTCACATATCCGCACCATCCCTCGGGTGTTGTTCCGATACCCGAAGATATGGCGATTTTGTAAAAAGAATCTACCGGCAAGAGCGCCGGAAAGACTCAGAGAGGTAACAAAAGGGAAAACCATGAGAAGTGCAACTCAGATTACAAAGCTAGACAGATTACGGAGGCGTCCGTCGCTTGCGGCGGGCGTGGCTGTTGTTCTCCTGATGGGAACGGCGGCGGGGACTGCCAACGCGCAGGTATTTGTCAACGTGCCGACCACAACCACGCTGTGGGGTGGAACGGCGGATTTTAACGCATTCGGACTGGCGAGCATGACCGCGCCTGCGTCGGGCCTGATCCTGACCGGCACGGCCATCAGCACCATTACGGGCAAGCCGGTCCGCCACCTCTGGTATGGCGACCCCAGCAACGGGCTCTGCCGCATGGATCCGGAAGTGGACGCGGTTGCCCCGCCGGTGAATGGCATCGGCCTGCACCAGAATATTATCCAAACCTGCGTTGGCGCCATCCAGGCGAAGGCTTTTGCCCCCGGCCAACTGGCGTTTGATGGAGCCACCAACACCATCTACACCGTGGACATCGGGAGGGTTGCCACCGGTATTCTCCGCCTGCATTATGACCCCGCGGGGGACGCCGGACGCGGTACCATCGATCCCATTCACGTCGACAGCCTGGTGGGAACCCAGATCGGCAGAAACGCCCTTGGCGGCTGCCCGCAGATCACGGATCCCAAGACCGGCGCTAAGGTTCCGCTGGTGCCGGACGCGACCGCGATCGGGCCGGACGGCAACCTGTATGTCGGGAATATTCGCGACGGCGCGATCATCCGCATCGTCGGCCCGTCCACATTCGATCCGAACGTGAATAGCGACTGCCAGAACAAGGTACAAATCCCGATTCTCAGCGCGGACTCGCGGCTTGGCTCGGGCCACACCTTTGGCTTGGGCTGGGTGGGGCACACCCTGTTTGGCGCCGACAACATTGCCCCCTGGATCATGACCAACGCCGACCAGTGCCTGACGCCGACCAACGGCAACAGGATTTGCGGCGCTCCGGCGGTCAGCGGCGCGCTGATGCCGACCGAAATCCTGGGAGCCTTTGTTCCCGGCCCGCAGGCGGGCGCGGTCAGCGACGCACAGTACCCCAATTTCCCGGGCAACATCATGTACTTTGCGACCTTCCCCAATCTGACCAAGGTCACAAACATCTTAGACTCGTCGAATATGACGGTCCAGACCAGCTTCGGCGGAACGTTCTCCTTCATCACCGGACTGACTGCCGACCCGCAAGACTTGAACAATACCAACTTCTATGTTGGCGTGGACTCCACCCAGGGCAGTATCAACGGTGCCGCGGGCATGTACTTGGTCACCTCACTGGCTCCGCCGCCGGGACCTCCGCTGCCGCCCGCCGGAACAACCGCTGTGGCCGGCCAGGCCTCGGCAACCGTGAGCTGGTTCCCGATCACCAACGGGCAGCCCATCACCAGTTACGTGGTGCGGACGATGTTCGCGCCGCTGGTGCCGGGCGGCGCCGCGACGCCGACGGCGGTTCCCGATGTTACGGTCACTCCGGATCCCGTCAGCGGAGTGCTGGCGACCACCACTACCGTCCCCGGCCTAGTCAACGGCACCGCCTATGAGTTTAAGGTGGAGGCGTGCAACCTGAACGGCTGCAGCGCGTTCTCGGGCCTCAGCAATGCGGTGACTCCGCAGGCTCTATCGGTTCCCAGTGCTCCGACCCAGGTCAGTGCGATCCCGAACGTGGCCTCGGCCACGGTCGCCTGGACGGCTCCCGCTTCCAACGGCAACACACCCATCACCAGCTCCACAGTGAGCGCCTTTGACGGAGGCGCCACCACGGCGTCCGTCACTACCATATTGGTTGGCACCGGCACCGGTGCCGTGGTGAATGGCCTGGTCGCCGGTCACTCCTACACTTTCAGCGTGCACGCCACCAACGCTATCGGCAACAGCCCCGAGTCGGCGCTTTCCCCGCCGATCACAATTCCGACAGTGAACACGGCGGATATGTCTCTCACCATGAGCGTGCCGGCCAGCGTCAATGCCGGATCCGTCCTTACCTACACCCTGACCGTCCACAACTCCGGCCCGTCCCCCGCCACGCAGGTGACGGTCACCGATGCGCTGCCGGCTCCGCTTTTCGGATTCACCGCCAGCCAGGGCATCTGCGCCGGGACAGTGGGTGGCAACACCTTTAGCTGCAACCTGGGCGCCATGGCCGCCGGCTCCAGTGCCACGGTCACCGTTTCGGTGGCGCTGCCCAGCGGCATCACCTCGATTTCGAACAGCGCCAGCGTCTCCGCGCTTGACGGCGCAGGCGTCGCTATCCCCGATCCGAACACGGCCAACAACACGGCCAGCGCGACGACCGCTGTCACCGCCGGCGGCGGCGGCGGTTCCGTCACGACTGACATTCAAGTGGGTGGCTCGTCCAACAACGGCAACCCACTCCATGGCACCCCGGTCACCTACACGTGGCAGATCAAGGACAACCAGGGCACGGTCGCGGCTCCAGGCGTAGTGTTCACCGCCACCCTGCCGGCCAGCTTTACCTTCAACTCGGTTAGCTCGACCCTGGGAACCTGCGGCTTCGCGGCCGGCACGGTCACCTGCCAGGTCGGCACCATCAACGGCGGAGCCGCGGCGATCATCACCGTCGTCGCCACGCCGACAGTAGCTGGACCGGCCAATTCCTTCGTTTCGACCGGTTCGGCGACCTTTGCCGGCACCGACTCGAACCCGGCGAACAACTCGTTCAGCGTAGCGATCGGCGCCCAATAAACACCCTGTAGTGGCCGGCTGCCCGGGAGCGATCCTCCCCGGCAGCCGGTTTCTTTTTGTCCGCCCGGCTTACCGTAGTCGGCATATCGAAAACTCAGTAGTTTATCAGGATGCCTTGTAAAGCAGTTGTATGTAAGTTATGAAGAGTGAGGTCCAAGCAATGAAACGTAGACTGTCGATTGTCATGCTTGCTGCCGTGGCGGCCCTGGCGCAGGACAAGAGCGGACACCAGGCCACGCAGGTATCCGCAAAAACGGTCCCTTCCGCCGAGCCGGTCATCACCATCCACGGGCTGTGCGATCCCCAGGGCAGCCACGCGGCAAAGGCAGGCTCGTGCGCTACGGCCATCACCAGGAAGCAGTTTGAATCCCTGGTGGAAGCTCTGAAGGCGACGTCTCGGGACATCCCGCCCGACATGCGCCGCGGTTTGGCCGAGAGCTATTCGGAGCTACTGGTTTACTCGGACGCGGCCAGGAAAGCCGGCCTCGAGCAGGATCCCCGCTTCGAACAAGTGAAGCAATTCGCCCTCATGCGCGCCCTGGCGGACATGTACCGCGTGCACCGGGCCGAACGGGCGCGCAACGTTTCTCCCGAGGAGATCCAGGCTTACTACCAGAAGAACATCGTTACTTTTGAAGAGTTTCAGCTCAGCCGCATCACCCTTCCCAGGAATAACCCGGCAAACTTGAACGACCTGGAATTCCGCGCAAAAGCGCAGCATCTGGCCGGCGATTTGCACGAGCGCGCCGCCAAGGGCGAGGACCTGGATAAGCTTCAGAAGAAAGCCTATGAGACGCTGGGCGTCAAGAACCCACCCGCGACGCGCATGGTTGCCGTGCGGAGGGGAGCGTTCGACCCCGAGACGGAAGCGGAAATCCTGGCGCTGAAGCCGGGCAGCGTGACCAAGGTGGTGGAACGGCCCGGGGTATACATTTTCTACCGCATGGAAAACAAGAGAACCGCATCCCTCGACGAGGCCAGAGCGGAGATTTCCCGGAGACTGATCCTCGAGAAGATGGATATGCTGACGAAGGCGCTGACCAACTCGGTGAAAGTCGATTACAACGACCGGTACTTCGGTTCGACGGCTTCCTCCGGCTGGGTCACGGCCGGCGAACTGCAAGGCGGCGATTCCGGCGGCTCGTCCGCTGTGCCGCAAAAGCCCGCGCCGCTCAAGTAGCTGGCCTTGGCCCCGCGAGCGGGAGCCGGGCCCCCTTGACAGGTCACTCGGAATCCGATATAACAAAATCCGAATGACAGAGGACATCGCGCCGTTCCTTCCGCTTTCGCCCGCCAGCCTCCATATCCTTCTCGCGCTGGCCGCCGAGGACCGCCACGGCTACGGCATCATGCAGGAAGTCGCCCGCCAGTCCGAGGACCGGTACAAGCTCGGACCCGGAACCCTGTACGACAATCTCCAGCGGCTCATGACCCAGGCCCTGGTGGAGGAGTCCAGCCGCCGTTTTCCGAATGAAGATCCGCGCCGCCGCTACTACCACCTGACCTCTTTCGGGCGCCGCGTTCTGGCCGCCGAAGTCGCCCGCCTGGAAGGGGTGGTCCGCGAGGCCCGCGTGCACCTGCGCGTTCCGCGGAGGGCCATGTGACTCGCGCCCTCTACCGCGGTCTGCTCCGGCTCCATCCGGCGGCCTTCCGCCGCGCGTTCGCCGGTGAGATGCTGTGGATCTTCGACGAAGCGGTAGCCGACCGGGGCCCGCGGCCGCTCCTCGCCGACGCCTTTCGCTCCCTGGCGCGCCAATGGCTGCTGCGCTCCGCCCTCTGGAAGATTGCCGCCGCCGTGTGTCTCGCGCTGCTTCAGGTGGCCGCCGGGGGCCTCGGAATGCTCCTTTTCGGACGCCGCCAGATCGCCCATCTGGACGTTACCCCTCCGGCGGGGCACACCTCCCTGGCGCAAACTCCCGTCACGGTGGAGAACCTGGTCTTCCTCGCCGTCGCGGTAGTGGGCGGCCTGGTGCTGATGGTGCTGTTTCTGGTGTCCTGGGTCAACCGCATCTCGCGAAAGCGCGGTCTATGCTCGAACTCCGGTCGGTAAGCAAACGCTATCCCGGCGTCACCGCCGTCGACGAGGTCAGCTTCATCGCACGCGCGGGCGAAGTTACCGGCTACCTCGGCCCCAACGGCTCCGGCAAATCGACCACGCTCAAAATGATCACCGGGCTCATCGACCCCACCGCAGGCCAGATCCTGTTTCGCGGGCAGCCCATCAGAGCCGACCGCATGGCCTGGCGCCGCATGCTCGGCTACGTGCCCGAGGAGCCGCAGCTCTACCCGCACCTCACCGGCGCCGAGTATCTCGAAATGATTGGGCAGTTGCGCGGCCTTCCGGAGCGCGCGCTCGCCCGCAAGATCGACGGCTTCCTGCAGCTCCTGTCGCTGCACGAGGACCGCCACGTGCCCATTTCGTCTTACTCCAAGGGCATGCGCCAGAAGGTGCTCCTCGCGGCCGCCCTGCTCCACAACCCGGAACTCGTGCTCCTCGACGAACCCTTCTCCGGCCTCGATGTCAATTCGGCGCTGGTGCTGCGCGATTTCATCCGTCAGCTCGCCGCGCGCGGAAAAGTGGTCCTCTTCAGCGCGCACGAAATGGATACCGTGGAGCGCGTCTGTTCGCGCGTCGTCATCCTGCACAAAGGCCGCGTGGTGGCCAACGATTCCATCGAGCAGTTGCGCGCCCTTATGTCGCTCCCGACGCTCGAGGAGATCTTCTCGCAACTGGCCATTGAGCAGGACACCGGCGCCATCTCGCAGGAGATGGTGCGGCTGATGGAGTCGTGATGGCGCAGTTCCGGATTCTGTATCGCGACTTCCTGACGCGCATTCTCGACCTCGAGCTGCTTTCTTCGCGCGGCGAGATCGAGCGGCTGCTGGCGCAGTTCGGCGCCCTGCTAGCCGCCTTCAGCTTCACCTTCGCGGTGTACTTCGTTCCGCGCTACGCTCTGGCCACGCTGCCCTACGCTGCGCTCAGCAAGCTGGCGCAGGTGGATCAGGACCTGCTGATCGCCACCACCATGGCCGTGGCCGGCCTGTTCACCGTGCTCGCCTGGAACACCGTGCTGCCCGACCGCCGCGACTGCCTGATCCTCGGCCTTCTGCCCATCCGCCAGCGCACCATCTTCTGCGCCAAACTGGCGGCGCTGGCCACCATTCTCGGGCTGAGCATCGCCGCCATCAATCTCTTCACGGGCCTGTCCTATCCTTTCGCCGCTGCCGCGCCCGGCGCCGGTCTGCCGTCCGTCCTGCGATCCTTCGCGGCCTGGTGGATCGCCATGATCGCCGCCGGCACGTTCGTCTGCTGCGCGCTGCTGGGGATTCAGGGACTCGCCGCGCAACTGCTGCCGTACCGCCTTTTCCTGAGGCTGTCCAGCATCCTGCAACTGGGCGCGTTCTTCGTGATCCTGGCCGCATATTTCCTGAAGCCGCCGTTTCCGCACCGGCTGCCCTCGGCCTGGTTCCTGGGCCTGTACCAGCAACTCAACGGCACGAGCGATCCGCAGTTGGCTGCGCTGGCCGCGCGCGCCTGGACAGCGCTGGCCATCGCCCTGCCCACCGCCGCGTTCACCTTCGCGCTCGCCTTCCGCCGCAACAACCGCCGCATCGTCGAACAGCCCGATATCGCTCCGGCCCGCCGCCACTGGCCCATCCTCGGGAAGCTGTTCTCCAGGCCCATCGACCGTGCCATCGTGCTGTTCACGGCGCGCACCATCGCACGCAGCCGGCATCATCGCCTGCTTCTGGCCGCGTACGGCGGCATCGGGCTCGCCATCGCGCTCGCCTATGCGCGCGATCTGCTCTACGGCCCGTCCACCTACGAGCTACGCTGGCGGAACCTGCATTGGAACCAACCGAACGCGCCGCTGCTGGTGGGCAGCTTCATCCTGCTGTTCTTCGCCGTCATCGCTACGCGCGCGGTTTTCTCACTGCCCATGGCGCTCGCGGCCAATTGGACGTTCCGCGTGACCGCCGTGCATCCACCCGCCGCCTACCGCGCCGCCATTCGCAAAGCGCTGCTCGCGCTCTGCGCGCTGCCGGTCTGGCTGGCGTGGGCGGCGCTTTACCTCGCCATCTGGCCGGTGCGGCCATCGCTCCAGCATCTCGCCATTCTCGCCGTTGCCGCCATCCTGATGACCGATCTGGCGCTCTATCGTTTCCGCAAGATCCCCTTCGCCTGTTCCTACCTGCCGGGCAAGGCCAACCTGCACGTCCGGCTCGGCCTCGGCGCCATCGGGTTCATTTTCGTCACCACGCAAGGCGTGGAGCTCGAATACAACACTCTCCAGCACCCGATCGGCTTCCTGGTTTTGTTCACCGTGCTCGCGGTCATCGCGCGCTGGGCGTATCGCCGCACGGCCTCGTACCCGGTCGCCGCACTGCAATTCGAAGATTTGCCACCGGCCGAAATCGAGACGCTTAACCTGCACGACGACGACGGCGCCGTTCCTCCGGACGCAGGCACCGACATCCCGCGCACGCCGTTCTCCTTCGAACAACTGATCCGCGATTTTCTGGGCGGCGCGCGCATCCTCACGCGCGCTCCCGGCCTCAGCGCCGCCGCCATCGCCATGATCGCGCTCTGCCTGGGCTGGAACGCCACCATCTACTCCATCGTTCACTCCATCCTCAGCAAGCCCGCGCCCGCCATCAAAGCCGAGGGCCTGGTCAGCTTCGGCGTCGCGCGCCAGGGGCGTCTTACCGACCCCGGCGACAACAGCTATCCCGAGTACCTGCAGTATGCCGCGAACTCGCGCACCATCGAGTCCATCGCCGCCAGCCGGTCCGAGCGCTTCAATATGATCCTGCCCGAGGGCGCCAGCTATCGCCTGCGCGGCACGCTGGTCGCGGAGAATTACTTCGCTACGCTGGGCGTGCGCCTGGCGATGGGCCGCGAGTTCACCGCGGAAGAATCGCGCGGCGCCGCCCCTCTGGCCGCCATCGTCGCCTGGCCTGTCTGGCAGACGCAATTCCAAGCCGCGCCCGGCGTGCTCGGCCAGACCGTGATGCTCAACGGCTACGCGGCTACGATCGTGGGCGTCGCCCCGCCGCATTTTCATGGCACCCGCTTCGTACCCAATCTGGAAATATGCGTCCCGTTGATCGCCTACGCGCGCCTCGAAGGCGTTGCCGGGTTGCAGCAACAGTTGGGCCGCGGCATCGAGATGATCGGACGCCTGGCCGGTGGCGCATCGCTAACCTCCGCGCAAGCCGAATTTGACACCCTGTCGCAGCGCCTGCAAGTCGCCTTGCCGGAGAGCGAACGCGGCAAGAGGGCGGTACTGGCTCCGTATACCGCCACCGCCTTCGGCCCCAACTCCGGCCGCCAGGCGCGCCTGTTCCTGGGGATCGTGATGGCTGTGACGCTGCTGACCCTGCTGATTGTCTGCGCCAACGTGGCCAACCTGATGCTGGCCCGCTCCATCGCACGCCAGCGCGAAATCGCCGTGCGTCTTTCCATGGGCGCCTCGCGTGCGCGCCTGCTGCGCATGCTGCTCGCCGAAGGCCTGGTGCTTTCGCTCACCGCCGCCGGAGTGGCATGGCTGTTCGCCTCCTGGGCCACGCGCGCTTTGGTCAAGCTTTTGCCACCGCTCGAATCCGGCGCGCGGTTCGATCTCGACCTCACGCCCGATTGGCGCGTCGCGGTCTACGCCCTGGCCCTGGCGCTGGCGGGAACGCTCGCCTTCACCATGGCTCCGGCGCTCCGCGCCTGGCGGCAGGAGTTGCTGCCCATCGCTCAAAGCCGGCGAGCACGGCGTGATCGGCGGCCGCTCCCGGCTGGCCACCGCGCTCATGGTGGCGCAACTGGCGCTGTGCGCCATTCTGTCGATCGGCGGCGGGCTCGCCTGGCGCTCGCTCGGTCTGATCGACACGGCCGATTTGGGATACAACCGGGACCATGTCCTGCTCGCTGGCGTCAACGCTGCCGGCGTTCCGGCGGCTGATATTCTGCCGCGGATCCGGCAACGGCTCACCGCTGTGCCGGGGGTCGTCTCCGTTTCCTGGTCCATCGCCGCGCCTCCCCACAGTCACCCCGGAATGGCCGTGCCCGCGCGTGCCGCCGGTTCCGATCGATTCGTTCCCACCGATGTCACCCTGGCCGGCCCGGGCTATCTGCGCACCCTTGGCGTCCCTCTTCTCGCGGGACGCGACATCGCGGCCGCGGACCGCGATGCGGCCGTCATCAACCGTAAGCTGGCCGGCGCCCTCTGGCCCAACCAATCCGCGCTCGGGCAAACCCTCACGCTGGCCGGAAGCACCCTGGTAGTCGTGGGCGTGGTGCCGGACGCCGCGTTCAACGCGGTCGCGTCCGACGGTTCGATCTCGGGCCTCGCCCCAGCGGAACGCCGCCCCTTCCTTTTTGTGGCCGACCAGGAAACGGCGCAGGAGCGCACCTTTCACATCCGCTACACGGGCGAGTTGGCGTCCGTCGTGCCTGCCGTGCGCGCGGCCATCCGCCAGGTAGACAACCGTCTCTCGGTCTTCTCGATCCGCACCATGCAGGCCGAGTGGCGGGAGTTCACGTCTCCCATCCGCGCGCTGGTGACCCTGCTGACCCTGTTTGCCGTTGGCTCGCTGGTGCTTGCCGCGATCGGCCTCTATGCCGTGACGGCGTTCTACACGGCCCGGCGGACCCGCGAATTCGGCATCCGCATGGCGCTGGGGGCCACGCCGCGCCAGACGTTGCGGGCGGTGCTCCAGGAGTCGGTGTGGCTGACCGTTGCGGGTCTGGCGATCGGGCTCGGGGTCTGCGCCGCGGCCAGTGGCGCGCTCGCCCGTCTGCTGTTCGGCATTACGCCAACGGATGCCCGGACCTACGTCACGGTCACGATCCTGCTCGCCGCGGTTTCGCTGTTGGCGTCCTATCTGCCCGCGCGCCGGGCCGCCCGCATCGACCCGATCCAGGCCCTGCGCGAGGATTAAAAAGAGCTCACGAGAGCTGGAATTCGGCGTGGATGACTTCGTCGTCGAGCGAGTGCTCGAGCTTGAAGCCGAGTTTCTCGCAAATGCGCATCACGTCGCGGTTGTCGGGGAGAATGTCGGCGGTCAGGCGGGCGAGTTTTTCGTCGGCCCCTACGATCTGCAGGCGGGCGAGCAGTTCCTTGCCGAGGCCCCGGCCCTGCCATTGGTCGCTGACCAGCGCGGCCACTTCGGCGTCGCGCGTGCCGTGGATCTTCATCAGGCGGCTGACGCCCAGGATTTCGCTCTCGCCGCTCTCGGGGTTGCGGCGCACGGCCACCAGCGCCATCTCGCGGTCGTAGTCGATGAAGCAGATGCGCGTGAGCCGCTCATGGGTGGTGCGCTGCTCCAGGTTCATGAGATGGAAGTAGCGCAGGTACACGCTGCGCTCGGAGAGGGTCTCATGGAAGCGCACCATGGCGGGCTCGTCTTCGGGGCGAATGGGCCGGATGGTCACCTGGTTGCCGTCCTTCATGGTCCAGGCCGATACGTAGCGCGTGGGATAGGCGCGGATGGCGGTTTTGGGAATCTGCTCCTGCTTGACGTCGGGGCCGTGGACCACCACGCGGGCATCGAGGGCCATGAACCCCTCGGGAGAAGCCAGCAGGGGGTTGATATCGATCTCCTTGATCCAGCGCTGCTCGGTCACCAGCGCGCTGAAGCGGACCATCAGCATCTCCAGGGCGGCGAGGTCGACCGATTTCCGCCCGCGTACGCCCTTGAGGGCTTTGTAGATTCTGGTCTGTTCCATCATGCGGCGCGCGAGGGTGGTATTGAGGGGCGGCAGCGAGAGCGAGCGGTCCTTCAAGACCTCGACGAGCTGGCCGCCGGCACCGAACAGGAGGACGGGGCCGAACTGGTCATCGAGGCTGGCGCCGACGATCAGCTCGTAGGCGTCCTTCATTTTGATCATGGGCTGCACAGTGACGCCCTGAAAATTCTGCGCGCCGGCCTTCTCGGTAACGGAGGTCTCGATTTTGCGGAAGGCCCGCGCGACGGCCTCGGGGTCGCCGAGGTTCAACTGCACGCCGCCGACATCGGTTTTATGGGTGATGGTTTCGGAGTAGAGCTTCAACACCACGGGGTAGCCGATGAAGTTGGCGGCGTCTACGGCGGCGGCGGCATCGGCGGCGACGACGGCCTGCGCGACGGGGATGCCGTACGCGCTTAAAACCTGTTTGGACTCGGTCTCGGTGAGCACGTCGCGGCCCTGGCCGCGGGCGTTTTGAATAATCTCACCGACCAGCTTGCGGTTGGGGGCCCAATCGGTAGAGTCCTCCGGCATGGCCGGGGTTTCGTAGAGTCCCTTGAGGTTGTAGCTGTAGCGCCACATGTAATTGAAGGCGCGAGCGGCGGTATCGGGATAGGGGAAGGTCGGAATATTGGCGCGGTTGAGGATGGCTTCGCCTTCGGCCACATCGACGCCTCCCATCCAGCTTGCCAGCACGGGCTTGCCTTCCTGGCGCGCGAGCGGCCGGAGCTGTTCGGCGATGCGCGTAGGATCGGTCATGGCCTGCGGGGTGAGGATGACCAGCATGCCGTCGCTGTTGGGATCCTTGGCGGCGATTTCGAGCGCCTTGGCGTAGCGTTCGGGGGAAGCATCGCCGATGATGTCGACGGGATTGTTGTGGCTCCAGGTGGGCGGCAGCACGGCGTTGTAGGCTTCCAGGGTCTCGGGGCTGAGCTCGGCCAGCTCGCCATTGCCCATGATGAGGGCGTCGGTGGCCAGAACGCCGGGGCCGCCGGCGTTGGTGACGATGGTCAGGCGCGGTCCCTTGGGGCTGGGCTGTTTGGAGAGCACTTCGGCCATGTAGAAGAGGTCGGCGATGTTGTTGACGCGGAGCACACCGCTGCGGCGGAAGGCGGCTTCGAGGACCTCGTCGCTGCCGGTGAGGGCGCCGGTGTGCGAGGCCGCCGCTTTGGCCGCGGCCGCCGTACGGCCCGGCTTGATGACGATGATCGGTTTGTTGAGGGCAACTTCGCGCGCGGCGGAGAGGAAGGACCGGGCGTTGCCGATGCTTTCCATGTAAATCACGATGGAGCGCGTTTTGGGATCGTTGCCGAGATGATAGATGAGGTCGCCCCAACCTACGTCGACCATGGAGCCCACGGAAACGAAAGCGCTGAAGCCCACCATCTCCTTAATGCTCCAATCGAGGACGGCGGTGCACAGGGCGCCGCTCTGGCTGATGAAGCCGACCGAGCCGGGGCGAGCAATGGTCGTGGCGAAGGTGGCATTGAGGCCGGTGAGGGGGGCCATGACGCCGAGGCAGTTGGGGCCGATGACGCGAATATTGGCCGCCTGGGCCTCTTCCAGCACCTGGCGCTCGATGGCCGCGCCTTCGGGTCCGATTTCCTTGAAACCGGCGGAGATGACGATGGCGCCCTCCACGCCGTTTTCGCCGCACTCCTTGATAATGGCGGGCACGGTGGGCGCGGGGGTGACGATTACCGCGAGATCGATTTCTTCGGGAATGTCCGTGACGGACTTATAGGCCTTCACGCCCAGCACATTCGACCGTTTGGGGTTCACGGGGTAAACCGTACCGCCAAAGGGGTTGGTGAGAAGGTTCCAGAGCAAGGTGCGGCCGACGCTGTTGGCGGTCTCCGTGGCGCCCACCACGGCTACGGTTTTGGGGGAGAAGAACACGTCCAGGGGCTGACGTCCCTGGCGGCGGACCTTCTTCTTGGGAGACTTAGTTGCGGGCATGGTCTTCGCTATCCATTTCTGTACCGAACGCGGCTTGATTCAGTGCGTCCACGACGGTGCGCACGTCAAGCCCGTTTTTGCGCGCCACGGTTTCGATATCGCAGTCGTCGCACGGGGAGCGGAAACGGAACTGCTCGAAGACGGGGATCGTTGCCGGATACTGCTGTTTCACGTCGCGTATGATAGTGCTCCGCCGTATCAACTGATCGAATCGAAACATAGTTGGAACCTGTTCGGTAAGCCCCATTTTACCAAATGGCGGCCTCAGGCCTTGCAGCAGGTTGTGGCGCAGCGCCGTGCGATGATGTTGGGCGATGCCTACCACGCCGCACGTTGAAAAGCACTTTGAAGCCACCGCGACGGTCCGGGACGTAGTGATCGGGATGTCCGACGGCCTGACGGTGCCGTTCGCCCTGGCGGCGGGCCTGACCGGAACGGCGGCGGCCACCAGCACCATCGTAGTGATTGCCGGCCTCGCGGAGATTGCCGCAGGCTCCATCGCCATGGGGCTGGGCGGCTATCTGGCTGCGCGCACCGACCGCGACCACTACCTGTCGGAGCGCGAGCGCGAGATTCGGGAGACGGTGGAGGTGCCCGAAAAAGAGGCCGAAGAGGTGGCCGATGTTTTTCGCGGTTACGGCATGTCGGAGGGGGACATCGCGCCGGTGGTGGCGGCCATTCGCGCCGATCAGAACCGCTGGGTGGACTTCATGATGCGCTTTGAGCTGGGCTTCGAGGAGCCGGATCCCAAGCGCGCGCGCAACAGCGCGGCCACGATCGCGATTTCCTACATCCTGGGCGGGCTGGTGCCGCTGGCGCCGTACATGTTGGTGCGTACCCTATACGATGCGCTGGCGGTTTCGGTGGTGGTGACGCTGGCCGCGCTATTTGTGTTCGGATATGTCAAGGGCAAGCTGACGGGCATACACCCGCTACGCGGCGGCTTGCAGACGGTCGTCATTGGGGGTCTGGCGTCGGCGGTGGCGTTCGGGCTGGCGAGGCTGATCGGACAGGGGTGAGGGGCGGCGTGAACGAGGCTGTGGCAATATATGATTTGCTGCAAAACGCCGGGACCTTTCGAGGATGTGGGCCAGGGGGCTACCGAGAGACATGAAACTGACCATCGACTCGGCGATTGCTGCTTTCGGAGCCGAAGCCAAGGAAAAACTATCGAACCCGGCAGCCACTGGGCAGCCGGAGGACCAACTCCGCGCGCCATTCGAGGGTCTGCTCGCGGACCTGGCGGAGCTTTCACGCCTGCCGAAATCGGCCGTAGCCGCCGTAGGTGAATCGTCGATCGGCGATCTGAAGACCCGTCCCGACTACGCGATCACCGTTCACAGAGCGCTTGTAGGGTTCGTTGAACTGAAATCACCGGGCAAGGGCGCCGATCCGAGGAAGTTCAAGGACCCGCACGACAAAACGCAGTGGGACAGACTACGTTCCCTCCCTAACCTGATCTACTCTGACGGCAACGCATTCAGCCTTTGGCAAAACGGCGAGTTGGTGGATTCGGTGGTCAGTTTGATCGGAGACATCGAATCTTCGGGCGCCAAACTGGAAGCGCCACCCGGCCTTTTGAATCTTTTCGAAACCTTCCTGCGTTGGGAGCCCGTGCCACCGCGGAGTGCCCGGGATTTGGCTCACACTACTGCCCGCCTCTGCCGGCTATTGCGGGATGAAGTGACAGAGCAGTTGGCCATGGGAAGTGAAGCCCTCACCGGGCTGGCCGCGGATTGGCGGAAGCTGCTTTTCCCCGATGCGACCGACGAGAGATTCGCCGACGGATACGCGCAGGCGGTTACGTTCGGCTTGCTTATGGCGCGAGCCAAGGGAATCGGGCTTGCGGCTGGACTTCAGCAGGTCGCCGGTGAACTAAGTCAGACAAGCTCCTTAATCGGCGGAGCACTCAGGCTACTGACCGATAATGCGGAGAACCAGGCCACGCTCAAGACATCGCTAGGAACTCTGACACGAGTGCTTGACGCAGTCGACTGGTCGAAGATCAGCAAAGATAAGCCGGACGCATGGCTCTATTTCTATGAAGACTTTCTGGATGTTTACGATCACCAACTGCGGAAGCAAACCGGTTCCTATTACACACCGCCTGAAGTTGTCGGCGCGATGGTCGCACTGGTAGACGAGGCGTTGCGGACGCCCCGTTTCGGACTTCACGCGGGGCTAGCCTCGCCTTCGGTTACGTTAGCCGATCCCGCCATGGGCACCGGCACCTTCATTCTCGGCGTCCTTGGGAAGATAGCTGAAACCGTCAGGGCGGACGAAGGGGAAGGTTCGGTGAGAGGCGCGATCGCCGCCGCCGTCAAGCGCCTGGTAGCGTTCGAGATGCAACTGGGCCCTTTCGCAGTCGCGCAGTTGCGAATTCTCGCGGAGATCGTAAACCTTGCGGGCGCGGCGCCGGCGACGCCAGTCCGAGTGTTCGTCACCGATACGCTCGGAAATCCTCATGACGATGAAGGATGGATTCCCGGAATACTGGCCCCGATTGCCAAGTCGCGCAAAGAAGCGAACAAGATTAAGAGAGAAGAGCCAATCACCGTTGTGATCGGGAACCCGCCTTATAAGGAGAAGGCCAAGGGGCGCGGCGGTTGGGTTGAAAGTGGAGATAAGAATGCCAAGGAAAGGCCCCTGCTGGCAGATTGGATGCCACCCCGCGAGTGGGGTGCAGGGGTCCACAGCAAGCACCTGCGCAACCTGTATGTCTACTTCTGGCGTTGGGCCACGTGGAAGGTCTACGACCATGACCCTGCCAATAAGTCGGGCATCGTTTGCTTCATTACGGTAGCCGGCTTTCTCAACGGACCGGGCTTTCAGAAGATGCGCGATTATTTGCGTCGAACCTGTGACGACATTTGGGTGGTCGACTGCTCTCCGGAGGGTCACCAGCCGGAAGTCAATACGCGCATCTTTCAAGGCGTTCAACAGCCGGTTTGTATTGTCCTGGCCTCGCGCTCCGCCAAGAGCAAAGCCGACACTCCAGCAAGAGTAGTCTTCCAGGCTCTTCCCAACGGCCATCGACTGGACAAGTTCAAGGCACTCGGGGCCTTGAGGCTGGAAAGTAAGGCGTGGATGAAGTGCCCGTCCGGCTGGCGCGCGCCTTTCCTGCCAGAGTCGCAGCGAGCCTGGGCGACTTACCCCAAGCTGGAAGACTTCTTCGTTTACAACGGCTCGGGAGTGATGCCAGGCCGTACCTGGATCATTGCGCCTGATGCCGAGTCGTTAGAGCGGCGTTGGGAGAAGCTCGTCCATGCGCCAGTGGATCAGAAGGAGGTGCTCTTTCATCCGCACCTCTCCGGTGACAGGCACAGCAGGCGAGTGGTGCGGGATGGCCTCTCCGGATACGGGGCGCCGACCAAGACAGTTGCCGACGAGCGTGGTTGCTGTATCAAGCCCGTACGTTACGGGTTTCGCTCCTTCGATCGGCAATGGATTATTCCCGACAATCGCGTTATCAACCGTCCCAACCCGGAACTGTGGGAATCGCGATCGGACGAGCAGGTCTATCTGACGGCGCTTTCGCGAACGTCGCCTTCCTCGGGACCAGCGCTTACTTTCACCGGCTTTGTTCCGGATCTAGATCACTATAACGGTAGAGGCGGGCGCGTCTTCCCCCTCTGGACGGATCAGAAAGCATCCGACCCAAATCTGCCTCTAAAGCTCCTGTCGTTTCTGGCTCAGAAGTATGGAACTGAAGTGAATGCCGAGGATATCGTCGCCTACATCGCAGGAGTCGCCGCCCATCCGGCCTTCACCGCGCGCTTTCAGGAGGACCTCTCGACGCCGGGGTTGCGAATCCCTCTTACAAGCGAGCGGGAAACCTTCGCCGAGGTCGCCGGTCTTGGGCGCACTATCATATGGCTCCATACTTTCGGCGAGCGTATGACTGACCCGCAGAAAGGGCGGCCAGCCCAACCGCCGCGACTCCCACCGGTAAGGATGCCTCGTATTCCAAAGGCAGGCGCGATTCCCCAGCAACCAGCGGCAATGCCGGACTCGATCAACTACGACGCCGGCAAGAGAAGGCTGCTAGTCGGGCAAGGATACGTCGAAAACGTCGAGCCTGGAGTGTGGCTGTATGAGGTTTCGGGCAAGCAGGTCCTGCTGCAGTGGTTCAGTTACCGCCAGGCCCACCGGGAGCGGCCGATCATCGGCGACCGGCGTACTCCATCGCCGCTAGGCGAAATTCAGCCCGATTACTGGCTTGCGGAATACACGACTGAGCTGATCAACGTGCTGAACGTGCTGGGCTGCCTGTTGGACCTTGAACCGGCGCAGGCCGTGTTGCTGGAAAGAGTCTGCGCCGGTCCGACAATCCCGGCGGAAGAGTTACTCGCCGCCGGAGCATTACAGGTTCCTACCCAACCGAAGCGCGGAGTGCCGAAGTCGTTCGGACCAGGACTTTTTGACGCGGTGGGCTTCTGATACGCAAGTCGTGGCGCACCAGGCAATGAATTGGCTCGACTCCGCTGCGCGGCGGCCTGCAGACGGTCGTCATTGGGGTCTGGCGTCGGCGGTGGCGTTCGGGCTGGCGAGACTGATCGGGCAGGGGTAGGGACGCCTTTGCTCACCCCTCCGCCAGCACCAGTCCCGATGGAAGCTCCTCGCCGAAGATGCGGCCCAGCGCGCGGTCGTCTTCCGCTTCGCCCTCGAATTCCGCCAGCAGGCGCGCGGCGTGCGGCAGGGCGGCGAGCTTGCGCTGGACGTTCTCGCGCGTGGCCGGGGGAAGATCGCGCATGGGGTCCTCGGTGCGGCGGGCTAGGGCGGCCAGGGCATCGCCCGCGCCCGCTATGTTGAGCAGCGCTTCAGTCCAACGCGTGACGGTGGCCGCCGGCACCACTAAGTTGAGCGGCCCGTAGAAGAGCTTGCGCGCGCCCAGGCGCGAGAGGCACCATAATTCGCTCTCTTTGAAATCGCCCGTTTTCACGCGCTTGACGAGCGCGTCGCCCAGCTCCGTTTTGGTGCCGATGGGCAGCAGCTCCAGGCTGGCGGCGGTGCGCCACATTTCGCGCAGCAGGGCGGCGTTGATGCGCTGGGGCTTCTTGTTGCCGCGCGGCAGCAGGAACGCGGAAAGGCGCTGGTACATGTCGGTCTGCTGGTTGCGGTTCAGCCCGCCGGCCAGGCGCCCCCAGAAGATCCACCAGTCGATTTCGCACTGCACCTGATTGCCGAACGCCAGGCCGGCGGAGTAGACGCGGCGGGCCTGCTCGATGCGGAAATCGTCGCCCGGGTAGCCGAATCCGGGGCGCAGGCAGAAGCCGCACAGGTTGAGCCAGCGAATCTCGTAAGCGGCGCTTTTCTTGCGGCTGTCGGCGGCGGAGAGGAAGCGGTCGGCCATCTGACGGATGGTGGAAAGCGGCCACGAATTCTTGCCCAGCCCCATGGTCTGCTCGAGCTTTGCGGGGATCTCTTCGGGCGCCAGCAGCGATTTGCCGCCGAACGCGCTCTCGATCAGTTCGAGCGAAGACTTCAGGGCCTGCTCGCTGACCACGGCGGCGGCCTTGCGTTCCGCCGTCGCCGAAGCGGCTTGCTTGCGGAGCTCGAACTGGAGGCGCCAGCGGTTGTCGCTGATCTTCGATTCGCACCAGGTCTCGAGCGTGCCGATTTCCGTCAGCCGCGCTCCCAGTTTCACGGGGATGAGCCGCTCCTCGGCCTTTTTGCCGAAGCGGATGACGGCATGGAGCGGCGCGTGCATGTGGAGGCCCGGATCGCCCGCGGGAAACTCGATCACGTCGCCGAGCTTGTCCTCGGTGCGCGTCAGCGAGCTGTACAGGCGAAACGAAACGGGCCGGTTGGCGACGAGCTGGAGCGCGTCGTTATCGATCTCGATGGCCGCGCCCTCCTCGGCGCCGCGGGGCACCAGGCACACGGTGGGGAATATGCCGTCGCGCGGCTCGCCGAGCGCGATGTAATAGGTACGCGGGAGGCCGCCGCGCACCAGCACGCCGCTGCCCGTGGAGCGCACGTAGGAGTAGTAGGCCGCGCCGCGCGCCACGGCGAGATCGAGCTCGCTGTTCTCCAGGATTTCGGGGCGCCGGCCGTACCACCGGCCCACCACATCGGCCACGCGCTCGCGCAGGATTTCGGGAATGAAGAAGCCGCCATTAAAGAGGATGGCGTCGGGCACCTGGCCGGTGGGTTCGAGAAAGGCGTTCAGGTGGCGCGTGACCGCGGGATCGGAGACATAGGGCAGGCCAAGCTCGCGGAAGAGGCTGCGCTTCTCCTCCTTGGGCGCTTCGCCGCGTTCCGTGAACGGCAGGAAGCCTTCGAGCGCGAGCTCGAGCGCCTCTTCGCGCGTGATCTCGGTCTTGAGCGAGCGGCCGATCAGCGCCGAGCCGGAGCCCAGCACGGTGATCTCCACGCTCTGCAGGTTGGGATCGTTGAGCAGCTTCTCCTTGGCGCCGGAACACTGGCGGCGCAGGCCGCTGCGCTGGCGAATGGAGAGCGGCACGCCAAGCTTGGTTTCCACCAGCCAGGCGAGCGTGAGGTCCAGGTTGTCGCCGCCCAGCAGGAGGTGCTTGCCCACGGCGGTGCGCGTGAAGTCCACCAGGTCGCCGGCGCGCGAGACGCGGATGAGGCTGAAATCGCTGGTGCCGCCGCCCACGTCGCACACCAGAACCACCTGGCCGTCGAAGAGCTTTTTGCGCGACTGCGCCAGGTTGTTGGCGATCCACGAGTAGAAGGCCGCGGCCGGCTCTTCGAGCAGCGTCAGGCGCTCCAGCCCGGCGTCGCGCGCGGCCATGACGGTGAGTTCGCGCGCTTCCTCATCGAACGAGGCGGGTACGGTGAGGACGATCTCCTGGCCGGCCAGCGGCTCACTCTGCGCGCGGTCCCACTCCTCGCGGAACTTGGCGATCAGGCGCGCGGAGACCTCGACGGGCGAAAGCACGCGGCCGGTCTCGGGCGAATCCCAGGGCAGGATTTTGGCGGTGCGGTCCACGTCGGGGTTGGACAGCCAGGACTTGGCCGAATGCACCAGCTTGGTGGGCACCAGCGCGCCCTGGTCGCGGGCATATGCGCCCACCGGCTGCCCTTCTTCGAGGAAGAGGAACGAGGGCAGCGTGCGGCGCGGCTCGACGCGCCCGGCAGCGACCAGTTGCGGCGTTTCGAAAATGTGGAGCGGGGGGAAGTCGCGGCCCTCGGCCTCACGCTCGTCGATGTAGGCGAGGGCGGAGTTGGTGGTGCCGAGATCGATGCCGACCTTCATGCTTCCACGCGCTCGCGGACGTTGAATTCGAGCTTCCAGCGGCGCCCGTCGCGGGCCACGCACCAGAGCTGGAGCATGCCGGTTTCCGTAACCATGCTCTCGAAGGAGACGGGCACCACCTCGGATGTGCTTTGCGCCGCGTCGAAGCTCACTTCCATGGGCGAGAGTTCTTCGAGCTCGCCGGCGAAATCCTCGATTAGGTCGCCGGGGCGGTCGTTCTTACGTGCGGCGGACGTGAAGAAGCGGAACTCGGCGGGCTGGCCAATCACCAGACCGAACTCGCGGCCGGGAATCGCCGCCTCGGTTCCTTCCTCCATGCCGAAGGGAGCCACGGCGAGAGCCTTGAGCGGGGCGGGGAAGCCGGGCACCGACGGCATGGCGCTTTCGATGCCCACGTAGTAGGTGCGCGGGACGCCGCCGCGGATGCGCACGCCGCGTCCCTGCCGCGCGAGGCCGTAGTACGCGGCGCCGCGCGAAACCGCGTGCATGAGATCTTCGCCGCTCAACAGCTTCGCCTCGCTCATGCCCTCGGCGCCGAGCCAGGCATTCAGCACGGCGAGAATGCGCTCGCGCACCAGCGCGGCATTGAGCACGCCCCCGTTGAACAGCACGTGGGTGGGGCAGGCCAGGCCGCTGGGGCCGCGGCGCACCGCGCCCTGCTCGTTGCCGGCCGCCTGCTGCCGCAGGAAACGTGCCATGTGCCGGGTAATGGCGGGGTCGGCGGCATACGGCAGTCCGAGCTCCTGCAGGCCGACGCGCCGCTGCTGGGCGGGCATATCCGTACTCGATACCGTGGGCAGGAAACCCTCGCCCAGCACCTGTTCGATATCGCTGCGCAGCAGCGCGGCCTTGATGGTGCCGCCCACCAGACCGGTGCCCTTGCCGAGAATCGTGACGGGATGCTCCTTGGCCTTGGAGTCCGGTTCCAGCAGTTTCTCTTTGGCCAGACGGCAGTTGTTCCACAGCGATTGAAGCTGGCGGCTGTCGATGCGCGTGCCCTTCTCGGCGAGACGCTGCGAGACCACGCCGGCCAGCGCGAGATCGATATTGTCGCCCCCGAGCAGGATGTGCTCGCCCACGGCGATGCGGTTGAGCGCCAGCTCGCCCGCGGCTTCGGTGACCGCGATGAGCGTGAAATCGGTAGTGCCGCCGCCGATGTCCACCACCAGGATCAAGTCGCCAAGTTGCACGCGGCGGCGCCAGTCGGGGTGGCGTTCGATCCACGCATAGAAAGCGGCCTGCGGCTCTTCGAGCAGGGTGATGTTCTGGTAGCCGGCCAGCTTGGCGGCTTCGAGCGTCAACTCGCGCGCCACGGCATCGAAGGAGGCCGGCACGGTGACCAGCACCTGCTGGGCGGCGAAGGGCGCGTCGGGAATTTTGGCATCCCAGGCGTCGCGCAGGTGTTCCAGGTAGCGGCGGGTGGCTTCCACAGGCGATATTTTGGCGACCCCGTCGGGGGCGCGGAAGGGCAGCAGGGGCGCGGTGCGGTCCACGCCGGAATGCGACAGCCAACTCTTGGCCGAGGAGACCAGGCGGCCAGCGTTTTCCGCGCCGCGCTTCTGGGCCAGGCGGCCCACCACGAAGTCGCGGCTCTCGTCCCAGGGCAGGGCGATCGCGCCCGCGGGAAAATCGGAGGGGCCGGGCAGGTAGAGAAACGACGGAAGCAAATCTTCGTCGCGAACTTCGCCGGGGTTTTCCAGTTGCGCCAGCGTCAGCAACTGCACGTTGGCGGGCGCGAAGGGGTCGGCGCCGGCCTGGATCTCGGCGTACGCTAGCGCGGAGTTGGTGGTACCCAGGTCGATGCCGATGACGTATTTGGCCTGCAAAGTTTTCTTACTCAATTTCGATTTCCGCGGGAGCGATGATAGCGGCATCCTGCCTGGCGGCAAGGGCCGGGAGATCCACCTTGGCGGCGCGCCATCCCTTGTGGCGGAGCGTGCCGCCGGAGGGGGCCGCGGCCGGGACATTGCCCACGAACTTCACCACGTTGGGATCGGTGGAGGGCGCTTTGGCGAAGGTGCCTTCGACGCCATCAATCACGGGTTGCAGGGTGACATAACGCGCCAGGGAATCGCGGCACTGGTTGTGCAGTTCACGGACGGCGGCGCCCACCTGGTCGTCGGAGTAGGAAGCGATATCTTCCATCAGGAAATCGACGAGCCGGGAGTCCCGCTGGAGGATTGCGAGCATCTGCAGGGCGCCATCGGAGGTGCGCACCGCGGCGGGCACGGGCGCCGCCGATGTCGGCTTGGCGGCTGCCGGGGCGGCGCCGCCGCGCCGTATCAGGTTGAGGGCGGCCAGCACGCTGGCGGAAAGGGCGCCTTGAAATAAGATATTGAAGAAGCAGCGGAAGGCGAGCAGGATGCGGTTCAAATGTGTGGCTCCAAGGTCTTAGGATAGCGGAAAAGGCGCCGCTTGGGCCGCCTGTCGCGAACCACACGGCGCCCTTCTTCTCAGGAACCATGAACACTGCGGCCGCAGGCGCGGTGGGGCGTAGGCCTCCGGGCCGGCCTCGCGCCGGCGGCACCGCACTTAGCGCTCGGGGCATGTCCGGAGGCCTGCCTGGAAGCCTACACTCCTGCCAGTCGGGCGGCGAGCGCTTCGAGCTTCCTGGCCAGTTCCACGTCTTTGGCGGTGATGCCGCCGGCATCGTGGGTGGTCAGATCGACGGTCACGCGGTTGTAGACGTTGGACCACTCGGGATGGTGTCCCATGGCCTCTATGGCGATGGCGGCGGTGGCCATAAAACCGAAGGCGTGAACGAAGTCGGCAAACTGGTACTCGCGATGGAGCTTGTCGCGCACCACTGTCCAGCCGCTCAATTCCTGCAAAGCAGCTTGTATCCCGGATTCGGAGAGTCGGGCCATGGTTCCAGTCTACGACCCTCTCTACGCTTCTTGCGCGCGGGCTTTCATTTGCGGTGCACGGGCCACCAGCGGACTCCGCGAGAATTCCGCCAATGCCACGATCCGCTTGGCGAGCAAAGGGTGGCTGCTAAACAGCTCGTTAGCCTTGGTGGCCACATCGCCATCATAGGCCTGTTTGACGAACTCTTCGACGTTGAGCCGGTCGAACAGCTCCGCTCCGATGACTAACCGGGCCAGAGCCTTTTGGCTTGCGGCCAGGTCCCCGCAGGCGATCAATCCTCCGCGATCGGCCGTCAACTCGGCCTGGCGCGACCACCAACTGAAGAACAGGGGCAGTACGAAATTCAAAATCGGAACGCTTCCCAAAAGCGGGTTCTTGGCCGCAATCGTCTGCCATAAGACGTGGGAGCATTTGATGTGAGTGAATTCGTGGCCGATGATGAACTGCAATTCCCGCGGCGCATGCTCCGTGGCAGAAACGATCTCGGAGTGCACCACCACGCATGCGGATCCTACGAAACCCATGGCATAGGCGTTCAGTTCCCGGGACTGTTTGATGAACAGGTTCGGCTTTCCGATGCCGAGCCGGGAGGCGGCTTCCTGGGCGAGCGATTCGATGTCCGGGAAATTCCGCGGGCTCACGGCCACGCTGGAACCCTTGAGCGCGCCTTGTTGGTACAACACGTAGACGATCAATCCCACGGTTCCCAGCAGGACCGGAACGAATGCGGTGGTGACGTCGAGGACCACCCACGACAAGGCGAACAAGCCGAACCCAAACAGCAACGCTGCACTCTCGCCCCGCGATCGCAGTGCCCCCACACCGACCGTCGAGTGGCCGAATGCCGCTTCAACCGGTGGGGTTCCGCGAGGGGCGGCGGCGGCCGGTGTCGGGGCGCCGCACTTAGCGCAGTAGGCGGCCGTATCCGCGCTGAGGGCGGTTCCGCACTTCATGCAGTAAGCCATGTTTCTCCTCCTGTTTTGTCGCGTGAATGGAGCTTTCCGCGGATGACGCGAGAATATCACAAGATTCACGTGCCCGGAAGGGCGGGCCGCCGGGAATCCATTTACGAAGCTTTTCCTTCGGCGCCGACGCTATTTCTGTGACCTTTGTAGTCACGTTCATTGACTGGCCGGGATCTTCTGCCGATCTACGAGCGAGCGGCAATAGCCCGGCTCCCGCGGTCACCGAAGACCGCTAACTGACGCGTGCGGCTCGATCGGAGCCGCGGCGGTGAGGGGAGCGGGAAAACCGCGGAGCGCAGGCGGTGCCGGCTTCCGCGCCTGACGGAGCGGTCCAGGACCAGAAGGGGGCCCCGCCCGGCAAGCGGTGTGAGAGAGCGGTATGCTACCTTGTCACCCATGAAGCCCGCATTCCTGATTCTGCTGTCGGTGACGGCTTATGCCGCGCCTTGCACCACGGCCACAACCGCCTGCACCGAGTGGGTCGCGCTGGGCGGCGGCGCGGCGCGGTCGCTGGTCTACCGCACGCATCCGCTCACGGCCAAGGACGACAAGATCACGCGCGCGCTGATCATGATCCACGGGGCGGGCCGCGACGCCGACAATTACTTCCGCACCGCCGTGGCCGCGGCGTTCCTGGCCGGCGCTCTGGAGGACACTATCGTGATCGCGCCGCGGTTCGCATCCAACAACGGCGGGTGCCGCGACACGCTGGCCCCCAACGAAGTCAGTTGGAGCTGCGCGGGCGACAGTTGGCGCTCGGGCGGCGTGGCATCGAGCGACGACAAGCTGACTTCCTACGACTTCGCCGACGAGATCCTGCGAAAACTGGCGCACAAAGAGGTGTTCCCCAACCTGAAGGCCGTGGTGGTGGCGGGCCACTCCGCGGGCGGCCAGTACGTGACGCGCTACGAGATGGCCAACCAGGTGCACGATACCCTGGGCGTGACCATCACGTACGTGGTTTCGAATCCCTCGAGCTACGCCTACCTGGACGCCACGCGCCCCTCGGCCGACGACGCCGCGGGCGCCTTCCGCCCGTTCCGGGATAGCCGCAACTGCACCACGTACGACCGCTGGCCCTACGGCCTGCAGAACCGCACCGGCTACACCGCGAAACTCACCGACGACCAGTTGAAGAAGCAGCTCGCCTCGCGGCCGGTCACCTACCTGCTCGGCGAAATCGACATCCTGCCGCTCGGCGGCTTCGACGGATCGTGCCCCGCCATGGCGCAGGGCCCGACGCGCCTGGCGCGCGGCCAGGCGTTCGGCAAATACGTCAATGAAAAGTACGCCGCGAAGCACACGGTGACCGTGGTGCCCCTGTGCGGCCACAACGCCCGGTGCATGTTCACGGCGGAAGTAGCGCTGCCGATTCTGTTTCCGAAGCAGTAGGTTTTGTACCTTCCCGCCGATGAGTCGAATAGATGAGCGAACGCACGGTGGAGAACGGTACAATCTCTGTGAGCATGCCCAAATTGATCTTTGGCCAGGGTTCGCCCGACAGGACAGTGAACAAGTCCCGAAGAAATGAGGACACGCTGCAGGACGGTCTCTTCGCCAGGGACGCTGCGAAGAGAGCCAGGCGCCGTTTGCCGTTGCTTCCGCTGGAAGACAATACTCCCGAGGGCATGCAGGCGCTGCTCGCGGCCAACCGGCACTACCGCCAGGTGGAGTGGCCGGAACCATTCAATTGCACGACTCATCGGTTGCACCTGGGCGACGCCCGCGATCTATCGTGGATACCCGATGCCACGGTCCACCTGGTGGTGACCTCGCCGCCTTACTGGACGCTCAAGGAATACGCGCCACACAAAGATCAGATGGGCCACTTCGAGGACTACGGACACTTTCTTGCGGAGCTGGATCGCGTCTGGCGGGAATGCGCGCGTCCTCGTGGGCGGCGGACGGATCTGCTGTGTCGTGGGCGATGTCTGCATCCCGCGCAAAAAAGGGGGTCGGCACTATATTGTTCCTCTCCACTCCGATATCCAGGTGCGAGCCCGCGGGCTGGGCCTCGACTGCCTCCAGCCGATCCTCTGGCACAAAATTGCCAACGGCGTGACTGAGGTGGCCGGGAACGGCGCCGGCTTTTATGGAAAGCCATACCAGCCGGGCAGCATCATCAAGAACGACATCGAGTACATTCTGTTCCTGCGCAAAGGCGGTGAATATCGTTCCGCCCCCACGATGCAAAAGGCGTTGTCCATGATCTCACGGGAAGAGATGAAGACCTGGCAGCGCTCCATCTGGGCCGATGTGCGCGGTGCTTCCACCCGTGAGGGGCATCCCGCGCCATACCCGGTCGAACTGGCGGAGCGTCTTATCAAAATGTTTTCGTTCGCGGGCGATACCGTGCTGGACCCATTCGCCGGCACTGGCTCGACCTCGCAGGCTGCGATCCTTTCCGGCAGAAACTCGGTCGCCAATGAAATCGAGCCCCGGTATCTCGAAATCGCGCGGCATCGGATCATGACCACGGCCCGCCAGCCGCGCGCCGTTGGCGCGACGGTCGCCAAGGTGATTCTTGACGGAGAAGCCTGGAAAACTGGAATATCGCCTGCTGACGGAATTCCGGCGGCTGTTTGAAGGGAAGATCTACAAACACCGCTCTTCCCATCAGGGTGACTTCGTAGCGATGCATCTCTACGAGGACCTGATCGGTGTGAATCGCTCCTCGAAACTCGTCGAAGCCGCCGTCAACCGGAAAGACCGTGTGCTGAACGTCCAGAACAAACGTCGTGGCGTCGAAGCCCGGCGCGGTGACGCGACGTTTGGCGAGATCCTTCCTGGGGAAACGGCAATCGGCGATACCGGTTACCTCGTTCATCGAGGACCCATTGCGACCGTCGAAATCGGCGTCGAAGTAAAGATATTGGCCAAGGCAATGATCAAACAGATCGACCGTGTGATCAACGACCTTCGTAATCAGGTGGTCCAGTTTAAGCGTGGCGGCG
The DNA here is from genome assembly GCA_020073615.1 of Terriglobia bacterium. Lineage (GTDB taxonomy): Bacteria > Acidobacteriota > Terriglobia > Bryobacterales > Bryobacteraceae > JADGNR01. The sequence continues at coordinate 27,218 of JAIQEX010000003.1, forward strand.
GAAATCCAATCTGTGTAGCGGTGATAGGCGTCAACACAGCGGAAAGCACCATCGGGTATGAGGGCGACCGCCCCTTTCCCACCACGGGAAAAGGCGGGTTTCTACACCCTTATCCAGGAAGCCCCGGAGGCGGAACGGCGATTGCGTGCCGCCGCGGCGGCGGAATTCGACGAATTTCTCGTCCTCCGGTTCACGGCAACCAATGCGCCACCGTACCCTTTCCACTGGGTCGACTACCACGAGACGCGGCTGGACTATGCGGCAATTCTGTCTCGAATCAGCGCCCGGTATCAGCAGCGATTTTAGCCACCTTCCCCGCGCAGCGCTCGGTTGCTTCTTTCTGACGAAAGTCTCACAATAAACCCTGTTGCCACTTTTGCCGGCCGCCGTACCCGCCTAGGGCGGGGTGTTCCCTGGCGGCCTGGAGGTTTCATGTCTCGCATCGTCCGGTGTTCCCTGATTCAGGCTTCGAATGCCGCTCCCCCTGATGCTTCGCTCGAAGCCACCAAGAAGGCCATGATCGACAAGCACGTGGCCTACATCCGCCAGGCCGCCGAGGCCGGGGCGCAGGTGGCATGCCTTCAGGAGATTTTCTACGGCCCTTACTTCTGCGCGGAACAGACCACGCGCTGGTACGACTTTACCGAGCCGGTCCCCGACGGGCCCACCATCCGCCTGATGCGCGATCTTGCGCGGCAGCACCACATGGCGTTGATTGTGCCGGTCTACGAGGTGGAACAGGAGGGCGTCTACTACAACACCGCGGCCGTGATCCACAGCGATGGAAGCTTCCTCGGCAAGTACCGCAAGACGCACATCCCGCACGTGGCGCCGGGCTTCTGGGAGAAATTTTACTTCCGGCCGGGCAACCTGGGCTTTCCGGTATTCGATCTCGGCCCGGTCAAAATCGGCGTGTACATCTGCTACGACCGGCATTTTCCCGAGGGCGCGCGCGCTCTCGGATTGAACGGCGCCGAGCTCGTCTTCAATCCCTCGGCCACGGTTGCGGGCCTGAGCGAATACCTGTGGAAGCTGGAGCAGCCGGCGCACGCCGTGGCCAACGGCTACTTCATCGCCGCCATCAACCGCGTGGGAGTGGAAGCGCCGTGGAACATCGGTGAGTTCTACGGCTCGAGCTATTTCTGCGATCCGCGCGGGCGCATCGTGGCGCAGGCGGCGCGCGACCGCGACGAGGTGCTGACGGCGGACCTCGACCTGGACCTCATCGGCGAAGTCCGCAAGACCTGGCAGTTCTACCGCGACCGCCGTCCCGAGATGTACCATTCCCTCATCGAGGCGTAAACCCATGACCAAAGACGAAATCATTCTAGCCAACAAGGAATTCCTCTTTCCGGCCGTTTTTCATTACTACAAGGAGCCGCTGGTAGTGGCGCGCGCCAAGAACCAGTACGTCTGGGATGCCGACGGCAACCAGTACCTGGATTTTTTCGGCGGCATCGTCACCGTGAGCGTGGGCCATGCCAACGACCAAGTCAACGCCAAGGTGCACAAGCAGCTCGACACCCTGCAGCACGTTTCGACGGTGTTTGCCAACGAGCCGCAGGCCGCGCTGGCCAAGAAGATCGCCTCGCTCACGCCCGGCGGCCAGCTCACCAAATCGTTCTTCACCAACAGCGGCACGGAGGCCAACGAGACGGCCATCCTGGCGGCGCGCTGCTACACCGGCAACACGGAAATCGTGGCGCTGCGCCACTCCTATCACGGGCGCTCCTCGATGGCGATGTCGCTCACCGGACAGGGGGCGTGGCGCCTTGGTCCGGCGCAGGCCGGCATCGTGCACGCGCACAACGCGTACTGCTACCGCTGCCCGTTCGGCCTGACCTATCCGGATTGCGAAGTGCGCTGCGCGCAGGACATGGAAGAGCTGATCCGCAGCACGACGGGCGGCGCGATCGCCGGCTTCATCGGGGAGCCGATTCAAGGAGTGGGCGGGTTCGTCACGCCGCCCAAGGAGTATTTTCCGATCGTCGAAAAAATCGTGCGCAACCACGGCGGCATTTTTATCAGCGATGAAGTGCAGACCGGGTGGGGACGCACGGGCGGCAAGTGGTTCGGCATCGAGCACTGGGGCGTTACGCCGGACATCATGACCGCCGCCAAGGGCCTCGGCAACGGCGCTCCCATCGGCCTGACGGTAGCCAAGCCGCAAGTGGCCGACGCGGTCCAGGGCCTCACGATTTCGACCTTCGGCGGCAACCCGGTGACCACCACGCAGGCCAAAGCGGTGATCGATTTCATCGAGGAGCAGAACCTGCTGGCCAACTGCACGGAGACCGGCGCCTATCTGCGCGATGGCCTGGAGGAACTGAAGGACAAGCACGAGATCGTAGGCGACGTGCGCGGCATGGGCCTGATGCAGGCCATCGAGCTGGTGGAGGACCGCAAGACCAAGGCGCCGGCCACACGGCAGACGGCGATGGCCATGGAGGCGGCGCGCGAGCACCGGCTGCTGATCGGCAAGGGCGGGATGTTCGGCAACGTGCTGCGGATTACGCCGCCGTTGAACGTCGGGCGCGCCGACGTGGACCAGTTCATCGAGCTGCTCGACCACAGCCTGGCGGCCTGCGGCGCCCTGGCGGCGGTGAAGTAGATGGGCACCGCGGCGCTGCCGGTCGCGCGCAACCTCGAGCGCTTTCCGGAGCTGCATCCGGCGCTCGATGCACAATCCGCGCTGGCCGAGGCCAACCGCTGCCTCTTCTGTTTCGATGCGCCGTGCATCGCGGCGTGCCCCACGCACATCGAGGTGCCGCGGTTCATCAAGAAGATCGCGACGGGCAACCTGCGTGGCTCGGCGCTGACGATCTTCGACGCCAACATCCTGGGGCTGAGCTGTTCGCGCGTGTGCCCGGTGGACGTGCTGTGCGAAGGCTCCTGCGTGATGCACCGCTACAACAAGAAGCCCATCGAGATCGGCCGCCTGCAACGCTACGCCATGGACCAGTTTTATGCCAGCGGGGCGGGCCTCCCGGTCCGCCCCGCTTCCAGAATCGCCAAAATCGCGTGCATCGGCGGCGGTCCGGCATCCCTCGCGTGCGCCGCCGAAGTACGGCGCCACGGCTACGCGGTCACGGTGTTCGACAACCGCCCGCTGCCCGGCGGGCTGAACACCTACGGAGTGGCCGAATACAAGCTGCGCCCTTCCGACAGCCTGCGCGAAGTGGAGTTGATCCGCTCGCTGGGCGTGGAATTCCGGCGCGCCGAAGTGGGCGCCGCGGTAGCGATCGAAGACCTGGAGAAGGAGTTCTCGTTCCTGTTTCTGGGCCTGGGGCTGGGCGCGATGGAACGGATGGGCATTTCCGGCGAAGATCTGCGCGGCGTCGTGAACGCGCTCCACTTCATCGAGCGCTACAAGACCTCGGCCGAATTCGAGGCGGGCCGCCGGGTGGTGGTGATCGGCGGCGGCAACACGGCCATCGACGCAGCCAACGCGGCGCGGCGCCTGGGCTCGAGCGAGGTGCACCTGTTCTACCGGCGCAGCGAAAAGGAGATGCCCGCGTTCTCCTTCGAGTACGAGCATTCCAAGGTGGAAGGCGTGCAGTTCCACTGGCTGGCGCAGCCGGTGGAGATTCTCGCGGAAAACGGCCGCGCGGTAGGCGTGCGGTTCCAGGAGATGCGGTTGCGGGAGCCGGACGGCAGCGGCCGGCGCCATGTCGAGCCGGTCCCCGGTTCCCGCTTCGATTTCGCGTGCGACATGGTGATTCCCGCGCTCGGGCAATCGCGCCTGGTGGGCATGCTGCAAGCCACGCGCGGCATCGAGTTGCAGGGCGGCTCGATCGTGGTGGACCGTCCCACAGGCCAGACGGGCAATCCCAAATACTACGCCGGCGGCGATTGCGTGAACGGCGGCCGCGAAGTGGTGGACGCGGTGGCCGACGGCAAGCGCGCCGCCCGGGCGATCGTGGAGGCACTAAGCCCATGGCTGATCTGACGACGATATTTGCCGGGGGCATTCGCTGCCCCAACCCCTTCTGGCTGGCCTCCGGTCCGCCGACCAACTGCGGCGAGCAGGTCATGCGCGCCTTCGATGCGGGCTGGGGCGGCGCCGTCTGGAAGACCATCGGCGAGCCCATCCTCAACGTCTCCTCGCGCTACTCCTCGGTCGATTGGAACGGCCAGCGCATGATGGGGCTGAACAACATCGAGCTCATCAGCGACCGGCCCATCGACGTCAACCTGCGCGAAATCACGGAAGTCAAGAGGCGGTATCCGAAGCACGCCGTGGTGGCGTCGCTGATGGTGGATTCCAAGCGCGAGACGTGGCACGATATCGTGCGGCGCAGTGAGGACGCAGGCGCCGACGGCCTGGAGCTGAATTTCGGCTGCCCGCACGGCATGAGCGAGCGCGGCATGGGCAGCGCCGTAGGCCAGGTCCCGAAATACACGCGCATGATCACCGAATGGGTGAAGGAAGTGGCGCGCACCCCGGTGCTGGTGAAGCTCACCCCCAACATCACCGACATCCGCATGGTGGCGCGCGCGGCCCGGCAAGGCGGCGCCGACGGCCTCTCGGCCATCAATACTATCAACTCCATCACGGGCATCGATCTCGATACCTTTACACCACGGCCCAATGTGGGCGGCGCCTCGGCGCACGGCGGCTACTGCGGGCCGGCGGTGAAGCCCATCGCGCTGCACCTGGTGCAGCAGATCGCCGGCGACGCCGAGGTCGGGCTGCCCATTTCGGGCATCGGCGGCATTGCGGGGTGGCGGGAAGCGGCCGAGTTCATGCTGCTGGGCTGCGGTACGGTGCAGGTCTGCACCGCGGCCATGCACTACGGCTACCGCATCGTGGAAGACATGATCGACGGCCTGAGCAACTGGATGGACGAGAAAGGCTTTCGCACCATCGAGGATTTTCGCGGCCTCACCCTGCCCAAGATCACGGAGTGGAAGCACCTCGATCTCAACTATAAGATTGTCGCGCGCATCGACGCCCAGAAATGCATCGGCTGCGAACTGTGCTACGTGGCCTGCTGGGACGGCGCGCACCAGTGCATTCACCTGGATGGGCACGCCACGCCTGCGGAGGTGGAAGCAGCTAGCCGCGCGCGCATCGCGACCACGCCCATCGCCAAACTGGACGCCCTCGAGGCATGGGACGGCAAGACGCCGGCCGCGCGCATTCCGCGCATCGACGAAGCCGAATGCGTGGGCTGCAACCTGTGCTGGCTGGTCTGTCCGGTGGAGGGCTGCATCACCATGGAGCAGGTGGAAACGGGGAAGCAGCACGAATCGTGGGAACAGCGCACCGCGAGGAGAGTATGAACACACTGATTCGCAACGGCACAGTAATCACGGCGCACGACACCCGGGCCGCCGACGTACTGATCGAGGGCGAGCGCATCAAAGAAGTGCGCGCGGGGATTCCCGTAAGCGCGGCGGCGAAGGTGATCGATGCCGCCGGCATGTATGTGATCCCCGGCGGCATCGACGCGCACACCCATCTCGATATGCCCTTCGGCGGGACCACTTCGGCCGACGACTTCGAGACCGGAACGCGCGCGGCGGCCTTCGGCGGCACCACCAGCATCGTGGATTTCGCCATCCAGGCGCGCGGCACGCGCATGCGCGACGCCCTGGACACCTGGTGGAAGAAGGGCGAGGGCCGCGCCACCATCGATTACGGCCTGCATATGATCGTCACCGACCTGGGCGCCTCCGGCCTGGAAGACATGGACGACATGGTGGAGGAAGGCGTGGCCAGCTTCAAGCTGTTCATGGCCTACCCCAACGTGCTGATGGTGGACGACGCGACTATTTTCAAAGCACTCTCGCAGACCGCGAAAAACGGCGCGCTCATCTGCATGCACGCGGAAAACGGCAGCGTGATCGACGTGATCATTGCGCGCGCCCTGGCCGAGGGCAAGACGGCGCCGGTGTACCACGCGCTCACGCGGCCGCCGCGCGCCGAGGCCGAAGCGGTGCACCGCGCCATCGCCATGGCGGAGATCGCGGGTGTGCCGGTCTACATCGTGCACCTCTCCTCGGAAGAAGCGCTGCACGAGGTGCGCGAGGCCCGCGACCGCGGCGTGCCGGCATTCGCGGAGACCTGCCCGCAATACCTGCTGCTCTCCATCGAGGACCTGGAGCGGCCCAACTTCGAGGGCGCCAAGTATGTCTTCACGCCCCCCCTGCGGCCCAAGCACCATCAGCCGATACTCTGGGACGGTCTCAAGGACGACCACCTGCAAGTGGTCTCGACCGACCATTGCCCGTTCTGCTTCGCCGACCAGAAGATACTCGGCAAAGACGATTTCACCAAGATTCCCAACGGCGGGCCGGGGATCGAGAACCGCCTCCAGTTGATCCACCATTACGGCGTGAATTCGGGCAAGCTCACACTCAACCGCTTCGTGGAGCTTACCTCCACCACGCCCGCGCGCATCTTCGGCATGTATCCGAAGAAGGGCGAAATCGCCGCAGGCAGCGACGCGGACCTGGTGATCTGGGACCCCGAGGCGGCATACACCATCAGCGCGCGGACGCATCACATGCGCGTGGACTACTCCATGTTCGAGGGATTCCAGGTGCGCGGCAACGCGCGCATGGTGCTTTCCCGCGGCGAGGTGATTGTGGATGGCGACAAGTTTCTCGGCAAACCCGGCCGCGGCAATTACCTGAAGCGCGCGGCACGCGGAGGGGCCTGGAAGTAAATGGCGCAGTACGACCCGGCGCTGTATAACAAGGACCTCGCGCCCATCCCCATCGAGCGGCGCACCTGGGGCCTGTATAACTACGCTTCCCTGTGGGTGGCGATGAGCGTGTGCATCCCCACCTACATGCTGGCGTCGGGGCTGATCGCGGGCGGTATGAGCTGGTGGCAGGCCGTGGGAACCATCTTGCTGGGCAACCTCATCGTGCTCGTGCCCATGCTGCTCAACGCGCACGCCGGCGCGAAGTACGGCATTCCCTTTCCCGTGCTGGTGCGCGCCTCGTTCGGCGTGCGCGGCGCCAACATCCCCGCGGTGCTGCGCGCGCTGGTGGCGTGCGGCTGGTTCGGCATCCAGACGTGGATCGGCGGGCAAGCCATCTACTCCATGCTGAAGATCCTCTGGCCGGCCGTGCCCGCGAACGGCGCGTGGCTCTGCTTCTTCGCGTTCTGGCTCCTGAACATCGCAGTGATCTGGCGGGGCATCGAGACCATCAAGTTCCTGGAGGGCATCGGCGCGCCCTTCATGCTGGGGATCGGGCTGCTGCTGCTGTGGTGGATCGCGGGCAAGGCGGGCGGCCTGGGCCCGGTGCTGCGCGCTCCCAGCCGGTTTCGCTCGACGGCCGAGTTCATGCGCTTCTTCATCCCCTCGCTCACCGGGATGGTGGGGTTCTGGGCCACGGTGGCGCTCAACATCCCCGATTTCACGCGCTACGCGAAATCGCAGAAGGCGCAGATGTGGGGGCAGGCGCTGGGGCTGCCCACGGCCATGACGCTCTATTCATTCATCGGCGTGGCGGTGACTTCGGCTTCCGTGGTGCTGTTCGGCGAGGCCGTCTGGGACCCGGTGGTGCTGCTCGGCAAATTCAATCAGCCGGTGGTAGCGGTAATCGCGCTCGTGGCGCTGCTGGTGGCCACGCTGAATACCAACGTGGCGGCCAATGTGGTGTCGCCCTCGAACGATTTTTCGAACCTCAATCCGCGGCTGATTTCGTTCCGCACGGGCGGGCTGATCACCGGCGTCGCCGGCGTCCTCATGATGCCGTGGAAGCTGATGAGCGATTTCAGCGCTTACATATTCGGCTGGCTGGTGGGCTACTCGGCGCTGCTCGGGCCCATCGCCGGGGTCATGATCGCGGATTATTTTCTGGTGCGGCGCTCGCGGCTGAAGGTGGACGATCTTTACCGGCGCAAGGGCGCCTACGAATACGAAGGCGGCGTCAATTGGCGCGCGGTCGCGGCGCTGGTGGTGGGAGTAGCGATGGCGTTGCTAGGCCTGGTGGCGCCGCCCGTGCGATTCTTGTATGACTACGCCTGGTTCGTCGGTTTCGGCGTGGCGGGCGCGGTTTACGTGATGCTCATGCAGCGCGCCGAGGCGCCTGCCAACCAACCGGAATGGGAAGGTGAAGGATGATTGCAACAGAATCGAAGGTGGAATTCGTTTCGTTTTACGTCAACGGAGTTTGGGAGAAGCCCTCGGGGCGCACCACGCAACCGGTGACCAACCCGGCCACGGGCGCGGTGCTGGCCGAGGTGCCGTTTGCCGAGAAGTCCGATATCGACCGCGCCGTCGCCGCGGCGCACGAGGCGTTCCTCAAGTGGCGCGAGGTGCCGGTGGTGGACCGCGTGCAGGCGCTCTACCGCTATAAGACTCTGCTCGAACAGCACGCCGCGGAGTTGGCCGCCATCCTCACGCGGGAAAACGGCAAGACCGCCGACGACGCCAAGGCCGAAGTGCGGCGCGCCATCCAGATGGTGGAAGTGGCCTGCGGCATGCCCAGTCTCATGCTGGGCGATTCGCTGAACGACGTGGCGCAGGGCATCGACTGCAAGACCGTTCGCCAGCCCATTGGCGTCTGCGCCGGCATCACGCCGTTCAACTTTCCCGCCATGGTGCCCATGTGGATGCACCCCTTCGCCATCGCCTGCGGCAATACCTTCATCCTGAAACCCTCGGAGAAGGTGCCGCTCACGCCCACTCGCACCATCGAACTGCTGCACGATGCCGGCCTGCCGCCGGGCGTAATCAACCTGGTGCACGGCGGCAAGGAGGCGGTGGACGCGCTGCTCCATCATCCGCTGGTGAAGGCCGTTTCGTTCGTCGGCTCGACTCCCGTGGCGAAGTATATCTACGCCACCGCCGCGGCCAATGGGAAGCGCGTGCAAGCGCTGGGCGGCGCCAAGAATCACCTCGTGGTGATGCCCGATGCCGATATGCCCAAGACCGTGGAGGCCATCATTGGCTCGGCATTCGGCGCCGCGGGCGAGCGCTGCCTGGCGGGCAGCGTGCTGGTGACCGTGGGCGATGCGGCCGCTCCGCTGCTCGAGCTGCTGGTCAAACGCACCAGCGCGCTGGCCGTGGGCGACGGCTCCCAAGCGGGTGTCGAAATGGGCCCGCTGGTGACCTCGGACCATTGCCGCCGCGTGGAAGGGTATGTGGAGAAGGGCGTCGCCGAAGGCGCTACGCCGCTGGTGGACGGACGCCAGGCGAAGAAATCGGGCGGCGGATTCTTCCTCGGCCCCACGATTTTCGACCATGTGACCCCCGAGATGACCATCGCGCGCGAGGAGATTTTTGGCCCCGTGCTCTCCGTCATCCGCGTGAAGACGCTCGACGAGGCGATCCAGTTGGTGAACCGGTCGCCTTTCGGCAACGCCACTTCGATCTTCACCACCAGTGGCAAGGCCGCCCGTGAATACTCGTCGCGCATCGAAGTCGGGATGGTGGGCGTCAACGTGGGCGTGGCCGCGCCCATGGCGTTCTTCCCGTTCGCCGGCTGGAAGAATTCCTTCTTCGGCGACCTGCACGCGCACGGCAAGGACGCTGTTGCGTTTTACACCGAGCAAAAAGTGATCATGAGCAGGTGGTTCTAGTACCTTTTTATCCGAAATAACTGCGCCGGTGAGTTGCTTCCCGGTTAGAATGTGGATGCGGTCCCGAATCGCTCCAGTTGCCGCGCTCGAATTCAGGCTCCACTTCAACCGGGACCGCACTCCTCAGCGGCCAACCCGAGTTCTTCACCGCTCTCTTCCGGTCGCGGTTCCGAGGCGCTATTTTCCCGCCGGCGTGATATCGGTGACGGGAAGATCCCAGTGCCCCAGCAGAATCTCGAAGCGCCGCTGTTCTTCGCGCTTGTAAGTCTCCTGGTCGGGCCAGAGCTGGTGGATCATACGTTCTTCGCCGGGATTGGCGGTGGTCGCCACCGTCGAGTTCTTGAAGCGGATGGTGACGCGATAGTCCCAGCGGCCGTCCTCCGTGGTGTGGTTGGCCGGCTGCTCGATTCTCACCGAGATCATGCGACCGCTCTCGACCTGCTTCTTGAGCAGCGGGTAGTGGTTCTTCAAAAAGAGCTGCAGGAATTCCTGCTGGTGCCCCCATTGCACCTTGTAGTAATACTCCATGACGTAGGGCTGGTCGGATGCCGCCTGCGGCGGGGAGCCTTGGGCGAGCAGCGGCCCCGCCGAAATGGAGAGCAACAGCGAAAGCAGTAGGTTTCTCATCGGTCCTCCAGGTAGTAGGCAAGGATATTGCAAGTATAACGGCAGGAGCGATGGCGCTGGCGGCCGCCATGGCGGCCTAAAGCCGTGCCCCACCAAAACGGCTTGGGGACGCGGTGTATTATGGATCGACCGCATGACCTTCTTGAAGCTGCCGCGGGTATATCCGATCCTCGATACGGAATCGCTGGAGCGGCGCGGCACTTCGCTGGCGGCTGCGGCTGCGGCGTTTCTGGAGGGGGGCGCGGGGATTCTGCAGATCCGCCATAAGCAGCACTGGAGCCGCGAGGTTTTCGAGGCGGCGCAGCAGGTGGCGCGCTTGTGCCGGGAAGCGGGCGCGATGCTGGTGGTCAACGATCGCGCCGATTTCGCCATGCTGCTGGGGGCGGGGCTGCACATCGGGCAGGACGATCTGGCGGCACGCGACGCGCGGCGGCTGATGGGCGGCGATGCGGTGGTGGGGCTGTCGAGCCATAGCGTCACGCAGCTTTGCGCGGCCGGCGGGGAGCCGGTGGATTATGTTGCCCTCGGGCCCGTGTTCGGTACGGCGTCGAAGCGCAACCCCGATCCGGTGGTGGGCGTCGAAGAGATACGCCGTGCGCGCGGGCTGGTGGAGAAACCGCTGGTGGCCATCGGCGGGATCACGCGCGAGAACGCGCTCGCGGTTTTGGAGGCCGGCGCGGATGCGGTGGCCGTCATCGCCGGCCTGCTGCCCGAGGTGGCGACGGCGCACTCGCTGCGGGAACGGATGGAGGAATGGCAACAACTCGTGAAAGCGGCTTAGTCAAGGCCCTGGGGCTGGTTTCGGCCACCACCCTGGTGATGGGGTCGATGATCGGCTCGGGCGTGTTCATCGTGGCCGCGGACATTTCGCGCCAGGTGCAGTCGCCGGGGCTGATGATCATGACCTGGGTGGTGACGGCGGCGCTCACCATGACGGCGGCGTTGAGCTATGGCGAGCTGGCGGCGGCCATGCCGCACGCGGGCGGGCAGTACGTGTACCTGCGGGAAGCGTTTGGGCCGCTGTGGGGATTCCTGTACGGCTGGACGCTGCTGTTGGTGATCCAAACGGGCACCATTGCCGCGGTGGCGGTGGCCTTTGCCAAATTCATGGGAGTATTCTTACCGTGGGTTTCGGCGCAGAACTACCTGGTGGGCAGCGGCCGCATAGGAGTGACCACGCAGCAAGTGGTGGCCATTGCCTCGATCGTGTTCCTGACGTGGTCGAACACGCGCGGGATCCGCACGGGGGCCGCGGTGCAGAACGTATTCACGTTTGCCAAGATCGCGGCGCTGGCGGGCCTGATCGGGCTGGGGTTTCTGGTGGGCCGCAACGCCGCGGCGGTGGGCGCCAACTTCACCGGCTTTTGGCGCAACTCGGGCTGGAGCTTCGATACCATCCGGCTGGTGGGCGTGGCCACGGTGGGCGCGCTGTTCTCCTCCGACGCGTGGAACAACGTGACGTTTACAGCGGGCGAGGTGCGCAACCCGCGGCGCAATCTGCCGCTTTCGCTGGCGTTGGGAGTGGCCATTGTTTCCGCGCTGTATATACTGGCCAACCTGGTATACCTGAACGTGCTGCCGCTGGCCGACATCCAGACGGCGCCGCAGGACCGGGTGGCCACCGCGGCGGCGGTGCGGATGCTGGGGCCGGGCGCGGAGCTGCTGATGGCGGCGGCCATCATGATTTCCACCTTCGGCTGCAATAACGGTTTGATCCTGTCGGGCGCGCGCGTGTATTATGCCATGGCGCAGGATGGGCTGTTCTTCCGCAAGGCGGGCCTGCTGGACGCCGTGCACCACGCGCCGGTCTTTTCGCTGGCGGTGCAGTGCGTGTGGGCGGTGCTGCTGACGCTGAGCGGGAGCTACAACGACCTGCTGGATTATGTTATCTTTGCCGTACTGCTTTTCTATATTCTGACGATCGCCGGCCTGTTCGTGCTGCGCCGTACACGTCCGGAGCTGGACCGGCCCTACAGGGCTTTTGGATATCCGCTGCTGCCAGCGGCCTACATGGTTGCGGCGGGGCTGATCGAGGTATTGCTGTTGCTGTACAAGCCGAACTACACGTGGCCGGGGCTCATCATCGTTCTGCTGGGAGTGCCGGTGTACTTTATTTGGCGGGGGAAAGCGACGATATGAGCCTGTTTGCGACGAAATCGATCGGCCGCATCATGTCCGAAGCGGAGGGCGGCAAACATCATCTGAAGCGCACGCTGGGCCCGGTGAACCTGATCGCGCTGGGGATCGGCGCGATCATCGGAGCGGGACTGTTCTCGTTGACCGGTCTGGCGGCGTCGAAAGCGGCGGGGCCGGCGGTGGCGCTGTCCATGGTGGTGGCGGCCATCGGCTGCGCCTTCGCGGGGCTGTGCTACAGCGAATTTTCGTGCATGATTCCGGTGGCGGGTAGCGCCTACACGTACGCCTACGCGACGCTGGGGGAATGGCTGGCGTGGATCATCGGCTGGGACCTGGTGCTGGAGTACGCGGTGGGGTCGGCCACGGTGTCCATAAGCTGGTCGGGGTACGTGTACTCGTTGCTCAAGGATTTCGGGATCACGCTGCCGGCGGCCATCGCGGCGGGGCCGCTGGGGATGAAACTGCCGGACGGCTCGCACATCACCGGTTATTTCAACCTGCCGGCGGTGATCATTATCGTGCTGATTTCGATGTTGCTGATCGTGGGGATCAAGGAATCGGCGCGCACCAACGGCATCGTGGTAACGATCAAGCTGCTCGTGGTGCTGGTATTCATCGGGCTGGGGTGGAAGTACATCAACCCGGTCAACTATCACCCGTTCATTCCGCCGAACACCGGCGTATTCGGCGAATTCGGCATCAGCGGCATCATGTTCGGGGCGGGCATCATCTTCTTCGCGTACATTGGATTCGACGCGGTTTCGACGACCGCGCAGGAGGCCAGGAACCCGCAGCGGGACATGCCCATCGGCATCATCGGATCGCTGGCGGTCTGCACCGTGCTGTATATATTGTTCTCCGGTGTGCTGACCGGCATTCTGCCGTACACCAAACTGGGCGGGGTGGCGCCGGTAGCCGACGCGGTGAACGAAACGGGCATTCGCTGGCTGATGCTGGCGATCAAGGTGGGCATCATATGCGGCTACACGTCGGTGATGCTGGTGATGCTGTTGGGGCAGAGCCGGGTATTCTTCTCGATGTCGCGCGACGGGCTGGTGCCGCCGGTGTTTTCGGCGATTCACGCGCGTTTCCATACGCCCTGGCGGTCGAACATCCTGTTCTGCTTTTTCGTGGCCCCGTTCTCGGCGTTCTTGTCGCTGGACATCGTGGGCGAAATGACCAGCATCGGCACCCTGTTTGCGTTCGTGATCGTGTGCGCGGGGGTGTGGATGATGCGCGTGAAGAACCCGGACACGCCGCGGCCGTTTAGGGTGCCGTGGGTTCCCGTGGTACCCATCCTGGGGATTGTCTGGAACTTCGCCATGATGTACTCGCTGGGCTGGACCAACTGGGCGCGGCTGATCGTGTGGCTGATCATCGGCCAGGTGATCTACTTCAGCTACAGCCGGTATCACAGCCACTTGCGGCAGGGCGGGCAGACGGTGAGCAAGTAGGGGGCGGGCGGGGATCAAAGCTCACCGCGGAGACGCCGAGAACGCTGCGGCAGCGCGGAGCACACAACTTAAGCTCAGCGATCTCAGCCGCCTCTGCGCCCGAACCCTGGGTTCCAGCTCAGTGCTTGCCCGGATGAGCCCGCGGAGCAGGCGGAGTTTCGGCAGAGCCGGTCTTACATCGTCTTCTCCGCGCAGTCTCTGCGTGCTCCGCGTCTCCGCGGTGAGTTGCCCGATTGCGCGGGCCGGGGGCTGGGAGCTAAGGATTTGCCGGCGAATAGCCGATAACCTTACCGTGCACGCGTGATCTCCATCAAGAAGTTCCTGCAGATCGATAGTGAAACCGAGCAGACCCTGCTGCACATCGTACAGCTTCTTCTTCAGGGCATCGGACTCCACACGGTGGAGGGCGACCCGGCGGAATACCGCCAATTTCGGGATAGCATCCAGCAGATTTCGGATTCGGTGGACGAGAGTCTCCCCGTTGCCAAGATGCTGGGGAAGGCCGGGGCGGCGCTGCAAGCGATGGAGGAGTACAACCGGCGCACGACGCAATACCTGTTCCGGCAGAGCGCCGAGCTGCAAACCATGGTGCGAATGTTGACTTCGACGGTGGGATCGATGTCCGCGGCGAGCAACGAGAACGTGCACCGCCTGCAGAAGATCGACGCACAGGTATCCTCGGCCACCGAGATTGACGATGTGCGGATGGTGAAGGTCAAGCTGTACGAGTGTCTGGACCAGATCCGGCTGGAATCAGAGCGGCAGCGGATCGAAGCGCGCCAGACCATCGAACGGCTGAACGTCAGCCTGGAGAGAACCCAGCAAGCCGCGGTGAGCGGCGGCAGAGATTTCGGTCTCGTCAGCGGCTTGGCGGGGCGACCCGCGGCTGAGGGTTGGATCACAGACGCCTGCCGGTCGGAGGCGCCGTCGTACGCGGTGGTGATGGTGCTGGATCGGATGCCGAGCATCAACCTGCGGTTCGGCCGGGCCGTGGGGGATCAGGTGCTGGCCGCTTTCGCCGAGTTTCTCAAGCGCCAGGTGATGCCGGAAGACAGGCTGTGCCGTTGGACTGGGGTCACGTTCCTGGGATTGCTGGCCCGGGCGGGGGGCATCGATCGCGTGCGCGGGGAGGTCGGCCGCATCATGGGCAACCGCCTGGAACATAAGGTTCGCACCGAGTCGCGGTCCTTCCGGATCCCGATCACGGCGCGCTGGGCCCTGTTCCCGATGATGGCCTCGCCCCGCCTGGTGATCCATAAAATCGACAGCTTCTCGGCATTTCAGACTTCGCGGGGGTAAATTAGTGGACCGGCGCCCGAGTTTCGTCGAGCAACCGGAGCCCGCGAAAAGGGGACGTGCTAGGATGGATACTTGTCAGGTCTCGGGCTCCGTGCAACGAGCGGCTGCAAACCCCGCCAGGTCCGGAAGGAAGCAACGGTAGCGGTGCGGCGCGTGTGCCGCGGATTACCCGGGGCCTGGCATACACCCGCCGCATGTACCAGGTAATCGCCCGCAAATACCGGCCGCAGACGTTCCAGGATGTCGTCAACCAGGAACATGTCAAGACCACTCTGGCCAACGCCATCGCGCAGAAGCGCATCGCCCACGGATATATTTTTTCCGGGCAGCGCGGCACGGGGAAGACCACTATCGCTCGCATTCTGGCCCGCTCGGTGAATTGCGTGGAAGGGCCGACGCCCGAGCCGTGCGGCGTGTGCGCAAACTGCCTGGAGGCCTCCGGCGGCGGGGGGCTGAACGTCATTGAAATCGACGCCGCCAGCAACCGCGGCATCAACGAGATGCGCGAGCTGAACCAGAGCGTGCGCCAGCGGCCGGCCAGCGCGCGGTACAAGGTCTTCATCGTCGACGAAGCGCACCAGATCACCAGCGACGCTTTCAACGCGCTGCTGAAGACGATCGAAGAGCCGCCGGAGTGGGTGATCTTCATCCTGTGCACCACCGAGGCGCACAAAATTCCGGCCACCATCGCGTCCCGCTGCCAGCACTTCAGCTTCCGCTCGGTGGATTTCGAAGATCTGGTAGCGCGCCTGACCTGGATCTGCGGGCAGGAGGGGATCGAGGCCGATGGCGAGGTGCTGGCGGTGCTGGCGCAGGCGGGCGAGGGCAGCGTGCGCGATTCGCTCTCGGCGTTGGACCAGGCGATCGCCTGCTGCGGCACCCACCTGAATGCGGCCGAGGTGCGCGCGCTGCTGGGCGCGTTTTCCCTGGAATCGCTGGAGAAGGTGACGGCGGCGCTGGCCGCGAGCGATTCGCGCCGCATGCTGGAAGTGGTGGACGAGCTGGAGCGCAACGGTCAGAACCTGCAGCACTTCAGCCGCGAGCTGGCGCGCTATTTCCGCAATCTGCTGGTGACGCGCATCGCCGGGGGGGACGCGCTGGGGGCCCGCCTGGTGGCGGCTTCGCCCGAGCAGCGCGCCAGAATGGCGGAGGTTTCGCAGAGTTTCTCGGAAGAAGATCTGACGCGCTACGTGCAGCTTTCGCTCGATCTGTTTCGCGACCTGCAGTCTTCTTTGCAGCCGCGCTTCCATCTGGAGATGGGGTTGGTGCGCCTGGTGCAGGCCGGGCGGCTGGTGACCATCGAGCAGGCGCTGGCGGAGGCCGGCGGGCCGGCGCCCGGCGCTGGTAAAACGGCTCCCGCGCCTCCTGCCGCCGCGCGGGCGGCGGCGCCGCCACCGCCGCGGACGGGACCATCGCCGTTCGAGGCAGACCGCGCGAAGAAAGCGCCGGCACGCCCGCCGGAGCCGAAGGCCGAGACTGCGCGCACGGGAAGTGCGCGCGACCAACTGCACCGCTATCTGCTCGAGAAGGGCCTCTCGCACCTGGCCGATGCCGTGGAAAACGCGGCGGTCACGGTGGCGGGCAGCGACCTGGAGGTGCTGGCGGCGAAGTCGTACGCGCGCTATTTCAAGGACCGCGCCTTCGATGAGGCGGTCCGGGAGGTGTTCGGCAGGCCGCTGCGGCTGAAGGTCACGGAGGGCGATGCGGGGCCGCAACCGGCGGCGACGGCGTCCCCGGCGGGCGCCGAAGACGACGCCACATCGCGGGCGCTGGCCAACCCGGAGGTGCGGCGTTTCCGGGAAGTGTTCGGCGGCGAAGTTCGTAAAGTGCGAAACCTGAAGGAGTCGTAACGTGAAACTACCGGGAAACATGCAGCAGATGATGCGGCAGGCGCAGCAGATGCAGGAGAAACTGGCGCAAGAGATCGCGCAGATCAAGGTGGAGGCCTCCGCCGGCGGCGGCATGGTGACGGTGAAAATGGATGGCCAGAAAAACCTGCTGACCGTCAAGATCGATCCGGAGGTGGCGGGCGACGTAGAGATGCTGCAGGATATGATCGTGGCGGCGTGCAACGAAGCGGTGAAGAAGGTGGACGACGAGAGCAAGCAGAAGATGGGCGGCATGCTGGGCGGCATGGGGCTGCCGCCGGGTCTGTTTTAAGCGATGCCCGATTTCGCCGAACCGCTGGCCCGGCTCATTACGGAATGCAAGCGCCTTCCCGGCATCGGGCAGAAATCCGCGCAGCGCATTGCGTTTCACGTGCTGCGCGCCGGCCGGGAGGAGGCCGAGCACCTGGCGCAGGCGCTCCTCGATGTGAAGGACAAGCTGGGCCTGTGCCGCTTGTGCAACAACATCAGCGAAGGCGATTTGTGCGGGTACTGCCGCGACGGCAACCGCGATCCCAAAGTGGTCTGCGTGGTGGAGGAGCCGCCCAACATCGTGGGCATCGAGACCACGCGCCAGTTCGCCGGCCGGTACCACGTGCTGCACGGCGCGCTGTCGCCTTTGCGCGGCATCGGGCCCGACGCGTTGAAGATCAAGGGACTGGTGGAGCGCATCGGCCGGGGTGAAATTGAGGAAGTGATCGTGGCCACCAACCCCACGGTGGAAGGGGAAGCGACGGCGGTCTATCTGGCCCGACTGTTGAAGCCGCTGGGGGTGAAGGTGACGCGCATCGGGATGGGGGTCCCGGTGGGCAGCGACCTGGAGTTCGCCGACGAAGTGACCATCTCGAAGGCCATGGAGGGGCGGCGCGAGATGTAGGATGGCGGCGAGCGGAGTTAGTGAGTTATTCAGTGAGAGTAACTTGAGTTAATAAACTCATCCACATCCTTGTGTAACTTGTCGTGCGCCTTGCGGTCGATATAGATCATGTGGCCGGATTCGTAGTAGGCGAAGGCGACGTTCTTTCGCATGGGCGGTTCCAGGCTCATGTGGGACACGGTCTCCTCGATGCCGTTGAAAGGCGTGGCGACGTCGTAGTAGCCGCACCGCACGAGCACCTTGAGGTTGGTCTGCTGGGTCATGGCGGCGCGCAACACTTCGGCGACGGCGGTGTTGCCGGTCTGGTCCCAGGGCCGCACATTGCCGGAGATGGCGTAGTACATATCGCTCGGCCACTTCAACTCGCGGCGGACGTAGTCTTGGAACGCGGCCGAATACGCGCCCTCGTAGGAGGCCTCGCTGGAATCGTATTCGTTGCGCTCGCCGGCGGCGTCGGCGTCCATTCCCTCAAAGCGCGAATCCAGGCGGCCGATGGTCTTTCGCTGGTCGCGCTCCAATTCCTTGAACCAGCGCTGGGGGCTGATGCGCAGGTTGCTGTGTTCGATGTACTTCGGGGACAAGCCGGTAAAGCGCGCGAGGTCCGCGACCACCTTCTGATATTCGGAGGGCGCCAACTGGTCGCCCTTCTCCAGCGCGGCGGCATATTCGCCGTGCGCGAACTGGCGCGCCGCCTGGGCCACCGCTTCGACGTTCTCTCCCTGTAAGTCGGGTGGCAGCAGGTGGTGATACCAGGCGGTGACGGTGTAAGTGGGGAGGAAGAACTTGGAACGGTCGTCTGCGCCCCAATTCGAGAAAGCAACCGAGGAGAGGAGCACGATGCCGTTGAGATAGATCTGGTGGCGCTGCTGGAGCACGCCGGCCAGCTCGGCGGAGCGCGTGGTGCCGTAGCTTTCGCCGATGAGGAACTTAGGCGAGGCCCAGCGTTCGTTGCGCGTGAGGTACTGGTAGATAAAATCGGCGAAATAGTTGGCGTCCTGGACGATGCCGTAGAACTGCGCGGTATTCTGACCGGGCGCGGGGCGGCTGTAGCCGGTGCCAATGGCGTCCACAAACACCAGGTCGCTGGCATCGAGGAAGGAATCCTCGTCGTCGACGACCGAATAGGGTGCGGGCATGCCGTGTCCATCGGGCGTCAGCACCACGCGCCGCGGCCCCATGCCCATATGGGTAAACAGAGAAGCCGAGCCGGGGCCGCCGTTATATACAAACGCCACCGGGCGGCGGGCGGAGCCGGGCACATCGTCCCTGGTGTACGCCACGAAAAAGAAAGTGACTTTGGGAGTATCGTCTTCGGCTTTGATTACATAAGTGGCCGCCGTGGCGGTGTAACTAAGCTGCTGGCCGCCGATACGCGCGCTGTGATGGGTGACTACGGTCTTCTCTTCGGGCGCCGGACCACTGTGTGGCGGCTGCGGTTCGGCCGGCGTGCGGGCACGCTCGCGCTGTTGTTGCGGCTGCTGCTGGGCGGCGGGGATGGTAACGCGCTGCGCGGGCTGCTCCGCGGGGGGATTGCCGCCCCGCTGCTGCGCCGCCGCACAAACAGCCAGCAAAATGGCCGACCCAATGGCGAAAAGCCGATTCATGCGCATCTCCGTGCTCTCCTTCTGGGGGACTGTATCATGACTGGCGGCGGGGTTCAATCGGCTGCCGGAGCCAGTTAACCACGGCACGGCTGGTGCTTCGCCAAGGGCGAGACCCACGCGTACAGGATCACGGCTGCCGCGAGGAAAGGCAGCGCCGGCGTAAACCCGGCGAAAAGACCCACTCCCAGCGCTGCCAGTAGCCCGGTAAGGGGCACGAGCAAGGCGGGAGTTTCGGGCCAGCCCAGGCGCCTCATGACCGTTGCACTGGCGGTGAAGAACACCAGGTCGCCCTCACCAATGACGGGAACGAGCGTCCCTTTCCACCATATCGAGACGGCGAAATACTGGAGCAGCGGGACACCGTGGGGGTGGAGCGCCTGGCCGGCGAGCCACCGCGAGGGGCCGGCAAGCGTGGAGATCAGGTCCACGATGGCAGCGACGGCCAGCATGGTCACCAGGGCGCCCCCGGAACGGACCTGGCGGCTCAGGAGCGTCCCGGCGAACAGGGCGGCGGACAGGACAGTTCCGCCGGTCACCAGGATGTTGGCGGGGAAGAGGGCGAGCGCCAGCGCGCAAAACGCGAGCGACACAACGGCCAGGCGGTTCTGTTTGGTGGGAGCCGCTGGCGCAAGCAGCCTGGTGCCGCAGTACTCTGAGTGCCGCGGTTCACGGACGGATTACAAAGCTGTAGCCGTGGCGTTCGAAGCCGAGAGAGTCGTAGAAGCGGTGCGCGGCGGTGCGTGGCAGGCCGCTCGAAAGCATCAGCTTATAGCAGCCGGCCGCCTGGCACTGCGCGCGCGCGTGGTGCATCATGGCCCGGCCGACGCCTTGCCTTTGATGCACCGGGGAGACGGCGACGTCTTCGACCACGCCCGTCCGCGCGCCCCGCTTGGCGAGGTTGTCCATCGTCAGCAGGGCGTAGGTGCCGGTGATCGCTCCCTCTACCAGGGCCACGAAGACGCGGTAGTCCGGGTACCGGCGGAAACGGGCGAAGTGCGCGCGCGCCTCTTCCAGGGTGAACGGCCGCCCGCCGTCGATTCCCGCCTCCTCGTAGAGGCGAAGAATCTCCGCCAGGTCGGATTCCGCAGCCTCCCGGATGGCGACCTCGCTCACCGGACCATGCCCCTACACCCACCACGCCGCGGCCGGCTGCTCGCGCATGACGATGGCGTTCAGAAACGAGGCCGCTTTGGTAAGCCCTTCCTCGGGCGATAGAATGCTGTCCTCGTGCTCGATGGAAAGCACGTAGTCGTAGCCGAACATGCGCAGCGTGGAAGCGAACTCCTTCCACCACTCCTCGCCGTGGCCGTAGCCGCAGGTGCGGAAGATCCACGCGCGGTTGCGTTCGTCGGTGTAGCTCTTGGTGTCGAGCACGCCGGTGAGCGGCAGGTTGCGCTCGTAGATCTGAGTATCTTTGGCGTGGACGTGGAAGATGGCGTCGCCCAGCACGCGAATGGCGGCGATGGGGTCGATCGACTGCCAGAACATGTGGCTGGGGTCGTAATTGCAGCCGATCGATTTGCCGGCGATGGCGCGCAGTTTCAACATGGTCTCGGGGCTGTAGACCACGAATCCGGGGTGCATTTCGATGCCGACTTTCACGCCGTGGTCGGAGGCGAACTGCGCATGCTTCGTCCAGTAGGGCGCGACCACCTTGTCCCATTGCCACTTGAGGATCTCGAGATAGTCGGGCGGCCAGGGACAGGTCACCCAGTTGGGCCACTTCGAGGCTGGGGAATCGCCGGGGCAGCCGCTGAAATCGATCACCACGGGCACGCCCAGCTTCTCGGCGAGGCGAATCGTCTTGCGGCTCACTTCCTGGTCGTGTTTGGCGCGCGCCTTGTCGGGATGCAAAGGGTTTCCATGGCTGCTCAGCGCGCTGATGGTGAAGCCGCGATCGGCGAGCTTGCTCTTGAAGTCGTTGAGCTCGGTCTTGTTGTCGAGCATGGAGAGCTTGCAGTGGGCATCGCCGGGATAGTTTCCGGTGCCGAGCTCCACGGTGTCGATATGGTTGCTCTCTAACTTTTTTAGAACATCGTCCAGGGACAACTGCGACAACAGCGGGGTGAATACGCCGACTCTCACGTGGGATCTCCTTGGTGGATTTTCAGAATCAAGAACAGAATATCACGCGCCTGGCCGGCGGCCGGCAATTTGGGGGATGATAGGTCCCATGGCAAGACGTTTTTCGACGTTCGCGGTATTACTGGCGGCCTGCTGGTGCGCACCGGTCGCCCGGGCGCAGGGCGAGCCCAAATTCGAGATCTCCTTTCCGCCGTCGGCGCACGCGGGGCCCATCACGGGGCGCGTCTTCGTGGCGCTGGCGAAACGCGAGATGCCGGAGCCGATCGCGCAGGTGGGCTCCTGGAACGGGCAGACGCCGTTTTTCGCCGCCGACGTGGAGGAGCTTGCGCCCGGAACGCCGGCGGTAATCGGCAGGCGCGCGGTGGGGTTTCCCGCGAGCAGCCTGAAGGACATTCCGGCGGGCGATTACTACGCGCAGGCGCTGGTGAACGTGTACACGCAGTTTCACCGCTCCGACGGTCACATTATCTGGGCGCACATGGACCAGTGGGAGGGCCAGCACTTCACGCGCTCGCCGGGAAATCTGACGAGCGAGGTGCAGAAGGTGCATCTCGATCCGGCCGCCGGTTACGGCGTGAAACTGGAGCTCACCAGGACGATTCCGCCGGTCCAGGCGCCGCCCGATACGGCGTGGGTGAAGCGCATCAAGATTCAGAGCGCGCTGCTGACGAAGTTCTGGGGGCACGCGATGTATCTGGGCGCCACGGTGCTGCTGCCCAAAGGCTACGACGAGCATACGGGCGTGCGCTACCCCGCGATCTACATTCAGGGGCATTTTGGTTTGGGCGCGCCGTTCGGGTTCAGCGAGAAGCCGGCGACGGGCGGCGGACGCGGGGCGGCGGGCTACGAGTTCTACCAGCAGTGGACGGGGGAGGATTTCCCGCGCATGTTCGCGGTGACGTTCCAGCATCCCACGCCGTACTTCGACGACTCCTATGCGGTGAACTCGGCCAACGACGGCCCTTACGGCGACGCGCTGCTCCAGGAGCTGATTCCGTACCTGGAGGAGCACTTCCGCATGATCCGGTCGCCCCATGCCCGCGTGCTTACGGGCGGCTCCACGGGAGGCTGGGAGTCGCTTGCGCTGCAGGTGTATCATCCCGATTTTTTCGGCGGCACCTGGACCATGTATCCCGACCCGATCGATTTCCGGCGTTACCAACTGGTGAACATCTACGAAGACGCCAACGCATTTCAGCCACCCGGGTTCGAGTACAACATTCCCGAACGGCCGCTGATGCGTACCGCGGAAGGACAGGTGACCGTGACCATGCGCCAGATGTGCCAACTGGAGGAGGCTCTGGGGAGCAAGGGCCGCTCGGCGCAGCAACTGGAGGCGTGGGAGGCGGTCTACGGACCGGTGGGCGAGGACGGCTACCCGCGCCCGCTGTGGGACAAGACGACCGGCAAGATCGATCGCGAAGTCGCCCTGTATATGCGCGACCATGGCTACGATCTGACTTACTATTTGAAGCAGAACTGGCCGAAGCTGGGCCTGCGGTTGAAAGGTAAGCTGCACTTATACGTCGGAGATATGGATAACTTCTATCTCAACCTGGCGGTCTACATGCTGGAAGAGTTTCTGAAGACCACCGATGCGGGCGCGACCTTCGAATACGGGCGTCCGATGAAGGGACACGGCTGGCAGCCCATGAGTAACGCCGAGTTAGTAAGAATGATGGCGGCGGAGATACAAAGGAACGCGCCGGGGCGGTGAGCCGGGATGGCCGCTACAGGGCCTGCGGGGCCGATCCCAGGTGCACCTGCACTTTTTCAGTGCGGCCGTTGCGATAAACCGTCAGGTTCAAGATGTCGCCGCCGTGTTTGCGGTTCATCACGTGCTGCAGCGATTCGTTGCCCTGCGCCGGCTCGCCTTCCACCGCGGTGATGAGATCTCCGCCGACGCCAATCTGGTAATTGCCCACGATGACCACCTGGCGCGGGCCGCGCAATCCGGCAACGTCGGCAGGCGATCCGCGCTCCACGCGCTGGATCAACAGGCCGCCTTCGACGGGCAGGTGCAGGGCCTCGGCAAGATCGCCCGATACCGGGAAGGTGGCGATGCCGAGCGTGGGCCGCGAAATGTGGCCGCTCTTCTGGAACTCGTCGAGGATCGACTTGGCGCGGTTGATGGGCATGGCAAAGCCGATCCCGACATTGCTCTCGTTGGGGCCGTAGATCGCGGTATTGATGCCGATCACGTTGCCGCGCGAATCGAGCAGCGGTCCGCCGCTGTTTCCGGGATTGATGGCGGCGTCGGTTTGGACCATGCCTTCCAACTGCTGGTTGTCTTCAGTCTGGATGGTGCGGCCGAGCGAGCTGACCACCCCGGTGGTGAGCGTGCCGCCGAACTGGCCGAACGGATTGCCGATGGCCAGCACCTTTTGCCCCACCACCAGGGAGTCGGAATCGCCCAGGTGCAGGGTGGGGAGCTTCCGGCCGGCCTCGATTTTGAGCAGGGCCAAATCGTCGCGGGCGTCGGTGAAGAGGACCTTGGCGCGGTACGATTTCTTGTCGGCCAGGGTCACCGTCACCTGCGCCGTGCCGCTCACGACGTGATTATTGGTAAGAACCTCGCCGTCCGGGTTGACGATAAAGCCCGAACCGGCCCCGCGTACGGGATAAGCCTCGAAGAACCAGTTCTCGCGATACACGATCGAGGCGATATTGACGGTGGCATCGCGGGCGCCGCGATAGATGTCGATATTGTTTTGCTCGTCGGGCGCAAAGCCGGGAGCGGCGGAAGCGGGCGCGCTCCACAGGCGTCCCAGAGAACGCGCCGGCGGAAAGACGCGCGCGAAATCCCAATGCGCCAGGGAAGTGACGTACACGAATGCGGCCACCATCAGGGCCGCCCAAAGGAAGGGTCGCAGAAGTCTCATGATTCAATGCTCCGTAACGCCTGGTAGACGGCCCGGGTCTGCCGTAGCGTATCTTGCTTTTCCCCGGATGTGTCTATGACGAAGTGGGCGAACTTTCGTTTCTCCGCCAGCGGCATCTGTCGGCTGAGGCGGGCGCGCACGTCGCTCGGGAGCGCACCGCCGCGGCGCAAGGCGCGCTCCACCTGCTGCTCTTCGGTGCAAGCCACCAGGATGATGCGGTCGAAACGCTTATAGCTGCCGGTTTCGATGAGAATGGCCGCCTCTACCACGGCGATTCCGCGGGGCTGGCGCAGGGCGAAGGCGGCGATGAGTTCTTCCTCGCGCCGCAGCACCGGCGGATGTACCAGGGCATTGAGCCGCGCCAGGCGCTCGGACGAGCCGAAGACGCGGGCGGCCAGAGCGGCGCGATCGATGCGGCCGCCGGGGTCTAGGATTTCCGTGCCGAATTCCCCCAGCACGGCCTCATGTGCTTCGCCGCCGGGGGCCAGCACTTCGTGACCCAGCTCATCGGCCTGGATGAGCAGACAACCCAAACTCTCGAGCGATTCGCCCACAAATGTCTTCCCACAGGCGAGCCCGCCCGTGAGGCCCACTCTCAGCATAAGCCGGTCCGGCGCTCCGCGGAAGCCACGGTGTTGACCATGAGCATGGCGATGGTGAGAGGGCCGACGCCTCCGGGAACGGGCGTGTAGGCGGCGGCCACTTCGGCCACGTCGAGCGGATGCACGTCGCCGACCAGCAGGCTGCCTTTCTTATCGAAGGCGGCGAGCTTCGCGGGGGAACTCCGGAAGATACGCGCCGCCTCCGCGCGGCTGTCGATGCGGTTCATGCCGACGTCGATGACGGTGGCGCCGGGCCGGATGAACTCGGCGGTGATCATCGCCGGGCGGCCGATGGCCGCCACCAGAATCTCGCCCTCGCGGCAGACGGCGGCGAGCGAGGGAGTGCGCGAGTGGCAGATGGTCACGGTGGCGTGCTCGTGGAGCAACAGCAGGGCCACGGGCTTCCCCACGATATCGCTGCGGCCGACTACGACGGCGCGCTTGCCGGCGATGGGAATACCGTACCGCTCGAGCAATTCGATGATTCCGGCGGGCGTGCAGGCCCGCGGCCCCGGCAAGCCGGCGACCAAATTGCCGACGTTGCAGGGGTGGAAGCCATCGACGTCCTTGGCCGGCGCCACCGCCAGCAGAATGCGCCGCGAGTCGACCTGCGCCGGCAGGGGGAGTTGCACCAGGATGCCGTCGATATCGTGGCGCGCGTTCAACTGTTCGACGATGGCGAGCAGCTCTTCGGTGGAGACTGAGCTAGGCGGCGTCACCGACTCGGAGTGGATGCCCAGATCGCGGCACGCCTTCACTTTGTTGCGCACATAGATTTCCGACGCCGGATGGTGGCCCACCAGCACCACCGCCAGACCCGGCGGCCGGCCGTGCGCGGCCAGCGCCGCCACGCGCGGCTTCAGCTCGTTTTGGATGTCGTCGCGCACGCGCGTTCCGTCGAGGATCTGCGCCATTCCTATCAATAATAGCGTGCGCGGCGGGCGCGCCCGGCCGGTGGGAAATGCGCGTTAGAATGTGAGATCCATGGCGAGACAACTGGTGGAGTGTGTTCCAAACTTTTCCGAAGGGCGCGATGCCGCCAAAATGGACGCCATTGTCCAGGCGGTTCTTTCGGTGCCCGAGGTGGCGCTGCTCGACCGCGAGTCGGACGCCGATCACAACCGCGCGGTGCTGACGTTTGTCGGCCCGCCTGCCGCGGTGGCGGAAGCCGCTTTGCGCGCGGTGGAAAAGGCCGTGGCGCTGATCGACCTGACGAAGCACCAGGGGGCGCACCCGCGCATCGGAGCGGCCGACGTAGTGCCGTTCATCCCCATCGAGGGCGTCACGCTGGAGGACTGCGTCAAGCTGGCCGAGCGGGTGGGAAACGAAATCTGGAGCCGGTTCCAGGTGCCGGTCTACCTGTATGAAGCGGCGGCGCGGCGGCCCGACCGCGTGAACCTGGAGAATATCCGGCGTGGGCAGTTCGAGGCGGTGGCGAAGGAAATGGGCGCGGTGGCCGACCGCCACCCCGACATCGGCGACCCGGTCTGCCATCCGACGGCGGGCGCCACGGTGGTGGGCGCCCGCAAATTCCTGATCGCGTACAACGTGAATCTGGGCACCGCCGACGTGGCGATCGCCAAGAAGATCGCCAAGACGATTCGCTTTTCCTCGGGCGGTTTCCGCTACGTGAAGTCGATGGGGGTGACGCTGGCATCGCGCAACCTGGCGCAGGTTTCGATCAACCTGACCGATTTCGAGCAGACGCCCATGCACCTGGTCTACGAAACCGTGCGCCGCGAGGCGGAGCGCTACGGCGTGCCCGTAGTGGGCAGCGAGATTGTGGGGCTGATTCCGAAGAAGGCCATCGAAATGTCGGCCGAGTATTTCCTGCGCTATGAGAATTTCCGGCCGGAACTGGTGTTAGAGAACCGCATTGCCGAGGCCATGGCGGCGCGCGGCGGCTTGCCGGAGTTCCTGGATGCGCTGGCCGCGCCCACGGCGACGCCGGGAGGCGGCAGCGCCTCGGCGGCGGCGGCGGCCATGGCGGCCGCGCTGGGCGCGATGGTGACGCGGCTGGCCAAGCAGGACAGCAGCGCATTCGAGGAGGACCGGCGCTTCTTCACGGACGCGGTAGAGCGGGATGCGGCGGCGTTTCAGCGGGTGATGGCGGCGTACAAGCGTCCCAAGGAGGAGCGCGGCCCGTTTGTGGAAGAGGCGCTGCACGGCGCGGCCGAAGTTCCGCTCGAAGTGCTGGAGCACGCCGCGGCAATGCAGGCGCGCCTGGAGAGCCTGCAGATTCCGGCGAAGTTCGGCTCCGATTTAGCGGTTGCGAAGGCGCTCACGGTGGCCGCCAAGGCGGGTGTGCTGGAGAACGTCCGCATCAACCTGGACTCCATCGGCGACGAAGCCTTCAAGGCTGCGGTGCAGGCGCGGCTGGGCGCGACCGCCTGATCTGAACGCGTTCAAAATAGTGGTTGACAGGCGCCTCCTTTCGCGCGTATCCTGTTCTTGAACACGTTCAATTCCATGGCATCCCCGAAAGCGACCCCCAAAGCGGAAGAGACTAGCCTGCGGATTCTGGAAGCCGCACTCGATCTGTTCCGGCAGGAAGGCTTCGACACCGCGACCATGCGCGACATTGCGCAGAAGGCGGGGGTCGCGACCGGCGCGGCGTACTACTACTATCCGTCCAAGGAAGCCATCGTCATGGAGTTCTACCGGCGCTCGTGCGCGGAGATGCAGCCGAAGATCGCGGCGTCGCTGGAAGGGGTGTCCGGCCTGGAAAGGCGGCTGCGCGAGGCGATTCGCGTCAAATTCGCGCACTTCACGCCCAACCGCGGGGTGCTGCGCGCGCTGCTGCGCAACGGCGCAGACCCGCGGCATCCGCTGTCGCCGTTCAGCCCGCAAACCAGCGAGATCCGCGACATCGACGTCGCCTGGTTCCGCCGCATTCTGGACGATTGCGGCATGCGGATTCCACGCGACCTCGCGCCGCACCTGCCGGGCGTGCTGTGGTTCTTCCAGATGGGCGTAATTTATTTCTGGGTGATTGACGATTCGCCCGGCCAGACGCGGACGGCGCGGCTGCTGGAGCTGGCCGCGAAGAGCGTGGTTTTTCTGATCCGCATTTCCGCGCTGCCGCTCATGCGGCCGCTGCGCAAAACCGCGCTCGAACTGATCGGCATCGCGAAAGGAGGCAGGCCGTGAGCACCTGGGGGCGTGTCTGCATCGGAATGGTGCTCCTCGCGGCCCTGTCGGCCGGCGGAGCCGGGCTCCTGCGGCGCGGCATCTATGGCTGGACTGTTTTCGTACTGGCGCCGGTGATTTTGGGCGCGCTCGCCGGCTGGGTGGCGCAGCCGGAGACCGGGGGCCGCGCGGGAGGGGTGGGCGCGCTCACGGTGCTGGTGACGCTCGGTGCGCTGCTTGGTTTCGGACTCGAAGGAGCGATCTGCATCGTCATGGCCGCGCCGCTGGCTCTCCCTCTGGGCGCGCTGGGCGGCTGGCTGGTCTACCGGATGGCACCCTCGCGAGCGGCGGCAAGCGGCGGGGCGGCAATGTTGCTGCTGCTCGCGCCCGCAGGCTTCACCTGGGACACGCACGCCCGGCCTCCGGTGTTCACGGTCCGGACCGCCATCGAGATCGCGGCCTCCCCGGAGCAGGTGTGGCGGCGCATGGTGGCCTTCGCGGAGATGCCGGAGCCGCGGGAATGGTATTTTCGTGCCGGGCTGGCGTATCCGACGCGCGCCCGCATCGACGGGGCCGGCCGTGGCGCCACGCGCTACTGCGAGTTCTCCACCGGGCCGGTGGTGGAGCCCATCGACGTCTGGGACCGGCCGCGCCGGCTGCGGTTCCACGTCACCCAGACCCCGTCGCCCATGCGCGAGTGGAGCCCGTACGCCCAGGTGCAGCCCAAACATTTGCACGGCTACATGATTTCGCGGGCCGGCGAGTTCCGGCTCACGCCCTTGCCCGGCAACCGCGCGCTGCTCGAAGGAACAAGCTGGTACCAGCATGGCTTATGGCCTGCGGAATACTGGCGCTGGTGGTCGGATGCGATCGTCCATCGCATCCATCTGCGCGTGTTTCGCCACATCCAGGCAATGGCGGAAGCCGACGCCCGCGGCCAGGTCGCGCGTTCATGGTGACCATAGAAGAGTTGACGGCGCTTCGTGCGCCGATCGAACGATGCTTCGATCTGGCAAGGAGCGTGGAGGTACACCTCGCCGGAAACGTCCACTGCGGAGAGACCGCCGTGGCGACGGCCGGAGTCACCGGTGGGCTGGTAGGCATGGGGCAGGGTGTCACCTGGCGTGCGAAGCATTTCGGGGTCTGGCACCGCCTCACCAGCGAGATCACGGCGATGGATCGGCCGGGCTACTTTCAGGACGCCATGATCCAGGGCATTTTCCGATTCATGAAGCACGATCATTTCTTTCGGCCGGTGGCGAACGGCGGGACTGAGATGAAGGACGTGTTCTGTTTTGCCGCCCCCACGGTTCTCGGACGTCTGGCCGAGATCGCATTCCTGCGGCGCTACATGCGCGCCCTTCTCCGCGAACGGAATGTGGTTCTCAAGGAGATCGCCGAATCCCCGGCTTGGCGGAGGTATCTGCCATGAAGATTGTGATACCCGGCGGGAGCGGGCAGGTGGGCCAGATTCTCGCCCGCCATTTCCTTGCGCGGGGAGACAGTGTGACCGTATTCAGCCGTCATCCGCGCCCCGCTCCGTGGCGCGTGGCTTCCTGGGATGGCCTCACACCCGGCGACTGGATCGCCGATCTCGAGGGGAGCGATGTGTGCATCAACCTGACCGGACGGAGCGTCAATTGCCGGTACACCGCGGCGAACCGGCGCTCCATCTTAGAATCGCGAATTCGTAGCACGCTCCTGCTGAATGAGGTCATCGCTTCGCTCAACCACGCGCCGCGACTCTGGGTGAACGCCAGTACGGCAACCATTTACTGGCACGCGCTGGATCGCGCCATGGATGAGACCGATGGCGAATTGGGCGGTAACGAGCCGGGCGCTCCCGACACGTGGAACTTCTCCATCGACGTGGCGAAGGGATGGGAGGAAGCCTTTTTCTCAACCCCTACGCCGCGTACCCGTAAGGTCGCCATACGCAGCGCCATGACCTTCAGCCCGGATCGGGGCGGGGTCTTCGATGCATTCCTGGGCGTGGTCCGCCACGGCCTGGGCGGCAGGCAGGGGCGCGGCACGCAGTTTGTTTCCTGGATTCATGAAGCCGATTTCTGCCGGGCAGTCGATCTGCTGATCGCATGCGAGAAGTTTGACGGCGTAGTCAATCTGGCTTCTCCCAGCCCGCTTCCCAATGGCGAATTAATGCGCGCCCTGCGCGACGCATGGGGCATCCGTATCGGCGTGCCCGCCCTGGGATGGATGACGGAAATCGGAACTTGGCTGATGCGGACCGAGTCGGAGCTCGTTCTCAAGAGCCGTCGCGTGGTTCCGGGCCGCCTGCTGGCTGCCGGCTTCCAGTTTCTCTTTCCGGACTGGCCTGCCGCGGCCCGCGACCTGGTAGCGCGCTGGCGGAAGGGCATTGGCCGATCTGCCATGCGCCTTCGCCGCGCCGCGCGCTATCATTGCCATCGGAGCCATCATCATGAGTCTCACTACCGCGATCCGGGCGCCGCGCGGGCGCGCCATGAGCTGCAAGGGCTGGCATCAGGAAGCGGCCTTGCGCATGCTTCACAACAACCTCGATCCGGAGGTCGCCGAGAAGCCCGATGAGCTGATTGTCTATGGCGGGCGGGGGCGCGCGGCGCGCGACTGGCCCTCGTTTCACGCGATCGTGCGCTCGCTGGAGTCGCTCGAAAACGACGAGACCCTGATGGTGCAATCCGGCCGGCCGGTGGGCATTTTCCGCACCCATCCGGAGGCGCCGCGGGTGCTCATCGCCAACTCCAACCTGGTGGGCCACTGGTCGAACTTCGACGAGTTCACGCGCCTGGAAAAGCTGGGGCTGACCATGTACGGCCAGATGACCGCGGGTTCGTGGATCTACATCGGCAGCCAGGGCATCGTGCAGGGGACGTACGAAACTTTCGCGTCGCTGGGCCGCAAGCATTTCGGCGGAGGGCTCGCGGGTAAGCTCGTGGTGTCGGGCGGAATGGGCGGGATGGGCGGCGCGCAGCCGCTCGCGGCCACCATGAACGGGGCGTGCTTCCTGGGCATCGACGTCGATCCGCAGCGCATTCAGCGGCGCCTGGAAACCGGCTATTGCGACCGCGTGGCCGGCAATCTGGACGACGCGCTGCAACTGTTGGCGGAAGCGCAGCGCAGCCGTACGGCGCTTTCGGTGGCGCTAGTGGGGAATTGCGCGGACGTGTTGCCGGAGTTGGCGCGGCGCGGCTTCGTCCCCGACGTGCTGACCGACCAGACCAGCGCGCACGACCCCTTGAACGGTTACGTGCCCAACAAGATGACGCTGGAAGAGGCCCGCGGCCTGCGCGAGCGAAACGCGAAGGAGTACCTGGCGCGGTCGTTCGAGGCCATGGGCGTGCACGTGGAGGCCATGCTTGCGCTGCAGGAAAAAGGCGCGGTGACCTTCGATTACGGCAACAACATTCGCACGCAGGCGAAGCAGGCCGGGGTGGCGGACGCGTTCCGGATTCCGGGCTTCGTGCCGGAGTACATTCGGCCGCTGTTCTGCGAAGGCCGCGGCCCGTTCCGCTGGGTGGCGCTCTCGGGCGATCCCGAGGACATCTACCGCACCGACCGCCTGGCGCTGGAGCTTTTCCCGCACGACGAAACGCTGGCGCGATGGCTGCCGCTGGCGCGCGCGCGCGTCCACTTCCAGGGCTTGCCGGCGCGGATCTGCTGGCTGGGCTACGGCGAGCGGGCGGAATTCGGCGTCGCCATGAATCGCCTGGTGCGCTCGGGCGAGCTGAAGGCACCGATCGTGATCGGACGGGACCATCTGGACGCGGGATCGGTGGCCTCGCCCTACCGTGAGACGGAGGCCATGCGCGACGGCTCCGACGCGATAGCCGATTGGCCGCTGCTCAACGCGCTGCTCAACACGGCGGCGGGCGCGTCGTGGGTTTCCATTCATAACGGCGGCGGAGTGGGGATCGGCTATTCGCAACACGCGGGGATGGTGGTGGTGGCCGACGGCACAGAGGAGAGCGAACGGCGCCTGGAGCGCGTGCTCACCACCGACCCGGGAATGGGCGTGGTGCGGCATGCCGAGGCGGGCTACGAAGATGCCATCCGCTTCGCCAAGGCGCGCCATATCGCGCGGCCGATGGACCCCGCGTGAGCGAGCTGGCGGTCTGGAATGCCAGCCAGGTGGTGACGCTGGCGGGGCCGCCGCGCGCGCGCACCAGCGCGGAAATGCGCGAGCTGGCAATTGTCGCAGATGGCGCCATGCTGGTGCGCGACGGCCGCATTCAGGCCGTCGGACGCCGCGCGGATATCGAACCGCTGCTCTCCCAGGGCGCGCAGATCGTCGATGCCGGCGGGCGCATCGTGCTCCCCGGTTTCGTGGATGCGCACACCCATCCCGTGTTCGCGGGCACGCGGGCGGACGAGTTCGAGCAGCGCGCGGAGGGAGCGACTTATGGGGAGATCGCCGCGCACGGAGGGGGCATACGGTCCACCGTGCGGCTGACCCGCGAGGCGAGTGAAGCGGAGTTACTGGCGGCGGCGCGGCGATATCGCGAATGGTTTCTCCGCGGCGGGACCACCACCATCGAAGCGAAGTCGGGCTACGGCCTCTCGCTCGAAGCCGAGGCGAAGATCCTGCGGGTGATCCGGCAGCTCGGGGCCGAGGGGCGCCTGCGCTACGTACCCACGTTCCTGGGGGCGCATGAGGTACCGGACGAGTATCGCGGCCGGACCGATGCCTATGTCGGCCTGGTAGTGGAAGAGATGTTGCCGCGGATCGCGGCAGAACATCTCGCGGAGTATTGCGACGTGTTCTGCGAGCCCACCGTGTTTCCCGTGGAGCAGGCGCGCATCGTTCTTCGCGCGGCGCAGCGCCTGGGCCTTGGCATTCGCCTGCACGCCGATCAATTCACTCCCGATCAGGGCGCGTGCCTGGCGGCGGAAGTGGGCGCCGCCACCGCGGACCACCTGGAGGCGACCGGAACGGCGGGCCTGGCGGCCCTGGCGGCCGCCAACGTTCAGCCGGTTCTGCTGCCGGCGTCGGTCTACAACCTCGGCTCGACTCATTACCCGGCGGCGCGGCGCATGATCGAGCTTGGTCTCGCGGTGGTGCTGGCCACGGACTTTAATCCCGGGTCGTCGCCCACTGCGTCTATGCCCATGGTGCTGTCGCTGGCGTCAACGCAAATGAAAATGACGCCGGCGGAGTCCATTACCGCGGCAACCGTCAACGCAGCGTATAGTCTGCGCCGCGGCGCGGAGATCGGCTCGCTCGAGCCGGGCAAGCTGGCGGATTTTACCATACACGATTGCGCCGATTACCGTGAACTTCCGTACTTCTTCGGACGCGAGCCGGCCCACGCCGTTTATGTTGCCGGCGTCTGTATTTATAGCGGGAACGTATAAGTCGTCACCAAGATCGCGGCGGATCGCGGGAGTTTTTGCACCCGAGGAGAATTTTCTTCCTCACACAAGACCTCTGTTCCGGCCCTGCCAGTCAGCCAAGCTACTGAGAACAGGTATTTGGCACTCAGGATGCTTCAGTCGGCTCAGCGCGCACACTTCGACAATCTGGAATCTGGAAGGAACGAGAACTATGCGAAGAATCCTCACATTGACCGCGTTGGTAGCCGTCTTCTCGGTGCTGGGATTAGCCGAGAGCTGGAGCGGGAGACTGCTGGACTCCTCCTGCTATGACCAACAGAAGAGCGCGAAGACGTGCGACGCAACCAGTACGACAACGGCGTTTGCCATCGACGTATCGGGCAAGGTTTATAAATTCGACGACACAGGCAACGCCAAGGCCGCCGAGGCTATGAAGAGCCGCGCGGACCGCTCCACTAACCCCAACAGCCCGCCGAGCGGCCAGATCATGGCCAAGGTTTCCGGCACGAAGGACGGCGAAGCCTTGAAAGTCGAGTCCGTCGAAATACAATGAGTCGTTAACCAAGCCGTCCCCGAGGCCCCTGCGCGGTACATGCTCCGGCTCTCCGAGGCACGAGTTGGAGCATGTGCCGTCAGGGCGCTGAGGGACGGCCCTTTTTCCGGGCACCGATCTTCCCCCTGTTTTTCCCTCAACTATTCCCTCCTTCTTGCGTCTAATAGATATACGACCAGAGGCAGGGCATTGAGGTGATGGACTTCATAAATTACCAGGCGGAATCATCCAAGCTGGCCGAGTTGCGCGCGAAGACCGACCGGCAGCTCACTACGTTAATCGGCAGCAGCATCGAGCGCGGGCTCGCGTTCACGCGCCTGCTGGGGGACCGGAAATCCATGAACGGCTGGGCCTACGCGAGGGCGGAAGCGGCGTATGCGGAAGCTTGCCTGTTGCTGCCCTGGGTCTACGACGCCAGCCGACTGGAGCGCCGCCGGTTGGAAATGAAGCTGGCGCTGCTCCGGGAGATCCTGGACGAGCTGTGCGCCCGGCCCGAAGGGCAAGTGCGCACCGCGTGCAGTTAATGGCGTCAGCCGATAGAATCCGCCACCCGTTGCTATTCTAGGGACGTGGCCGGCAAGACCATCAGCGAAAAAATCCTTTCCGCCAAATCGGGCGAAGATGCGCGCGCCGGCGATGTTGTGGTATGCCGCGTCGATTGCGCGCTCGCGACCGACGGGTCCGCGCCCATGGCACTCGACTATTTCGAGGCCATGGGTGGGCAGCGCGTAAGCGATCCGCGGCGGATCGTCTTCGCGCTGGATCATTACGCCCCGGCGCCGAGCCGGAACACCGCGCAGCTCCATCAGCGCATGCGCGAGTTCGCGGCGCTGCACGGCGTGACTCTGTTCGAGGTGGGTGAGGGCATCGGCCACCAGCTCATCGTGGAGAGCGGACGCGCGATTCCGGGCAGCCTGGTGCTGGGCGCCGACAGCCACTCGGTCACCTACGGCGCGCTCAATGCTTTCGCGACCGGGATCGGTTCGTCCGATCTGGCGGCCATCATGATCGCCGGGCGCATCTGGCTGCGCGTCCCGGAATCCATCAAAGTGACGCTCACCGGCCGTCTGCCGGTGGGCGTGTATCCCAAGGACGTTGCGCTGGCGCTGGCGGGCTTGCTCGGCGCCGATGGCGCAACCTACCAGGCGCTGGAATTCGCCGGACCTGCCGTGCGCGATCTCGATCTCGAGGACCGGCTGGTGTTGGCCAACTTCGCCGTGGAGATGGGCGCGAAGAACGCCATCTTCCCGGCCGACGACCGCACGTATGCCTATCTCGACGGGAGAGCGGCGGCGCCGTTCGCCGCGGTGGCGCCGGACGCCGGCGCGCACTACTGCCGCGAGATTTCGCTCGCGCTCGACTCGCTCGCACCGCAGGTTGCGCTGCCGCACCAGGTGGATCGCGTAACGGGCATCGCGAATGCCGCCGGTACGGCCGTGCAGATGGTGTACCTGGGGACCTGCACCGGTGGCCGGGTGCGCGATTTTCACCAGGCGCGCGATGTGCTTCGGGCCGCTGGCGGAATTGCGCGCGGGGTGCAGTTGGTGGTCACTCCAGCTTCGCGCACGGTGCTCGAGACGCTGATGCGCGATGGCACGCTGGCCGACTTCATCGCGTGGGGCGCGGTCGTTGGGACCCCCGGATGCGGCTCGTGCTGCGGCACCTGCGGCGCCATTCCGGGCGATGGCGTGAACGTCATCTCCACCGCCAACCGCAATTTCAAAGGACGCATGGGCAACGGCCAGGCCGCCATCTACCTGGCTTCGCCCGCCAGTTGCGCCGCGGCGGCGGCGCGCGGCGCGATCGCCGATCCGCGGGAGGTCATGCCATGACGGGCCGCGCCCGCGTGTTTGGCGGCGATGTCAACACGGATTACATCATCACCTCGCGCCGCAAGCGCGAAAGCCTGGATCCACAGGTTCTGCGGCGCTATCTGTTCGAGGAGCTGGACGCAGATTTTGCCGCTTCCGTGGAGCCCGGCGACCTGATCGTCGCGGGAAAGAACTTCGGTTGCGGCTCGGCCATGGAGGTCGCGGTGACCGCGGTCGTCGGCGCCGGCATTCCGGGCGTGCTGGCTCCCAGCTTCTCCCGCACCTACTATCGCAACGCCGTGAACAACGGGCTGCTGCCGGTGGTTTGCGACACCAGCGGCATCCACGAGGGCGACCGGCTCACCGTGCTGCGAGGCGAGGGACTCGCGGTTCGCAACGAGACTACGGGCGAGACCATCGCCGCCGCGGCGCTGCCCAGGATCATGTGGGAGATCGTCGCGGCCGGCGGCCTGGTGCCCTATTTCCGCCGCCACGGCGATTTTCAGGTGTAGCCGGTGACGGACGAGACGACTTACCGCCTTCGCCTGCCCGGACCCACCGCGGTGCCCGAAGCAGTGCGCCAAGCCATAGCGAGGCCGGCGCTGAGCCACCGCGGGCGCGAGTTCACGGCCATCCTGCGGCGCGTGGAAGAGCTCATTCAGCCGGTGCTGGGCACGCGCCAACCGGTGCTTTTCTTCGCCAGTTCGGGGACGGGCATGATGGAGGCCGCACTGGTCAATATTCTGGCGCCGGGCGAGCGCGTGCTGGTGGCCGTCAACGGCCAGTTCGGCGAGCGCTTCGCGGCCATCGCCCAGGCGCTGGGCGCGCAGGTGGACGCGCTCGAGATTCAGTGGGGGCGCGCGGTCGCGGCGGGCGAAGTGGAGCGGCGCATCGACGCCGCCGAGTATCGCGGCGTCGTGATCGTGCACAACGAAAGCTCCACCGGGGTGGTCTCCGATCTGGCGGCGATCGGCGCCGTGCTGCGCGGCCGGCCCACGCTGCTGGTGGCCGATTCGGTGAGCGGGTTGGGCGGCATGGCCATGCGGCAGGACGAGTGGGGCGTGGATGTCGTGGTCTCGGCGTCGCAGAAGGCGCTGATGTGCCCGCCGGGATTGGGCCTGGTCAGCATCAGCGAGAAGGCCTGGAAGGTGGCCGGCCGGGCCGACCGGCTGCCGCGCTTCTACTGGGATTTCCGCAAGGCCATGGCCGCGATGGAAAAGCCCGACCAGCCCGAGACGCCGTTTACCACGCCGGTGTCGCTGGTGGCCGGCCTGTGCGAGGCATTGGAAATGATCCATCGCGAAGGCTTGCCCCACGTGCTCGCGCGGCACCGCCGGTTGTCGGCGGCGTTGCGCGCCGGGTGCGCGGCGCTCGGGCTGCGGCCGTACGGCCAGGCGGACGCGCTATCGAGCACTGTGGTGGCCCTGGAAGTGCCGGGGGGACTGGACGGCGGCGAGATCGTGCGCGCGCTCTACGAACGGCACGGCACGGTAATCGCCGGATCGCGCAACAAGCTTGCGGGAAGAGTGATCCGCATCGGCACCATGGGGCACGTGTCGGCGGGCGACATCTTGACCGACCTGTGGCACCTGGAAGCGACGCTGCGCGAGCTGGGCCAGACGGTGTCGGCGGGCGCGGGAGTGGCGGCAGCGGCGGCGGTGTTACAGTAAATTTCTCATGGCTGGCAAAGTTGGATTCCGCGTTCACGCGCCCTGGCAGCGTCCCGATGAGGCGCTGCTGGCGGCTTTTGGAACGGCCTCGAGCGCGCAGGTGGCCGACTGCATGTCGCGGCTCGGCGCCATGGATTCGGGCATCAGGCCGGTGTGGCAGTCGCCGCGCGTGGTGGGTGCGGCGCTCACCGTGTGGTGCCACACGGGCGACAACCTGATGGTGCACAAAGCGCTCTCGCTGGCCCGGCCGGGCGACATCCTGCTGATGAACACGCAGGGCAACGTGGTGAACGCGGGATTCGGCGAGCTGCTGGCATCGAGCGCGGTCCGCCTCGGCGTGCACGCGGTGATTGTCGACGGCGTGGTGCGCGACGCCGATGGTTTGCAGGCTCTGCGGTTGCCGGTCTACGCGCGCGGCCTGGGCCCCAACGGGTGTAATAAGGATGGCCCGGGAGAAGTCGGCGCCATCATCGCCTGCGGCGGCGTGGCGGTGCGGCCGGGGGATGTGATCGTCGCCGATCGCGATGGTGTGGCGGTGGTGCCGCTCGAGGATGCGCCGGAGGTGGCGAAACTGGCGGTGGAGCAGATGGCGCGCGAGGAGAAGCGGATGGCCGAGATCGCGCGCGGCGTGCTGGTGCGCCCGGAGATCGATGAAGCGCTGCGCAAGCTCAAGATCATCGAGTGAGGTTCGCCATGGCGGTGATGATCAGCGAGTTGGTGAAGTCGATCAGGAACGCGCCCACCACAGGCACTACCAGGAACGAGCGCGGCGCGGGGCCGTACTTTTCCACCAGCTCCTCCATGGAGGCGATGGCGTTGGAAGTGATGCCCAGCATGAAGCCGCAGAAGCCCGCCGCCGTCACCGCCGATTCGTAATCCCGCCCCATCGCACGGAACGACATGGCGACACACATCAGCCAGCACAGCGCCACCTGCGCCGCCAGGATGGCGATCATGGGCAGCGCCAGGTGGGTCAGCTCCCACAAGCGCAGGGTGACGAGCGCCATCACGATAAACAGGTAGAGCACGATTCGCCCCACGGCGAGCACCTCGCCCTGCGAAATGCGCACGAAGCCGAAACGGTCGGCGAGATTGCGAATGAGGGCGGCCACGATCATGGCGCCGATGTAGCCGGGCAGAATCAGGCCCAGCCGCTCCAGTTGCGCGCTGAGCACGCTGCCGAGCCCGATGGCGATGCCCATGAGCAGAACGGTTGTGAGGAGTTGTGGTGCGGAGCCTTCGGCTCTTGCGGGGCAGACCGGGAGGTCTACCCCACCGGGCTTCAGATTGTGGCGGCGGATCAACCAGCCGCCGATGTACCCTCCGATCAGGCCCGCTACCGTGATGCCGAATGTGGCCGCGGCAAAGGCCACCGTGGTGGCGCCCGCCACACCCATCCTTTCGAACGTTCCGCCGAAGGCTAGAGCTGTGGCCGGACCGCCGGCGAGCGCGACCGAGCCGGTCAGGATTCCCAGCCGCGCATCCACGCCCAGGGCCAGCGCCAGGCCCATGCCGAGCAGGTTTTGCAGCACCGCGCCGAAACTCGCGATGGCCAGCAGCCGGATCACGCCCATGCCGCCCTCGCGGATCAACTGCAGGCGGGCGTTCAATCCGATGGTGGTCATGAACGCGACCATCAGCAGATCGCGCAGCACGACATCGGCCTCGAAGTTCGCCACGCGGTCGCGCAGCGCGAGGGCGGCGACCGCATACACCATGCCGCCGACGATGGGCACGGGGATATTCAGGCGATCGAGCAGCGGTATCTTCCGCTTCAGCCAGAAGCCCAGCAACACGCCCAGGCACGCCAGTCCCAGCACCAGCGCGGCGTCGAGTTTCCACACCGGTATCATGCGCGGTCCCGCGGCACAAATTGCAGTATAGTAGGTCTCCATTGGGGGTTGAATGAGAAAGTCTCCGCTCGCCGGCCTGGCTCTGTGCGCGTCCCTGGTTTTTGCCGACACGTACCCGCGCCAGCCGGGTGTCGACGTGCAGCACTACATCTTTCGCGTCGCGCTGAATGACGAGAACGATGAAATCGCGGGCGAGGCTACCGTGGTGCTGCGCTTCGTCCAGGACGGAGTCACGTCCTTCACGCTCGATCTTACTTCGCCCGCCAACGGCAAAGGCATGACGGTGGCGGAAGTGACTTCCGAAGGCGCCGGTCTGAAATACACGCACGAGTCCGACCGCCTGGTGGTGATCCTTCCGGCGGCGCGCCAGGCGGGCGATCTCGGGCGGTACACCGTGAAGTATAGCGGCGTCCCCGGCGCCGGCCTGAAGTTCGTCAAGAACAAGTACGGCGAGCGAA
Source organism: Terriglobia bacterium (assembly GCA_020073615.1). Lineage (GTDB taxonomy): Bacteria > Acidobacteriota > Terriglobia > Bryobacterales > Bryobacteraceae > JADGNR01. The sequence continues at coordinate 67,016 of JAIQEX010000003.1, forward strand.
CCTGCTTCAGCACCAACTGGCCCGACCTGGCGCGCCAGTGGCTGCCCACCATCGACCATCCCTACGACAAGGCCACCAGCGAGTTTCTCATCACCGCGCCGGCGCGCTACCAGGTGGTCGCCAACGGCCTCTTGCAGGAGATGATCGATCTGGGAGACGGCCGCCGCATGACCCACTGGAAACAGTCCGTGCCCATCGCCACCTGGCTGAACAACATCGGGGTGGCGGAGTTTGCCATGCGCAACTTCGGCGCGGCCGCGGGCGTTCCCTTGCAGACGTGGGTCTTCCCGCAGGACCGCGACGCGGGCATGGCCACCTTCGAAGCTCCCACGCGCCAGGCGATCGAGTTCTACGGCGACCACATCGGCCCCTACCCTTACGAGAAACTCGCGGATGTGGAGGCCGCGGGGATGGGCGGCGGCATGGAGCACGCCAGCGCCATCTTTTTCGGCGAGCGGTCGGTGGCCAACCGGCCCGCCTTTTCCCTGGTGGCGCACGAAACGGCGCATCAGTGGTTCGGCGATTCGGTTACCGAAAAGGACTGGGACGACGTGTGGCTGAGCGAGGGATTCGCCACCTACTTCGCCCTGCTGGCAAGCGAGCATTACGAAGGGCGCGACGCTTTTGTGGCGGGCCTGAAGCGCAGCCGGGCGGGTATATTCGCCTTCGAAAAGAGCCTGCCCGGCGCGGCCGTATTCCAGGCCAAGCCCTGGAAGGGAATCCCCAACGGAATCGTCTACCAGAAAGGCGCGTGGGCGCTGCACATGCTGCGCGGACAGATCGGCACCGCGAAATTTTGGGACGGCATTCGCGAATATTATCGCCGCTATCGGGACGGCAATGCGTCCACTGGGGACCTGCGGAAGGTCATGGAAGAGGTCTCGGGCGCCGATCTCGGCTGGTTCTTCGAGCAGTGGATCTACCGCGGCGGATTGCCGGTGGTCGAGGGCGCATGGCAGTACAATCCCGAGAGTAAGAAGATCGAGATCGAACTCCTGCAGACGCAGTCGGGCGACGCTTATCGTTTGCCGATCGATGTCGCCGTCCGGGGCGCGGCACAGGCCGTGAAAATCGAGATGACCGCGAAGCGGCAGAAGTTCGAGGTGGCGGCGGAACAGGCGCCGTCAGGGGTGGAACTCGATCCCAATACCTGGATCCTGATGAATGCCCACTTCGCCAGGAAGTAGCGGAGTCACATCGCGTGGTACTTGCCGCGCTTGTAACGCCACACCACCGACAGCACGCGGAAGCCATATTTGATGGGGTTCAAATGTGACTTCTCTCCGGCGTAAATCGTCGGGATAGCGATCTCCGCGATGCGCAGGCGCAGGACGCGCGCCATGACGATCATCTCCAGGTCGAAATCGAACGATGCGGAGAATGTCTCAAACGGAATCGTCTCCAGTGCTCTCTTCGCGTACAGCATGTAGCCGCTATGATACTCGGCGAGTTTCATGCCGAAGGCCCGGTTCTCGATGGCCGTCAGCGCCTTATTGGCCACGAATTTGTAAAGCGGCATGTGGCCGCGCAGGGCGCCACCGCCGAGCATGCGCGACCCTTGCACCAGGTCGGCCGCGCCGCGGTCGAGCGGCTCGAGCAGGTCCACGATCTTCTCCGGCGAGTACTGGCCGTCGGCGTGCAGCACGATTCCGGCATCGGCGCCTTCCGAACGCGCGTAGCGCAGCAGGGTTTTTACCGTTTCGCCATAGCCCCGGTTGGTTGCATGGGTCAGCACCACCAGGTTGGCGAACTGCTTTTCGAGGCGCGCCAGCGCCGCCGCGGTGTCGTCGCCGCTGCCGTCGTTCACCACTACGAATCGCCGGATGCGCCGCCGTGCTTCGGGCGGAACGCGCGCGAAAACCTTCTCGATGGTGGCGCCGGCGTTGAAGGCCGGCATCAGCACGAATACGTTTTCAACCATTGCTGGCGGCGGTTTTCCGGCGCTCGGAAACGTAATACCGCATGGTGGTCTCGAGGGTTTCGCAGATGCCCCACACCGGCTCCCACCCGAGCAGGGTGCTCGCCTTGGCGATATCCGGGATGCGCCGGTCGGAATCGTCGTAGCCCTCGCCGTAAAACTGCTCGCCCGGCACGCTGATAATCTCCGGCAGCGGCGTCGCAGGGTCGCGGAACTTCGCGGCGTAGATCTCGCGCATGGTCTCGGCCATCTGGCGGATGGAGACCTCATTGTGGGGCGAGCCGATGTTGACGATCTGGCGGTCGCACACGCCGCCGCGGTTTTCGACGATCCGGTAGGTGCACTCGATGGCGTCGTCGATGTAGGTGTAGCAGCGCCGGTTCACGCCGCCGTTCACCAGTTTCATGGGGGTGCCGTTGAGCAGGGCATCCATGAAGAACGAAAACACGCGCGGGATGTCGTCCTCTTTTTGCGGCAGAAAGTCGATCTTCGGCCCGATGAAGTTGAACGGCCGGACGATGGTGTAATTGAAGCCATGCTCCAAACCGTAGGCGTGCAGCACCCGCTCCAGCAACTGTTTCGCACAGGAGTAGATCCAGCGGTGCTTGGCCACCGGCCCCAGGATGTACTCGCTGGTGTCTTCGGAAAAAGTGGCATGGATAGGGTCTTCGGGATCGGCGACCGCGGCGTTCTGCAGGCTGGCCGCGGTCCGGCCGTAGACTTCGCAGGTCGAAAACTGGATCAGCCGCTTGCCATGCCGCACGCACGCCTCAGCGATCTTCAGGTTTTCGAGGAAGTTCAGGCGGAAAACCTCGAGCGGAATCCGCAAATACAGGCCGGGGTTGGCGTAGGCAATCAGGTCGATCACGAGATCGGCGTCGCGCACCAGGCCGTCCAGGTCCCAGCCCGCGCTGCGGATGTCCTGCTGCAGAAAAGTCAGGTTGGCATGATCCAGGTCCTCCGCGACTTTCTCGCTCTGGAGATCGACCGCGGTGACGATGTGTCCTTCCTTAAGCAAGCGGTGTGTGAGATGAGAGCCAATGAAACCGGCGGCCCCCAAGGCGAGAATCTTCATTGCGGTGGCTGCGTCCTCCGTCTGCTACGCTGTCTCTTTGCTTGACTCCCTATCATATGTCACTTCTGTTTTCGGGCGGCGCCCGCCCGCCGGAACTGCCCAGTCCCGAGACCGTACTGGCCGCCGCGGCGTTCGTCCTGGCCGTGGTGGCGGCGCGCTTCCCGCTGCGCTGGTTGGGGTGGTGGGAACGTCCGCTGGCGCGCCTGGCCCGCCGGAAGCGCCTGGCGATCCTCGTCGCCGGCCTATCCCCCCTGCTGTTGCGGGCCGTGCTGCTTCCGTGGTTCCCCATCCCCGAGCCGCGCGTACACGATGAGTTCAGTTTCCTGCTGGCGGCCGATACCTTCGCGCACGGCCGCCTGGTGAACCCGCCGCACCCGTTGTGGGTACATTTCGAAAGCATTCACATTTTGGCGCGGCCGGTCTATGCCAGTGCGTTTCCCATCGCGCAAGCCGCGGTGCTGGCCGCTGGCACCATCCTGTTCCATCACCCCTGGGCCGGCGTGTGGCTCAGCGCCGGCCTCATGTGCGCCGCGGTTTGCTGGATGCTACAGGGATGGCTGCCGCCGCGTTGGGCGTTGCTGGGCGCGGTCCTGATCGTCTTGCGGCTGGCGGTTTCCAGTTATTGGATGAACTCGTACTGGGGCGGGTGCGTGGCTGCGGCCGGCGGCGCGCTGGTGCTCGGGGCCTTGCCCAGAATGATGCGGCGGCCCCATTGGCGCCACGCCGCGCAGATGGCGGCGGGCCTCGCAATTCTCGCCCACAGCCGTCCGGTGGAGGGCGCTTTCTTGGGCCTCGCGGCCGCCATCCCGCTGTTCACCTGGATGCTGGGAAAACAGGGGCCGCCGCGTTCCGTGGCCCTCCGCCAGATCGTGCTTCCGCTGTCTCTGCTGCTGGCTTTGGCCGGCGCCGCAACCGCCTGTTACTTTGCGCGCGTTACCGGCAAACCGTGGATGGCCCCCTATGTTTTATACCGCGCCGGCGTGTCCATGGCGCCCCATTTTCTGTGGCAGCGGCCCGGCCCCGAGCCGCTCTACAACAACCAGGAGATGCGGCATTTTTACGTGTACTCGGAAATGGCCAGTTACCGGGAGGCGCGCGCGCCGCTCGCCGCCGGCCTCATGCGCAAGGCGGCCGCGTACTGGCGCTTTTACGTGGGGACGCTGCTCAGCATCCCGCTCCTCACCCTCCCGCTGCTCTGGCGCCGCCGGCAGTCGCGCCAACTGCTGGTGATGGCCGCCGTGTTTTCGCTCGCTCTGGTGGGCCAGGTGTGGCACAACGTACACTATGCGGCGCCCGCAACGGGCCTGGCGATCCTGATCGTGGTGATGGGCCTGCGCACGCTGCGGCTCTGGCGCTGGCGGCGCCATCCCACGGGCCTGTACCTGGTCCGCTGCCTGCCGATGGCGTGCGTCCTCATGCTGCTGGTTCAGACTGTCGCCCCGCGCGCCCAGGACGGCCCGATCGAGCAGCGTAGCTGGCGTTGGCCGCCTCCCGGGAATGTGGCGCGGGCACGCATTCTCAGGCAACTCGCCAGCACGGGGGAGGATCACCTGGTGTTCGTGCGTTATGGAACGGCGCATGACCCAGGCGACGAATGGGTCTACAACGCCGCCGATATCGACCGCGCGCGCGTGGTCTGGGCCAGGGAATTGGACCCGGCCAGCAATGCGAAACTGCTGCGTTACTACGCCGGACGGCGCGCGTGGCTGATGGAACCCGATCTGCCGTCCGCTCCCCTGACGCCCTACCGCGACGCTCCCTTCCGGCCTATGCCGTTCGTCCAGCTCGGCGCCCCCGGTATCGCGGTGCTGCGGTCCGCCGCCGAGGTGGGGCGTAAGGTCCTGGAGACAGCCGGCGTGCGCGAGGATACGCCGCTGAGCTGCTACGGCTGGAATTTCGTCTTCACGCACGCGACGGGCGTGGCGGGTCCGGCGGTCAACGGCGAATGCTACGGCGGCAATGATCGCGCGCGGCCAGTCGCCTTTACGCAGTGGTTCTCCTGGCTCGTCCGCCAGCGGTAGAAATCACAGCGATCGCAGGAAGTCGAGCATCGCCTGTTTGTCGGCGGCCGCGAGTGAGTTGAATTTCCGGATCACTGCCGTGGCTTCCGACGGCGGATAGTTGTTGTCGCCGCCGTTACCGTCGTGGCCGTGGCCGTGGTCTTCCTCGGCGGCCGAGGCGTGCGCTTCGATGGCCGCCAGCAGGTCGCTCGTTCGTCCGTCGTGCAAGAAGAAAATGCGCTGCCCGATTCCCCAGAGCGGCGTGGTGCGGAACATGTCTCCCTGCGCCAAGCCCTGCGTGACGTTGTCCGCCAGGCCGCCGCCCATGTGATGGATCAGCAGGTCGGAATAAAGATGCGCCTGCTGGTTCTGGAGCGCCTCGGTTTCGTGGCGCGGGCCGGTCACCATCACCGGTGTGTGGCAAAGGAAGCAGCCGATTCCCGGACCGGTGGCATCGGTGCCGAATAGTTGCTGCCCGCGCCGTGCGCTGGCCGAGAACGGCACCGGCTCCGGCGCCGCCAGCTCGCGCATGAAGATGGCGAATCCCAGCCAGTCCGCCACCTGGTGCAGCGGATCGGTGAAACTCTGGTTACGCAAGTCGTTCAGGTCCGTGCGCGTGATGTCGTTGGGCTCGTTCACGCCCTGGGTGCAGGCCGGCGTTTCGTCGCGCGCATTGGGGAACACATCGTTGGTGACGCCCATCTCCACGTTGTAGGCCTCGCCCGCGAAGATCGCCAGCGATTTGTTCTGCGCTTTCCATCCGAAACGGGTGATGGTGCCGTCGTTGCCGCTCCGGTTCGGGCTGCCGCCGATGCCCAGCGGAATGCGCAGGGACGCGGTTGCCGCTGCGCTGCCGATAATGGTCCGGTCCTGGATCGCTTCGATCAGGCCGAGGCCAAACGTCTGCAGCGGAATGCGGAACGACAGGTTTCCGTTCCGGAACTGGGTTTCGAAATCGGTCGCCGGAAGAGCCGCGGCCGTGCACCCGGGCGCGCCGATGTCGGATCGTCCGACGATGGTGAACAAGGCGTGCACTCCTCCGTCCGGCGTGCCGTCGGGCTTTCTCTGAAACCGGACTTCGCGGATGGGGCCGAACTGCGTGATGAACGACGGCACCGCGTTCTGCGCGCCTTTGCGGTGCGGAATGAGATCGAACATCGGGTTTTCCGGCTTGCGATGCTGGTTTGGCGGATCTTGCGGATTGGGCACCAAGAAGCCACCGGAGCCGCCGATGGCGGGCTGCTGGTGGCAGACCGAGCACTGGTCGCCATTGAATCGCGCGCCCAACCCCGAGGAATTCGTCAGCGTCGCCAGGTTCGGATCCTGGCCGGTGTCGGCTCCCAGCGTGACGTCGCTGCACGTGTCGCACACGCTTTCGAGCTGCGTCATGCGCAGCGTACCTTCCTTAAACAGCGCCTGTTCGTTGGCGTTCAGTCCCGCCAACGGTTTTCCGGCCCCGGCGGGCCCGCCGCGCACCCCCGGGTCCTTTTGCGCCTGGCAAAGCGGCGCCAAACAAATCGCCGCCATAGCGGCAAGCAGGCTGGTCTTCCCCGTCCGATTCATCACTGTTTTCCCTCCGTCTTGCGAGAGGATACGGCGGAAACCGCCACTGGTCACCGCATATTTGGGTAGGGAAGTTGTAAACTGCGCCGCCCTCAGCGCACCAGCCGTTCGCGCAACGCCTTGGCCACCGCCTCGGACATGGAATGCACCTGCAGCTTTTCGTAGATGCTTCGCAGGTGGAAGCGGATGGTGTTCACCGAGACGCCGAGCTCGTCGGCGGCCGTCTGGTAGTGGTGTCCCTCCACCAGCAGCCGCAGAATGCGCATCTCGTGCGGCGTCAGGTCGTAGCCGGGGATGGGCGCCGGCCGCCGCGGCGATTGGAAGTGCTCCACCACGCGGCGCGCAATCTGCGGCGACATGGGGGCGCCGCCCTCCATGGCTTCCCGCAGGCTGGCCATCAGTTGCGCGGGCGGCGTGCCCTTCAGCAGGTACCCACAGGCGCCCACGCACAGCGCGCCGAAGATCCGCTCCTCGTCTTCGTACACGGTCAGCACCAGCGGCACCAGCCTGGGAAGCCGCTCCCTGAGCAGGCGGATGCCTTCGATCCCGGAGATGCCGGGCAGCCCGATATCCACCAGCGCGATATCGGGCGGCGCTCCTTCCACGCCCGCCAGCGCCTCTTCCATCGAGCCCCATGCGCCCGTGCAGGCGAAGCCGTTCGTGCCCGAAATCAGCGCGGCCAGGCCGGCGCGGATCTTTTCCTGATCTTCGATGATGGCCACCTTGATGGGAACGGGCGGTGCCATGAACTCCCACACATCTTACAGCCCCGGCGCCGCACCCGCCCTACATACTTATGCGGGGAGTTTCTGCGGGGACGGCGGCACGCGGCTGCGGCGGCGCTGCCCGAGCGGAACGCGCAACCGCAGCACGGTCCCCTGGCCGGGACGGCTGTGCAATTCGAGCGCGGCCCCCAGCAGGCGCGCCCGCCCGGCCATGTTGCGCAGCCCGTGGCCGTGGACGGCAGGGCCGGCGTCGAAGCCGCATCCGTCGTCTTCCACGCGCAGCACCAGGTGGTTCTGCTCCACGGCCAGGGCGATGCCGGCATGGCGGGCGTGCGCGTGGCGCGCGATGTTGTTCACGCACTCCTTGAAGATCAGGAACACCTGCCGCCGTGTGTCGACGCCGATCCGCAGATCGCGCTCCTGCGGGGCGGCGGAAAACTGCAGCGCGACGCCGCGCCCGGAAAGCGTCTCGCCCGCGAACCAGCGCATGCGCTGCGTGAGGTCGTGCAGGCGGTCGTGGCTGGGATCGATGGCCCACACGATCTCGCTCATGGACTGCAGCAGCTCGCGCGACGTGGCTGCGATCTCGTCGAGCGCCTGGCGATCCGGCCCCGCGCGGCGGCTCACCACCTCGCTCATGATGGCCACCTGCGAAAGACTCGCGCCCACGTCGTCGTGCAGATCGGTGGCGATGCGCGTGCGCACCCGCTCCAACTCCAGCAACTGGCCCATCCGCCAGCGATACACGCCGTACAGGCCGGCCGCCAGCGCCACCGCCATCAGGCTCAACGACCACCAGCGCCGCCACAGCGGGGTGGCGACAAACAGCTCGACCGACGCCGGCGGATCGGTCGCCGCCCCCTCGTCGTTGATGGCGCGCACCAGCAGGCGATAGCTACCCGGCGCCAGGCCGGCGAAGTGCACCGAGCGCGCACCCTCGAGCGGCTGCCATGCTCCCACGGCCCCTTGCAGCATGTACTCGTAAGTGAGCGACCGGCCGGTGCCCAGTTCGAGGCCCACGAAATCCACCTCGACGGCGTTTTCGTACGGCCGCAGCGCAATGCGGCTCACGGCGGTCTCGCCGCGCTCCGCTACCGGCACGTCGCGTCCCGAAGATCGAATGGAATTGATGTAGACGGGTGGGATGGTGTGGGGCTCGTCCGGCTGGGGAGTGAATCGCGAAGCACCCATGGTCGAGCCGAACCAGAGATCGCCGTGCCGGTCCCGCCACGCGCACAGCAGCCGCCCGCGGATCAGCCCGTCGGCGGTGGTGTAGCGCCGCCGCCAGCTGCTGGCCGGATCCAGGCCGGCCACCCCGCGCCCCGTGCACGCATAAATGCGGCCCCTGCGGTCTTCCGCCAGGCACGCCACCGCCTCGCCCAGGACCTTCTGAAACTCCGGGCGCTCGCGGGCCGGATGGTCGCAGCGGAACAGGCCCTGGTAGTTGCCCAGCCAGAGGCGCCCGCTCCCGTCGAAGTGCAAAGCGGACGCGGACTCCGGCGCCGTCCCCGCGCGGTCCATCCGCTCCAGCCGTCCCCGGCGCCAACGAAAGATGCTGGCAGTCGAGCCGACCCATAGGTCTCCGGTGGAATGTTGCGCCAAGGCGATGATGGGCGGCCCGGCGAGCACCGGCGGCCGCGCAAACGAGCCGGAGGCGCGATCCCAGCGGCTCAGGGTCGCGGGACCGTTGGTCGCCACCCAGATGTCGCCCCGGCTGTCCTCGAAGAGCTTGAAGGTCTCGTTGCCGCCGAGCCCGTCTCTGGTTGTGTAGACGGCTTTGGGCGGGGTGCTCGCCAGCGCGGCGGCGCCGCCGCGCCCGTCGAAGCGGCACAAGCCCTGCCCGGTTGCCACCCACCAGTCGCCTTCCCGGTCCTCGAGCGCGATGGTTCCCCGTCCCCATCCCATCCAGTGGATGTGGCCGGGCAGCGCCGGGTGAATGGCGGTGAAATGCTCGCCGTCGAAGCGGTTGAGGTTCAGCGAGTCGTACATCAGGCTGACCGCAAACAGGTCGCCCGCCCGCGACTCGGCGAAAGCGGCGATGGCATTGCGCGCCAGGCCGTCCGCCCGGGTGTAGGACATGATCCCGCCGTGTGCGATGCGCTTGACGCCTTCGTCCCCGGTACCGATCCAGAGGTTTCCCGCGCGGTCCTCGCCGATGGCCTGGACGCCTCGGGCGACAACCCCCGCGGCGGCGCGGAACGGACGTTGCGGATCGCCCGTGAATTCGCTCGCCCCGCCCTCGGTGGTGCCGGCCCAGAGGCGCCCGGCGCGGGTGATGTAGAGGCAGTAGATGCGGCCGGCCCCGATACCGTCCCGCGCGGTGAACACGCGTTCGACGATGCTGCCGTCCGGCGCCGGTTTCGCCCGCAGCCGGCACAGACCGGAGTGCGTGCCCACCCACACCGCGCCTTCCCGGTCCACCGCTATCGCGTAGACCCACTTCTGGCGCCGGCCCTGTGCCAGGAAGTTGGGAGGCCCGTTCGGCTCGCCGTAGCGCTTTACCTCGCCCGCCGGAGTCATCTCCACCACTCCCTGGTCGAACGCCGCCATCCACAGACTTCCGCCGGGCGCCTGCGCCATGCTCACAATGGGCACGCCGCTCAGAACGGCTTCAAAATCCGGTACCGATCCTCTCCAGCGGATGCGGTACAGGCCGCCACTGGTGCCGCACCACAGCACGCCCGCGCGATCTTCAAACAGGGTAGTGATCTCCCGTTCCTCCGCCTTCGGTCCCGGGTAGTACACCGCGAAGCGGCTGCGCCCGCCTTCGCCGACACGAGCCTCCAGCACCGCGAGTCCCGCGCCGGTGCCCGCCACCAGGAGTCCCCCGCGCGTCTCCACCACGGTGTTGACCACCGGGTTGGGCAGCCCCTGCTCGACGCCGTAGGTCCGGAATTGGTATCCGTCGAAGCGCGCCAGGCCCTCCGGCGTGCACATCCAGAGAAAGCCGCGGCTGTCGGGGACCACGCAGGAAACCGAATCGCGCGGCAGCCCGTCGGCGGTGGTGTACCCGCGCACCGGCAGTTGCACGGCCACCGCCGGGAGCGCCAAGGCGAGCGCGATCCACACCCTGCGCGCGAGCGGCACCGCCACAGCATATCATGCGGGGTTGCTTACTGCCCCGCGCCGACCAGCCGCTGGTAGGTCTGCTCCGCCTGGGGATCGGGGTTGTGCGGATGCGCCAGGTAAATGCCGATCCATCGCCGCGCGCGGTGCCGGTCGCCCACGCGCGCGAATACCTGTCCCAGGCCACGCGCGCACAGCGCATACTGCGGCTCCCGCTCCAGGTGCAGAGCGCACTCCGCTTCCATGTGGTCCAGCACGCTCAGGGAATCGAGGGGCGCTACGCCCTCGGGAGGCTGCCGCATGAAAATCATAGACGAGGGCTCGCTGTAGACCAGCCTCCACTCCTGCTGCAGCGGGTCGGAAAGCCCCGGAGCCAGCAGATAGACCAAGCCGCCGGTATATTCGAAGCTGTTCATCACGATGGTCCGGATGCCATATTGATCCAGCAGCTCCTGGGCGCTCTTGCCGCCGCTTTCGTCGTGGTTGTAGAGGATCCGCGCATAATCCAGGAACAGCGATTCGCTCAACGCGCGCCCGTCGATGAACACGCGCTGGTGCGGCCACAGCCGCCAGATCAGATAGCCGCCGTACTCGTAGGTGTTGAACAGGGGCCCGGTGACGTGGTGCGCGAGCAAGAAATCGGCGGCGCCGCGCGGATATCTCCACTCCGCCGCGCGCAGTTGGAAGAAGCGGCCGCTGCCGATGCCCATCCCCAGGCCCGCCAGGAGCAACGCCGCGGCGCCCCACTGCACCGGTGCGGGAAGGTTCCGCTTCCAGGGAAAATAGCAGGCGATCAGCACCGGCGCCAGGAAGCCGATGAAGATTGTGTTGCGCCCGGCCGCGAGCGCCGCCGCCGCGAATGCCGCGAACAGCAGCCAATCCACCACGCGCACTTCGCGGCGCCGCCACAGCAGCACAACGGCCGCGCCCGCGAGCAGGAGCGTAAATTCGCCCGGCGGCCAGAGGCGGGGAGGCGACCACTCCAGCAGCCGCGAGGTCAGGTAACTGCTGCGGTAATGGAGTAGAATTTGCGGGACGCGAAAACCGTTCGGGTTGGCGCCGGAAATCAGAAAGGAAGCCGCGCTCGCCATCCACAGCACGCGGTTGTCCGCCGCCGGCTTCATGCGCCATCGAGCCCACAGCGCTTCCGCCGCATACGCGCCCAGCGCCAGCCAGCCCAGAAAATAACCGCCGTGGCAGTTGGCCCAAATCAGAAACAGTACGGGAAGCAGCCACATGGCGCGCCGGTATTCCAGGATCGCGACCGTCGCCGCGAGAAACAGGAAGGTGATGAGATACGGCCGGTCCAGGGCGAAATCGGTGGCCACACCGGCGGTGGCGAATGCGGCGGCAAGCGGCAGGTAGAAGCCGCCCGCGCGGCGGTAGGTCACCAGCCCGGCCAGCGCGCAGAACGCCGCCAGCAAGGCGCCGCGAAACAGAACCATGCCTGCAAAACCGCCCGTCCGGTAAGCCGCGTAGAACAGCACCTGCGACAGCCACTCGTGCGTCAGATTGAAATGGCGCGTCATCTCCTCGCCGGGATAGGCCGGCGCGGCCCGGGCGGTGGTGAAGGCGAACGGATCCGGCGCCGGCAGCGCGTGGTTCTGCCAGATATACTCGCCGGTCTTCAAATGCCACCAGAAATCCGAATCGCGAATTTCCGGGGTGAACCAGCCCAGCAACAGGACCACCGAGAGCCCCAGCAACAGGGCAGGGAACCAGCGCGGAACCGTCCGCCCCGGAGTCGCGGGGCGGCGTACGGGCGGCTTGGGCGAGGTGCCGGACGTGACCTTCACAAGGCGGCTATTCCACCGGCACGGCGCGGTCGAAGATCACGTCCACGGTCGAGCCGCGGCTCAACTCCACTTCCTTGCCGCGCGTCAGCAGCACCGTGGCCAGGCCCACCGCGCCGCCCGCCCCGGCGCCGATTCCCGCCCCTTTCCAACTGCGGTCGGCCAGGCCGCCCAAGGCCGCGCCGCTGCCCGAGATGGTGGCGACGCGCGCCGCATCGGCGCCGTGGCTGCCGCCCTGTTTGACCTCGTTCTCCTTGGTATCGACCTTCTGCTCCGTGCCGTCGGAATCCACCGAAGCGAGGTGCGGCGCCACCCGAATCACCTTCCCGCCTGGCAGCGTGAGCGTTTCAATGCGAAGCGCCAGCTCCGCCTTTCCCTTCACCCGGCCGCTGCGCAGGGCGTGCGCCACCACTCCCTGGACGTAACTCCCCACCGGCACCACGGTGGCTCCGTTGGCCACGATCGGCGTGGCCGTGGTCATGTACACATAATCGCCCTCGCGGGCGGTGCGTGTGCTGACGGAATTCACCAGCCGCAGCAGCACATGGCTGCCCTGCGGAATTTCCGCCGCAGAGCAGAGCGCGGGAATCGAAAGCGCGAAAATTGCCAACCGCATCGCACCCTCCTCCCTCTATGCTAACCCGGCGCGGAGCGGCGGCCCTTGGTATCATCTCCGGGTGAGGTATTTGAAGATGAGACTGTCCGTGCTGCTTGCGGCTGTGACCGTGCTGGCGCCGGCCGCACGGCCGGCCGACGGCGATTCCATCGACTCCCTGGTGAAAGCGGTCTACGACACCATCTCGGGGCCGGCCGGGCCGCGCGACTGGGACCGCTTCCGCGCTCTGTTCGCCGAAGGAGCGCGCCTGGTCCCCGTGCGGGTGACCGAGGGGCGCGCCACCCCGGCGGCCATGACCGTGGAAGACTACGCGAAACGCGCGGGAGGGAGCTTCGAAAAGAGCGCCTTCTACGAATCGGAAGTCTCGCGCCGCGTGGAGACCTTCGGCAACATCGCGCACGTGTTCAGCACCTACGAATCGCGGCATGTGCTGGGGGAGAAGCCGTTCGCGCGCGGCATCAACAGTTTTCAACTGGCGAAGTCGGGGACCGAGTGGAAGGTCGTGACCATCCTTTGGGACTCCGAACGCGAAGGAATGCCCATTCCGGAGAAGTACCTCTCCGGAAAATAACCCGCTTACCACCGGCCCCGTTTTCTGATATCCTGCCCCCATTATGGTGATCAAGGGGATTTTGGGGACAATTCTGTTCCTGCTGGCCGCGGGCGCGGCGTTCGCCCAAGGCACCACGTCTCGCGTTCTCGGGACGGTGCAGGATTCGAGCGGGGCCGTCGTGCCCGGCGCCTCGGTCAAACTTACCAACGAAGGGACGCGCGTCTCCTTCGAAACCCGGACCTCCTCCAGCGGCACCTATGCGCTCGAAGCCGTCCAGCCCGGCTCCTACGAGCTCGACGTGACCGCCCCCGGCTTCCGCACGTTCAGCTCGCACGACAACGCGGTCACCATCGGCCAGCCGGCCACCATCAACGTGAAACTCGAAGTGGGCGCCGTCACCGACAAGGTCGTGGTCTCGGCGGCGGCCGAGCTGGTACAGACCAGCACTTCGGCGAACGTGGGCAACATCATCGAGGAGAAGACCATCAAGGACCTGCCCATCGTCGGCACGCGCGGCCGCAACCCGCTGGGGCTGGTGGATCTGCAGCCCGGCGTCATCGATACCCAGGCCATCACGGGAGGCGCGGTGGTGGTGTTCGGGGCGCGCGACCGCGCCTGGAACTTCACCCTCGACGGCATCGACAACAACGAGAGCAGCAGCGGGGGAAGCGACTTCGCGCCCCTGCGCACCAACCCCGACTCGGTGGCCGAATTCCGCGTCATCACCTCCAACCCCAGCGCCGAATACGGGCGCAGCAGCGGGGCGCAGGTGGCCATCATCACCAAGTCCGGCTCCAACGAGTTTCACGGCGCCGCCTTCGAGTTTTACCGCACGCCGCGCTTCAACGCCAACGAGTGGCAGAACAACTTCAACAGCACCGGCAAGCGCCAGTTCGTGCAGCACATCTTCGGCGGCGATGTGGGCGGGCCCGTCTGGAAGAACCACACCTTCTTCTTCGTCAACGTGCAGGCCCTGGACGCGCTCTCCACCTCGTCAATCACCCAGACGGTCTACACCGCGCAGGCCCGGCAGGGCATTTTCCGCTACGTCATCGGCGGACGCAACGCTCCCTTCGGCGGCGCCAATGCGTCGGTCGACGCCAACGGGAACGTGCTCTCTGGAATCAACGTGGGCACGTACAACATCGCCGCTAACGACCCGCTGCACCTGGGCCTGGACAAGACCATTTCCGGCCTCATGGCTTCCTCGCCGCTCCCCAATACGTTCAACACCGGCGACGGATTGAACACCGCGGGCTTCGCCTTCGCCGCCCCCAGCCAGGAGCGGCAGCACGACGTCACCTTCAAAATCGACCAGGTCATCAACGCCCGGAACACGCTCTACGCGCGCGTTTCGTGGGGCCAGCAGAACACCAATTGCGACGGCGCCAACGGCGGCCTGTCGCTGTTCCCCGGCACGCCGTGCCAGGTCAACACGCTGCGCGATCCCAAGAACATGGCGTACAACTGGCGCTGGAACCCCACCCCGCGCCTCACCAACGAGGCGGTCTTCGGCCTCAACCAGTTCAGCTTCACGTTCGACCAGCCGTCGGCCGACCTGAACAAGCTCTCCTTTGCGGGCTCCACTCCCGTGGCCACGGCTGCCGCCGATTTCGGCAACTCGCGCACCCTCAAGACCTGGCAGTTCGTCGATAACCTGGCGTACCACTGGAACAACCACGCGCTGAAGTTCGGCACCAACCTGCGCCTGGGGCGGGAAATCGACGCGCGCGGCAGCGTGGGCGCGTACAACGCCACCACCGACGTCTTCTTCACCGCCGATCTCGATAACACCCTGTTCGCCATTCCCACGGCGGTCAACCAGTCCTTCGATCTGCCCACCATCCGCACGGGCATCAACTTCCTGCTGGGCCGCGTGGGCGAGATCCAGCGCGGCTTCTCAGCCCCCGATGGCCAGAAGTTCGTCACCGGCCTGCTGCCCATCGACACCCACTGGAACGAGTACGATTTCTACGGGCAGGACACCTGGAAGGTGCGCCGCAACCTGACCATCGATCTCGGCCTGCGCTGGGAAATTAAGATGGCGCCCAGCTCCCCCAACCCGGTGATGTCGCACCCGAACCAGCCGCTGGTGTTCGGTGGCGCCGCCACTGACACGGCGCAGTGGGTCTCCGGGCCGCTCTTCCGCAACGGCTTCGGCAACCTGGGACCCTCCATCGGCGTGGCCTGGGATCCGTTCGGCACCGGCAAGACGTCGATCCGCTCGAACTACCGCATCGCCTTCGACCGCGTAAACAGCTTCCTGCTTTCTTCACAGGTGCTCAACAACCTGCCGGGCCTGGTCTTCAGCTTCGACGACACCAGCGTCGGCCAGAAGGATACGCGCCTCTCGACACTGTCGCCGTCGCAGCCTCCCACCGGCACCAGCCCGAGCGCCTTCAAGCAGCCCGCGCCCTTTTCGAGCGCTTCCATCGCCGTGGTGGACCCGAATTTCAAGTTCCCCACCACGCACGAGTGGTCCTTCAGCCTGCAGCGCGAGTTGTGGCGCGGCGGTGTTCTCGAAGCCGACTACATCGGCCGGCGTGCCTACCACCTGCTGGGCGCCTACGACGCCAACCAGCCGAACCTCTTCGCCCCCGGCATGCTGGATGCCTTCGCCACCGTGAAAGCGGGCGGCCAGTCGGACCTCCTCAACCGCCTGTTCTCCGCCGACAGCCGCATCACCGCCGGCAAGACGGCCTCCGATATGATCCGCGCACAGTTTTCCAGCTCGCTCAGCCTCAACAGCTTCGCCGCCATCCTGAGCTCGCTCGGGCGGCGCATCCAGAGCGGGCAGAACGTGACCGCGCTCTCCGGCGCCGGCGCTTTCGCGGTGATCCCCTTCCCGCAGTTCTCGGGCAGCGTCACGGCGATCGACTCCAACGACTTCTCCACTTACAACGGGTTAGTACTCCAATACCAGCAGCACTGGCACAACGGCATCTACTTCCAGTTCAGCTACACCTATTCGAAGGCCCTGGCCACGCGCGATTTCGACCCGACCTTCACCGTGGTCGGAACGGCCAACTCGCAGTCGGCCTCCTCCACCCCGTTTGACCTCTTCAATCGCAAGCTGAATTACGGCGAGCCGCAGTACGATCACCGTCACGCCCTCCAGGCTCACGGCGTAGTGGAATTGCCCTTTGGACGCGGCAAAGCCCTGGCCCACGCCCTGCCGGCGGTGCTCGACCGCGTCGTCGGCGGATGGGAGCTCGCGCCCATCTTTACCTTCTACTCCGGCCGGCCGCTCACCGTATACTCGGGCGCCAACACGTTCGGCAGCGTGGTGCAATCCACCGCCAACTGCAACGGGTGCTCGCACGACCTGGGCCACGTGCAGGATGTCAACGGCTTCAAGTGGTTCTTCAACCCCAACACCGACAAGCAACTGTTCAGCGCCCCCGCGCCCGGGCAACTGGGCAACACCGGCAAGGGCTTCTTTTTCGGCCCGACCTTCTTCGATATCGACATGGCGCTGCTCAAGCGCATCCGCATTTCGGAGTCGAAGAACATCGAGGTGCGCGCCGACGCCACCAACATCACCAACACGCCGTCCTTCGGCCCGCCGACGCTGACCTTCACGTCATCGCTGTTCGGCCGTATCGGCGGCACCGTGGAAAGCGCCTCACGCAAATTCCAGTTGGGGATGAAGTTCAACTTCTGAAGCCGGCTTCCAGGGGGGCGCAGGTTGGCCTGCGCCCCTTAGCCCTGGGCTGGCTCCACGGTAGGAGTGGCTTATTGCTGGATCGGGATCACTACCGGACCGGGCGGCTTGGAGTTGATACTCGATGGCGACGTAACCCCGTTGACGGAAATCCAGATCGGGTACAAGCCCGCCGGCAGCGGCGGCACTTTGAAGTTGATCTGGAATTGCCCCACCGCCACCAGGGCTGCCGCATCGGCCGCGACCGTGACCGTGCCGATGGTCACCGTCACGCCGCCGACCGCCTGCGGCGTGGGCAACACTCCGGCGGGCATCGGTACCAATGCGCTGGCGTAGAGCTGGATGATGTCCCCCGGCCGGGCATTGCGAAATGCGGGGCCGATAGCCGGATCGCCTACGAACTTGCCGTCGGGAAAGAACACCCCGCCGGCGTAATTCGTCCCGTTCACGATGATGGGTAAGATGCCGGGCGAGTTAGTCACGGCGGCGGCCGTCACGGTGTTACTCACTACACTGTTGGCGATCACCTGCACGGAAGCGGTTCCAGTCACTCCGACGGGCACCTGGAAGTTGATCTGTGTCGGACTGATGTAATAGACCGCCGCGGGGAGGTTGTTCACCGTCACGTGCGTTCCGCTCAGGTTGGTGGGCAGGCTGTTGCCGAGGCCGGTGAAATCGGATGCGTCCCAGTTGCGCGTGGTGCTCGCAAGGTTCGTGCCCTTCACCTGCGCCCAGGATCCCGGCACCAGCCCTCCTTCTATATACGTCATGCCATTGGCGAGACTGCCTTCATCGAGCGTGGGCACAGCGCTGGGTGCGATCTTGGCGACAAAGCCGTTCCCTTTCTGGCAGCACGCGCCATCGCTCGAGGTAGTCTGGAATGCGCCGGGGGTCGTGATCAGGTCCGGGCCGAACGTATTGCCTGCAACGTAGATGTCGCCGGCGGAGTCGACTGCCAGCCCGGCTGGATTCGCGGTATTTTTCCCGTTGGAACCGACGATCGTGGAGAACAATAGCTTCGTACCCGAGGGGTCAAGCTCGGCGACGAGCACCTGCTGGTTCCCGCCGTTTCCGACCGGCTCAACGGGGTTGACCAATGGGAAACCCGTTCCGGTTTGCCCCATGATATAGATGTTCCCCTTCCCATCCAACTGGATGGGGCCGGTAAAGAACAGGGAATCGCTCCCACCGGGTTTGCCGCCTCCCACATAAGTGGACCACAGGATGGTCTTGCCGAGAGGATCTAGTTTGGTCACGTGGGCCGCCGCGCAAGTCCCCCCATTAGGCCCGCAGACGGTCTGATAAGCGCCGGGCGTCACCGGAAAATCCTTGGAATTGGTGTATCCGACGATATAGGCATTGCTTGCGCTATCGATGGCGATGCCGCTGGTGTAGTCGCCTGTATTTCCTGTTTGTCCGCCCAGGTAGGTGGCGTACGCCAGCGATGCCCCACTGGCGGAAGTGACCGGATTGAACTTTGCGACGAAGCCACGCCACGTCGTCATGATGGTCCCGCTGGGGCCCAGGGGAACACCGTCAGGCTGAATCACCCCGGCGGTCGTCGGCAGCCTGCCGGCCTGGGTATCGCCGATCAGATAAAAGTTGCCGTTGGCCTCCACCGCGATCCCGGTGGCGTACGTGCCGCCGTTGCCCTTATCGGCAGCCGCCCCAATTCCATTCAAGTCGCCGAACAGGCTGGAGTAGAGCAGTTTGTCGCCGGTGGGATCGAACACCGCGGCGAAGGCGTATTGCGGTGAGCGTCCGCCGGTCTTGTCTCCGCCGATCACCGCACCGCTGGTGGTGGGAAAACAACCTTGGAACGTGTATTGCGTGGAGCAATACACCTGCTCGTTGCCTGCGATGTAGGCGCGGCCGGCGCTATCGACGGCAATGGCGGTCGCGTACTGGTAGGCGTATCCGCCCAGAAATGTGGAGTAGATAAGGCCCGTTCCCGTGGGATTCAGCTTGGTCACAAATGCGGACCTGTTCGCCTGGTTGCAACCGGGTGGCGCAGAGGATGCCCCTGTATTGCCAGGAGTTGGGGAGCAGACTATCTGGTACGCTCCAGCGGTGATCGGGAAATTGGTTGATTGTGTCATACCGGTCACGTAAACGCTGCCACTGGAGTCCACTGCAATAGCATAACCTTGGTCAAAGCCGTTGCCGCCGAGATAGGTCGAATAGACCACCGAACTGCCGTCCGGACTGAATTTGGTTACAAAGGCTGTAGCCCATTCCCCGGGAGTGACGCCCGGCAACTTCGCCGGAGGCGCGCTTAGATTTGGTAAAGGGTTCTTCGTCGGGAAGTCTAGGGAGAGGGTGTTGCCGGTCACATACGCGCTGCCCGCGCTGTCCACCGCGATACCCTGCGACGTACTGAGCTTACTCCCACCGGGTCCCGTCGCAATCCCGATGGCATCGGTGTCTTTTCCGCCCAGATAACTGGCATAGCTGAGCACCGGGTCGATGATCAGCGCCCGGGAATGGTCGTAGCTGCCCAGCCGGAAGCGCACCTGGTTCCCGGCCACGGCGAACGCCCCTTCGACGCGGGTCTTCTTGTTTCCATCCATTTGGTACAGCACCGGCTTCTGGAAGGTGGCCGGGCCGTGGGGCGCACGCAGAGCCAAATTGCCCTGCGCGTCAACGCTGGCGCGGGCCCCGTCGATCCGCCACGCAATGCGGCTGGGGTCGGCCCCGGGGGCGACCACAAAGTCGTACTCCAACTGGCGCTGATTCCCGTAGAAAACCAGATCCACCCCTGGGTAGACCTGGGAGTACTGGACCTTGCCATAGGTCGGGATGCCGGAGCGCCAGTTCTTCGGGTCGTTGCCGATGAAGTAGCTCACCACGCCGGCCTGCCGGGCCAGTCCCACTGCGTTGACCTGGGGATTGGCCGCGATCAGGCTCATGCGCAGGGTGTCGACCGACGCGGCTTGGGGTGTTTGCCGCTCCAGGTTCAGGACGACATTGCCCGGGGTCAGGAAGAGCGCGTAGCCGGAACCGCGCGAAAGATACTGAACCGTGGAGTCCAACTGCCCCTGATTCGGCTCGAAACTCAACGGTACGCTCATGAGCTTCGCTTCGCCGGCCTGCCGGGAGGCCGCTGGCGCCGCCTGCCCCTGGTTATCACGCGAGGCCGCGGAGGCGCGCGGCCAGCCCAGACTTAAGATGATCGAAATTATTGCGAGCACCGTTACTGCCCAAAGCGCACGTGCCCGAGGTGCAACCAAAGACCGGTCATTTGTCATAGTCGTTGTCCCTCTCCATCCTTCCGGAATGGCGCCGGGGTTCAGTGGCCAGGATCACCGTTTTGACTTCCTGGCCAATATCAAGCATAACTCCTACCGGATAATAGGAGCTGGTTTTCTTATCTCCTTTTCTCCCGAGCGGCTCCGGCCAGTCCTAGGCCCTGTGGACCTTGCCGTACCGGAGCTTCGCCGCCAGACAGCCTCCCGTCCCGGCTGAGGGCTGCCGAGGCTCGGGAAGCTTGACAGGGAATCCGGGCTTCCATAAGATAGGCTTTTGCAAGCGATTACAACTTTCCTCCCACCGGCGCTGCTGGCCGAGAGCAACCCCTCGCGCCTGCTCACCCTTTCGGGCGTTGATCTCGCCATCATTATTCTCTACTTCTTCGCCGTCCTCGGCATCGGCTTTTACCTGAAGCGCTACACCAAGACCGGGGAAGATTTCTTCCTCGCGGGGCGGGAGATGACCGCCTGGGTGGCGGGCTTGAGCTTCCTGGCCGCCAACCTGGGCTCGCTGGAACTGATGGGCTGGGCGGCGTCGGCCTATCAGTACGGCATTCTGGCGGCGCACTGGTACTGGGTCGGCGCCATCCCGGCCATGCTGTTCCTGGCCATCGTGATGATCCCGTTCTACTACATCTCCAAGACCCACTCGGTACCGGGATACCTGAAGCTGCGCTACGGCGAACCGGCGCGCGCGCTGTCGGCGGTCTCCTTCGGCTTCATGACCGTGCTGATGAGCGGCATCAACATGTATTCCATGGCGCTGGTCTTGAAGGTGGTGCTGGGATGGGACATCCATTTCAGCATCTGGGTCTCCTCCATCACGGTGGCGCTGTACGTGGGGCTGGGCGGGCTGCTCTCGGCGATCTTCAATGAAGTGCTGCAGTTCGTGCTGATCTGGCTGGGCGCGCTGTTGATCTCCATCATCGGGCTGATCGAAACCGGCGGCTGGAGCGGCATGGTGGCGCGCATCCACCAGAACTTCCCGGGCCAGGATTACACCCACATGTGGCGGACGCTCGGCAAGTTCACCGACAACCCCATGGGCATCCATTGGGTGGGCATTGTATTCGGGCTGGGGGCGGTGATCTCCATGGGTTACTGGACCACCGATTTCCTGGTGGTGCAGCGGGTGATCGCGGCCAAGGACCTGCGGTCGGCGAAGCTGGCGCCGATCATCGGCGCGGCGTTTAAGATGTGCGTGCCGTTCATCGTCATTCTGCCGGGCCTGCTGGGCCTCGCGCTGCTGGACATTCCGGGCCATCACTTCCTGGTGGGCGAAGACGCGGTGGCCGAGGCGCTGAAGCACGGGCAGGTGCTGCACAGCTATAACGAAGTGCTGCCCATCATGCTGGCGCGGTATTGCGGGCCCGGCCTGATGGGGCTGGGCATTACCGCGCTGATCGCCGGCTTCATGTCGGGCATGGCGGGCAACGTGAGCGCCTTTGCCACGGTGTGGACCTACGACATCTACCGCGCCACGTTCCGCAAGGACGCCAGCGACGCGCACTACGTTTCGGTGGGCCGCTGGTGCACCATCCTGGGTGTGCTGGTGTCCATCGGCACGGCATATCTGGTGATGTCGTTCGACAGCATCATGGATTACGTGCAGGCGCTGTTCAGCTTCTTCATCGCGCCCCTGTTCGGCACGGTGCTGCTGGGCATGTTGTGGCGGCGCGCCACGCCCGCGGCGGGCTTTTGGGGACTCTTCGCCGGCACCGCCTCCTCGGTGGGTATGTTCGCCTGGGTGAAGCTGGACCCGCGGGCGCTGCGCTACGTGGCTCTCTCGCCCAACGCCAGGGACATGGCCGAGAACATGTTTCGCGCGCTGTGGTCGTGTATCGTCTGCGTCCTGGTCACGTATGCGGTGAGCATGGTCACGCGGCCCAAGCCCGCCGCCGAGCTGACCGGCCTGGTGTACGGATGCACCGAAGTGCCATCGGAGGGCCATCTGCCGCTATACCAGCGGCCCATCTTCTGGGCGGGCGTGGTGGCCGCGGTGTTCCTGGTTTTGCAAATCATATTCTGGTAGGTGACTATGCATCGACCCGGCATGCTTTCCATCTGGTTCTTCATCGGCGTGCTGCTGCTGGCGTACGGCGTATTGATTCTGGGCGCCGGCCTGTATGAGTTGGTGTCGCCGCCCGAGCACCCCGTGGTGCTGGCGTCGCTGCACGCGGGCATCTGGTGGGGCGCGCTGCTCATCGCCATGGGCGCGGTATACTCGGTGCGGTTCCGGCCGGGGAAAGGGAACTGAGCAATGACCAATGGGAAACCCCGCCGGATGACCTTCGGCGTGATCGTCGGGAACCGCGGGTTCTTTCCGGACCACCTGGCGCTGAGCGGGCGCTCGGAGATGCTGGCCACGCTCGAGAAGGCCGGTCACAATGCGGTGGCGGTGGGCCTGGACGAGACCAAGCACGGCGCGGTGGAGTCGCGCGCCGAAGCGGCACGCTGCGCCGATCTGTTCAAGAAGAACCGCGACGCCATCGACGGCGTCATCGTGACCCTGCCCAATTTCGGCGACGAGCGCGCCATTGCCGACACCCTGCGCATGGCGGACCTGCATGTGCCCGTGCTGGTGCAGGCCACGCCCGATTCGCCCGGACGGATGACCATCCAGGACCGCCGCGACAGCTTCTGCGGCAAGATGTCGGCGTGCAACAACCTGGCGCAGTACGGCATTCCCTACTCACTCACCACGCGCCACACCGAAGCCCCGGATTCGGACTTTTTCCGCCGCGACCTGCAGTGGTTCGCCGCCGTCTGCCGGGTGGTGCGAGGCTTGCATCGTCTGCGCATCGGGGCCATCGGGGCGCGCCCCGCGGCGTTCAACACGGTGCGCTACAGCGAAAAGATCCTGGAGGCCAACGGCATTTCCGTCGAGCCCATCGACCTGTCGGAGATCCTGGGCCGCATCGCGCGCATGGGCGATCAGGACCCGGCGGCGGTGGCCAAGCTCGAGGCCATTCAGCGCTACGTGCCCACCGGCAGCGTGCCCTCGGACGCGCTGCTCAAGATGGCCAAGCTGGGCGCGGTGATCGACCAGTGGATGGCGCAGACCGAGGTCGCCATCAGCGCGGTGCAGTGCTGGACCTCGCTCGAGGAGTTCTTCGGGGTGGTGCCGTGCACGGTGATGAGCATGATGAGCGAGAACCTGATGTCCAGCGCCTGCGAGGTGGATATCTGCGGCGTGGTGGGCATGCACGCCCTGCAACTGGCCTCGGGAACGCCCAGCGCGCTGCTCGACTGGAACAACAACTACGGCGAAGATCCGGACAAGGCGGTCTGCTTCCATTGCAGCAACCTGCCCAAGCATTTTTTCCGCGAAGTGACCATGGACTTCCAGCAGATCATCGCCGGCACGGTGGGCCGCGAGAATACCTACGGGACCTGCGTGGGGCGGGTGAAGAGCGGGCCCATGAGCTTCGCGCGTTTTTCCACCAACGACCGCGAGGGCACGATGGCGGGCTACGTGGGCGAGGGCGAGTTCACCGACGATCCGCTGGAGACCTTCGGCGGCGCCGGCGTGGTGCGCATCCCTCGGCTGCAGGCGCTGCTGCGCTACATCTGCGAGCGCGGCTTCGAGCATCACGTGGCCGCCAACCTGGCGCCGGTTTCGGCGGCGGTGCACGAAGCCGCCACGCGTTATCTGGGCTGGAATGTTGCGCAGCACCAGTGACCCTTCCATGAGCATCGTGGCCGGCGTGGATTTCGGAACCCTGAGCGTGCGCGTCTCCATTTTCGACAGCGCCCGCGGCCGGCTGGGCGCGGGCGTGGCCGAATACCCGCTGTGCCGCAGGAAGGAAGATCCCGACCACGCCACGCAAAGCCACGCCGACCACATGAAGGCGCTCGCGCTGGCAACCCACCGCGCGCTCGAGGACGCGGCCGTGGGGGGCGGCGCGGTCGAGGCCATCGCGCTCGACACCACCGGCTCCAGCGTCGTCCCCGTGGACGCGCATCTGGAGCCGATCGACGATTACTACCTGTGGTGCGACCATCGTGCCTGGAAGGAGGCCGCGGAGATCACCGCGGCCGCGCGCAGCCACGGGTTGCCGGCCATCGACTGGTGTGGCGGCGTCTATTCCTCGGAGTGGGGATTCGCCAAGCTCCTGCACTGGCTGCGCCACAATCCGGAAAAGCGCGCCCGCTTCGCCACCGCGCTGGAGCACTGCGACATGGTGGCCGCCGTACTGTGCGGCATCGACCGCCCGGCCGAGGCGCCGCGCAGCGTCTGCGCCATGGGCCACAAGTGGATGTGGAACGCGGCCCTGGGCGGGCTGCCTTCGGAAGAATTCCTGACGGCCGTCGATCCGCTGCTGGCCGGAGTGCGCGGCAAGCTCGACGGCCGCTACCAGGCCTCGGATCGCATTGCCGGACACCTCGCTCCGGCGTGGGCAGCGAAGCTGGGGCTGCGCGCCGGCATCCCCATTCCGGTGGGCGCGTTCGACGCCCATTGGGACGCCATCGGCGCCGGCGTCCGGCTGGGCGACGTGGTGAACGTGGTGGGCACCTCCACCTGCATCATCGCCATCAGCGAGAAGGCGGGACTGATCCCCGGCGTGTGCGGCGTGGTCGAAGGGTCGGTGGATCCCACGCGCACCGGCATCGAGGCGGGACTTTCCGCCACCGGCGATATCTTCGATGCCATTGCACGGCGCGCCGGCTCCACGGTTGCCGAACTTTCGCGCGGCCTGGAAAACTATCGCGGCGGCGAAACCGGCCTGCTGCGCCTCACCTGGGACAACGGCGACCGCACCGTGCTGGTGAACCCGGAACTGGGCGGCATCACGCTCGGCTGGCGCCTGACGCACACCGCGCAGGACGAGCTATTCGCCGCGATCGAAGGCACCGCGTTCCACACCCGCGTGATCCTGGAGCGCATGGAGCGGCACGGCGTGCCGGTGGACCGCATCATCAACGGCGGCGGCATTCCGCAGAAGAACCCGGTGCTCAACCAGGTGTACGCCAGCGTGCTGGGGAAGCCGATCCTGGTGCCCAAAGGCGATGTCACCAGCCTGGGCTCGGCCATCTTCGCGTTTCTTGCCGCGGGGACGTTCCGCAGCATCGCCGAGGCGCAGGATGCGCTGTGTCCGGGCTACGATACCGTGCAGCCAGCGGCCGCCGATGCCGCAGCCTACCGGGAGCTGTACGCTCTCTATCGCGAGCTCTACTTCGCGTTCGGCGAGCGCCGGAGCGATGCCGCACCGATGGGCGAGGTTCTGCCGGCGCTGCGCAGGATCGCCGCCCAGGCCAGGGGAGGGAAGAGTGCTGGAACCGCTGCGGACTGAAGTCTGCGAAGCCAATCTGGAGCTGGTGCGGCGCGGCCTGGTGATCTATACGTTCGGCAACGCCAGCGGGATTTCGCGCGAGCATGGCCTGATCGCGATCAAACCGAGCGGCGTGCCGTACGAGAAGATGACGCCGGCGGACATGGTGATCGCCGATCTGGACGGCCGCGTGGTGGAGGGCCGCCTGCGCCCGTCGTCGGACCTGGCCACGCACGTGGCGCTGTATCGCGCGTTCCCCTCTATCGGCGGCGTGGTGCACACCCACTCGCGCCACGCCACGGCCTGGGCGCAGGCCTGCCGCGAGATTCCCTGCTTCGGCACCACGCACGCCGACTACTTCCACGGCCCGGTGCCGGTGACCGCGCCGCTGACGCCGGAGGAGATCGAGTCCGACTACGAAGCCAACACGGGCGTGGCGATCGTACGGCGCATGGAAGGGTGCGACCCGCTGTCGTGCCCGGCCTGCCTGGTGGCCGGACACGCTCCGTTCTGCTGGGGCCGATCGGCGGCCGAGGCGGCGCACACCGCGGTAATCGTGGAGGAACTGGCGGCCATGGCGTGGCAGACGCTGACGATCAATCCCGCCGCGCGCCCGATTTCCGATGCGTTGCGCGACAAGCATCACTTCCGCAAGCACGGCCCCGGGGCGACGTACGGGCAGACGGAGCGCTGAAGCAGAGGCGTGGTCCCGTGAGTCATGCTGCGGCCGTGCGCCGCCGGACCTGTCTTTCGATCGTCTTCCATGACTTGTGCCGGGTCAGAAGCAATTCGTACTCTTTTTGAATATTCATCCAGAAATCGGCGCTCGTGCCGAAGTGCCGTGCCAGACGCAGTGCTGTATCGGCGGTGATCCCGCGGCGCTCGTTGACGATCTGGCTGATACGGGTGACCGGCACGTGGAGTTCCAGAGCGAGGCCGTTGATCGAAATTCTCAGCGGCTTCATAAACTCCTCGCGGAGCATTTCGCCAGGGTGAACCGGAGGACGGGTGATAATCCAGCCGCCTTCAGGACGCATGATGCTCATATGTTCGCTCCCGCCTCAATCTCTCAGGGCGCGCACCGGATCGGTGCGCGTTGCCTTCCACGCCGGCAAGAAACATGCCGCCAGCGACGCTGCCGTCATTATCAGAAACGCCGCTGAGAATGCCAGCGGATCGCGCGGGCTGGTCCGGTACAGCAGATCGCCGAGCAGCCGCGTCAAACCCAAGGCGGCGCCCGCGCCCAGCAGCGCTCCGGCCAGGGTCAGCGCTACCCCGTGCGACATCACCAGCCACAACAGGTCCGGCGCGCGCGCGCCCAGTGCCATGCGCAGCCCCAGCTCGCGCGTGCTCTGCGAAACCGCGTACGACATCACGCCGTAGAGACCGACTGCGGCCAGCACCAGCGCCAGTCCGCCGAAGATGCTCAGCAGGGTCATCGCGGCGCGCTGCGTCCAGCTCATTCGATCCACCTGCTGGCGCATGGTGATCACCTCGCTGGGCGCGAGATTCGCGTCCAGCGCGTGGATCTCGCGCGCCAGCAGTCGGGCGACGGTGGCCAGCCCCAGCGTGCTGCGGACAAATAGAGTGGCGCCGCGCTGGCTCTGGCGCATCGGCACGTAGAAAAACGGCTTCGCCGTCTCCGCCAGGGTTCGGTACTTGGATACTTTCGCCACGCCGGCCACTCGCAGCCAGCGCCCCTTCACCTGCAGCCGCTCGCCGACCGGGTCCTGGCCACGCCAGTATTGCGCCGCCATGGCCTCGTTGACCACCGCCACCGGCGGCGCCGTCTCGTTGTCGGCGCGCGTGAACTCGCGTCCCGAGACCAGCGGAATCCCCAAGGTTGCCAGATAGCCGGGGCCGACCTCGTTGTAATCCGCCGTCGGCTGCTCGCCGGGCGGGCTGTCGTAGCCCTCCACCGCGATCGGCGCGCTCGAATAACCGATATACGTGAACGGCCGGATGCGCGAGAAGGCCACAGCTTCGACACCGGTCACGCCGCGGAAACGATCCACCAGCTCATCCTCGAAATTCAGCGCACGCAGCGTGTCGTAACCGGCGCTGGCGAAATCGATCGAGCTCGTCACCAGGCTGCCCGCGGCAAAGCCCGGGCTGGTATTCTGAATCTCCCGCACGCTGCGCGCCAGCAGCGCCGTGCCCGCGAGCAGTACAAAGCTCAGCGCCACCTGCGCCAGCACCAGCCCGGAGCGCACATAAGTCTTGCCATATCCACCGATCACTCCGCCCGATTCCGCCTTCAATCCGCCGGCCAGGTCGATCCGGCCCACCTGCAGCGCGGGAATCAATCCCAGGAGCAGCGCTGAAAACAGGCATACGCCGGCGCTCAACGCCATCACCCGCCAATCGATTTCCGCCGGCAGGTTCACGGTGACGCCCGGCGCCGTCGGCCGCAGCAGCACGATGAGATTGCGGCACCAGTAGGCGACCAGGAATCCGCCGGTCACCGCGATGGACGAGAGCACCAAGCCTTCGGTGAGCAGTTGCTTCACCAGGCGTGCCCGTCCCGCCCCAACCGACAACCGGATGGTCATCTCCTGCCGCCGCGCGAAACTCCGGACCAGCAGCAGATTGCCCACGTTCGCGCACGCAATCAACAGAACGAAGACGGCCACCACCATGGAGATGCGGAGCGTCGGCAGCAGCGTGCCCGCGTTGTTGAACGGCGTCGCCCACAGTGGGTACAGCTTGAACTCCCGCCCGCGATTGGTCCTGGGATATTCGTTCTCCAGCCGAAGGGCCACCGCCGACACCTCGGCCTGCGCCTGCTCAATGGTGACCCCGGGCTTGAGGCGCGCGAATCCCTCCACCCAGCGCGCGCCACGGTTCTCCAGCTTATAGTCGCCGCCGGTGAACAGCGATTCCATCGACGCCGGCACCCAAAACTGGAACGAGTAGCCCACGAACGTGCCGTAAAATCCCTCCGGAGCCACTCCGATGATGGTGTGCTTCACGCCGTTCAGCATTTGGATCCTGCCGATGATGTTCGGGTCGCCGTGGTAGCGGTCCTGCCAGGCCTGGTAGGCGATGACCGCGACCGGATGCGCGTTCAGTCCGGCCTCGTCGGCCGGCTCAAATCCGCGCCCCAAAGCCGGGCGCACGCCGATGGCGTCGAAGTAATTCGCCGAAACCACGCTCCCGGTGGCCACCTCGGCGCGATCGCCGATGCTCAGCGTGGCGCCGAAGATGCGGTCGCCGATGAACGTCTCGATGAGCCTGCAAGTCTTCTGGAGATCCTGGAAATCCGGCCAGGAAACGTCGGTCCGCGTCCCCCGATGCAATCCGCCGACCGCCACCAGCCGGTCCTGATTCTGCACGAGTGGAAACGGCCGCAGCAGAATCCCTTCGATCCAACTGAAGACCGCAGTGGTCGCGCCGATTCCCAGCGTGAGGCAGAGAATGGCGAGTATCGAAAAGCCCGGACTGCGCCGCAGCATCCGGAGTGCAAGGCGTAGGTCGTGAAGCATACCGGGATATGGACGTGCACCGTGGCCGATCGTCACGAGAACCGGGAACCGCGGCAAGCATGGCTGGCGCCTCGGGGAGTTGCCTTACCGCACGCGCCACATCACCACGCCGTGCGCCGGCACGCTGGCCATCTGCGCCGGGCCCTCGATATTCTGGTCCTTGTGAGTCCACAGGTCAATTCCAGGGCTGCGCCTGGGTTCGGCACGCCTACACGCATTCACGTGGCTGTTTGTCGCCATGGTGGAATTCGGCCTCCTCGTGGTCCAGATACGGCAATCTGGAGGGTTGCCAAGCCGCGATAATGTGAGCGGCTTGCATCCGGGAATTATGTCGTATACAACCCTTCCAGCCAAAGCTCGTAACGGACCATCTGCCTCATTTCCTCATTCAGCCCAAGTACCCGGACCGTCGCGCGTCCTACCGGTGTCAGCCCCCTGATCTCGACACCGAGCCGCATGAGGGTGCCAATGTGTGCAGGAAAATGTTCCGGCCAGGAGTCCTTGCGCGGATGAAAGAGCGCCGCGATATGCCCGGTCTCCGGATCGATTCCCGACAAGTTGGAACCTTTTTTCAGATTGCAGTTCCAACAGACGAATGCAAGATTGTCAATGCTCGTCGCTCCACCGTGTTGCCTGGCCACAATGTGTTCCATGTGGAATCCGCGGCGGAACGCCGCTTGCGGCAGGAGCAATACTAGCAGCGATTGCCGGCGCGCCGCCGGACGGTCTCATCCGGCTCGCTCATTCCGGCTGCTGCAAGATCTGACGGGCCTTCGACTGCCAGTACGCGAGGAGATCATTGATATTGACGTAAGCTTCCAGCTCAGCTTCTTCCTCGCCGGTCAGTTCACCTTCATTGGCTCGGAGATTCAGCTCTTCAATACGGGCCGCATCCGCTTCGGGGAAGTCGAAAGCCAAAACGCTTTCCGCGAGCGCCGGAGTCATCCCACCTCCGGGCAAATCGAACACCCGGAGCAATACCTCAGCGTGCGGCTTGGCGCTAAATCTGAAACCCGCCATCATTCTATTTTACGCCTGCGAGAAAGCGCAGCCGCTCCGGCGGCCGGGGCACGCCTTAAACCGCCTGCCAGGCCGCTGGCAGTTGCCTTACCGCACGCGCCACAGCACCACGCCGTGCGCCGGTACGCTGGCCGTCTGCGCCGGGCCCTGGAAATTCTCGTCCTTGTGAGCCCACAGGTCCCGCGCGCGCGATGGGGTCTTCATGCCCAGGTCCGACCATCTCACGGTCATGCGGGATTCGGCCGCGCCGCGGTTGAATAGCGCCACCGCGCGGTCGCCGCCATCCAGTTCGCGCACCCGGACTTCCTGGTCCCCGGATTTCCAGGCGCGCGTTCCCTGCCCGCCAGCAGGGGCGCGGCGAGTATCAACCACAGGCTCATGTGCGTCCGGAACTCGTCGTCTTTCATGCCTCCGTTGCCGATTTCGAGCATGTCCGGATCGTTCCAGTGCCCGGGTTTGGCCCACGGCGCGAGGCCGTTCTGGTTGAACCCGATGCCCGCCATGGAGTCCCAGGCGTCGCGGATATCGCCGGTGGTGCGCCACAGGGCCGCCCACCTCCGGCCCCCACTGCCACACCTCCGCGGCGCCGTACTGTCACAGGCTGTAAACCATGGGCCGCCCGGCGGCGCGCAGGGCATCGCCCATCTTCTGGTAGACCGGCTGCATCTCTTCGTCGGTGTAGAGATTGAGTGCGGCGCACCAGTCGTATTTCAAATAGTCGATGCCCCAGGCGGCGTAGGTGCGCGCGTCCTGCTCTTCGTGCGCGTAGCTGCCTTCGTAGCCCGCGCAGGTGTTCGGCCCCGGCGAGGAATAGATCCCAATCTTGAGACCCTTGCCGTGGACGTAATCGGCGAGCGCCTTCAGATCGGGAAACTTCCTGTTGGAGCGAATATTCCCCTGGGCATCGCGCTCGCCTTCCCACGTGTCGTCGATGTTGATATAGAGGTAGCCCGCGTCTTTCATGCCATTGGAGGCCATGGCGCCGGCCATTCCGCAGCATCCGGGCGCCGGCGCGTGCCGATGCGCAACTCGCCGCCCGCCAGTTTTCCTTCGTATTTCACCAGCCGTTCCTTGTGCCCGGTATCCATCAGGCTGCCGGTGATGGTGAAGCCGTCCGCGCCGCCGGTGCTCTCCTCGATGGTGTAGTAGAACTGCGTCTCCCGGATATGGGCCGGTAATGCGCGGTCCGTCCTGCTTCAGATCGAACAGTGCACGCTTGGGCATCCCTCCATTATGTGGCGTAGTAGCCGTCGCGGGTCTGCACCACCAGCCCCTTTTGCCGGCCGGTCAGGTGGATGCGGCGATACCCGGCGCCATCCTTGCGATCGGGGGTGTAGCCCAGGTTGTACTGGTTGCGCAGCTCCTCTTCGATATCGGAGTAGACCTTGTCGATGGGCTCCTTGTGGGAGACTTCGAAGAACCGGCCGCCGGTTTCGCCGGAAATGCGCTCGAGGACCTTCTTGCCATCGCGCTCTCCCATTCCTCCGCGCCCGCGGCCCCATCCGCCGCCGCGCCGCGAGGGCCCGCCGAAACCGCCCATGCGCCCGTACGCGTTGGGGTCGGCGAACAGCACCGAGTAGGCCAGGGTATCGGCGCGCTGCGCAGACTCCACCCCGTCCTCCAGCGTCATCTTGCTGCCCGTGTCCACGCCGTCGGAGAGAATGATCAGCGCCTTGCGGCCCTTCTGCTTCTTCATCAGCTCGTCGGCGGCCAGCATGACGGCGTCGTAGAGATCGGTGCCGCCCCGCCGGCCGCGCGATCCACGGCCCCCGGGATTGGGGTTCGGGTTGCGCTGGCCTAAGCGCGGCTCGGCGGGAAGTTGCACCTCACCCAAGGACTTTTCGAGCTTCTCGCGCGACGACGTAAGATCTTGTAGCAGTTCCACTTCCGAATCAAAATGAATGATAAACGCGAGGTCCTTCTCGGGACGCAGCACCTGCTCCAGAAAGCGGCGGCTGGCGGTGCGCTCCTGGGCGAGAACGGTGCGCTGGCTGAAGCTGGTGTCGATCAGCAGGCCCAGGGTGAGGGGCAAATCGGATTCCTGCGAAAAGTATTTGATGGTCTGCGGGCGACCATCTTCATCCAACTGGAAATCGTCCTTGGTAAGGTCGCGGACAATTTGCCCCTGCTTGTTGCGCACGGTGGCGAACACGTTGACCACCTTCACGTCGGTGGAGAACGTGGTGTTTGCCTGCTGGCCCCGTAGAAGCCGCACTGCCGGCCACAGCGCGCACGAGGCAAGCACACTGCGCCGCGAGATCTTGATATCGCATCCCATTTCTTTCAAGTGAGATGCGCGGGATTGCCAATGGGTTACTTCCAGAACTGCCACCACGGCTGGGGCAGGGGGTAGCCCTCCAGCAGCCAGAGGCCGGATTTCGAAGTCACGCCCGCGGTGGTGAGGCTTTTGCCGTCCGGCGACACGCTGAGCCGCGTCTGGTAGTTGTTGCCGCCGCTGATGGCCATATCGCTGGCGTAGTCGGCGATGGCGCGGACCGCACCCGACGGCACATCCACCGCCTTCACGAAGTTCCGGCCGCGGTCGCGGCCCGCCGCGTAGAGCGTCTTGCCGTCGCGCGAAAACGCAATGGCCGCGCTGTTCAGCTTGGGCAGAGTGCGCGACCGGCTGCCGTCGGGTGCGAAAAGCGCGATGCCGTCGCGCGCCTCGCACGCAATCCACTCGCCGGTGGGCGACCACTCGAGCGGCGTCTCACAGGTGGGACCGCCGGGAACCAGGTGCGGCGACATATCCGCTCCCACGCCTACCACGGCCGGCTGCCAGGGGTGATCCTTCTGCATCAGGCCGGCGAGCGAGCTGCCGTCCGGAGACCAGCTTGGCGACATCATGCCCTCGCCGGTGAGCCGTATGGGCGCGCCGCCTACCGTGGGCGCGAAGAAGATGTTGCCGGGTCCGTTGGCCGAGTGGCGGACAAAGGCGAAACGGTTGCCGTCCGGGGAGAACACCGGATGCCCCAGGCCGGTAATGATTTCTCCCGGCGGAAAATCGCGCTGCGTGACCGCCGGCCGGTCAATGCCCGCCTTCACGTTGTGGATCCAGATTTCCCGCACACCGCTGCGGTCCGTGGAATACACGATCTGGCTCCCGTCCGGCGACCAGGAGGGCGAGTACATGTTCATGCTGGCGGCCAGCAGGGTCCAGTGGGGCGAGCCGTCGAGCGGGATTTGGATCAGATCGTAGTCGTCGGTGATCTCGGTGAATACCAGGCGCTTGCCGTCGGGCGCGAGCGAGGGCGAATCCTCCGAGGAAGTGCCCGCGGTCAGCTTGCGCAGCTTTTCGCGCTTGGTATCGGCCAGCCAGAGGGCGGACTGCTCCGCGCCGCGCAGCGAAAAGGCCAGCACCGCGTACCGGCTGTCCGGCATCCACGCGGCCTTGGGATTGAAGGCGAAATCCATGCCCGCAAACAGGCGCCGCGGCGGCTCATGCCCGCCGGGGAACGGCAACAGCCAGATGCGCGGCTCCAGGCCGTGCGCCACCAGCAGAATGGACGCGCCATCGGGGGAAAACCAAAGGCCGTTGCCGCCCGCGTCGAGCGGCGTCGCGAAGGGGGCAGGCGCATACGGGCGCGGCTCCGCTCCGGGCGGAGACGAAATCCACAGCGAAGCGCGCACCTCGCGGCCGGAGGCGGCGGCCCGCCAGATGGCGAGACTCTTGCCATCGGGTGAGATCGCAGCCGCGGAAAGGTCGGCCAGAATGCGCGAAGATGGTCCCCCGGCCGGGCTGATGGCCCGCAGTTCGCCCTTCCCGGCCGCAGCCAGGTAGTAAATAAGGCTGGAATCGGGCGCCCAGAACGGCTGGGAGACGCGGTCCGGGTCCTTGGTGAGCTGGATCGGAACCGCCGAACGAAGCGCGCGCGCCAGGAGTTGGGGAACGCCCTCGATCTCCTTGATGTAGGCGATGGTGCGGCCATTGGGCGCCCACGCCGCCTGGTACTCGGGCTCGTGATCGTTGGCGAAGGGCGTGAAGCGGTATTTCGCCAGGTCGATCGGCTCCAGTTCGACGAGATGATGGGCCGAGACCAGCGCCAGCAGCACCGCCATCGCGGCTGCGGCCGCCGGCCACAACCATTTCCGCGGGCGCGGCGCGGCGATCGGGGTGGACGCGCCGCTCGCGCGCGACCCCGTGCTCACGGTACGCAGGGCGAACGCCAGGTCGCGCGCCGAGTGGAATCGCCGCTCGGGCTCCTTCTCCAGACAATGGACCACGATCTGGCGCAGGGCGGGCGCGGCGGTTTCGGGAAGCTCGGGCGCATCCTCGCGCAGGATGGCGGTCATTACTTCCGCGGCCGTTTTGCGCTCGAAGGTCGGG
Source organism: Terriglobia bacterium (assembly GCA_020073615.1). GTDB lineage: Bacteria > Acidobacteriota > Terriglobia > Bryobacterales > Bryobacteraceae > JADGNR01. The sequence goes on from JAIQEX010000003.1 coordinate 101,342, forward strand.
CGGCCGGTGAGCGCTTCGTGCAGTACGAGTCCGAAGCTGAAGATGTCCGAACGCGCGTCCACGGTATCGCCGCGCACCTGCTCCGGCGACATGTAGCCCGCCGTACCCAGCACGGCGCCCGCCGAGGTGCGTGTGAGAAACGCCGTCTCATCGCCCGGCACGGCGGCCTTGACCTGCTTGGCGAGGCCGAAATCCAGGATCTTGGGGCGCCCCTCGCGCGTCACCATGATGTTCTCCGGCTTCAGATCGCGGTGCACGATGCCGCTCTCATGCGCGGCCGCCAGACCGTCTGCGATCTGCGCCGCCAGGTCCAGCAGCCTGCTTTGCGTCAGGGCTCCCCGCCGGATCATTTCGCGTAGCGAATCGCCCTCGATCAGCTCGGTAACGATGTAGGCGAAGCCGTTCTCCGCGCCGGTGTCATAGAGCGAGACGATATTGGGATGATTCAGCGCGCTGGCCGAGCGGGCCTCCTGCTCGAAACGCTGCCGCCGGCCGGCATCGGCGGCCACGTCGGGCGGAAGGATCTTCAGCGCCACCGCGCGCCCCAGCCGCGTGTCGCGGGCGCGGTACACCTCGCCCATCCCTCCTTCGCCCAACAGGGAGACGATTTCGTAAGGACCGACCCGGGTGCCTGGAGCCAGCATGCGCGTGAGTAGTTATCATACAACGCGCTCCCGGCCGCGGCCCGCCAGTGCCGCGACCGCGTGAAGGGATTCCTTTCTATGTGGGGCAGGCTGGCAGCCTGCGAGCCAGTCACATAATGCCCATCATTTTGCGCCAACCGAAATCGTAACGGTCTACTATCGCTGGCACCCCCTCTACGGCCGGAGCCTGCCAGTCCATCGGCGACAGAAATCTGCCTGCGGCGAAGTCGTTTTCGTTCAGTTGGAACGGGGCTCTACTTGCGCGTTGCCCGCGTGGATGCTCCATGCCGCTTGTGCCGCCTTCGTGGTGGGCCCTCCGCTGATCTCCGCCAGCGCATTGCTGGAACTTCGCGACCTGCTCCACTCCTTGCCCTCCGGCGCCGAATGCGCTAAGGCTTCGCTGAAGCCCAAGGAGGGCCGTCATGAAGCCTCAGCCGAAGTCTCCACTCGCGCAGTTCAACCTTCCCCTTCTGGAGCCAGCCTCGTTGGCGCTCCCGGCCGACAAGGACCAGCAACTGATTCAAGCTCTGATCGAACTGCTGCTCAGCGCCGCCAGCGCGCAGGGAGAAAACCATGAACCCCAAACTGACCGCTGAACATCTGGAGCGTGAAGCCATCGTCTCCATTCGCCAATCCACGCCCAACCAGGTGCGGCGGGCCAACGGTTGCAATATGCACTCCAGGATCGGGCGCGTCAGTTAGGCTTCCGGCCGATCGCGGTGATCGACGAGGATCTGGGACGCTCGGGTTTGGGTATGGCCGACCGCAGCGGATTCGACCAACTGGTGAGGGCGGTCTGTAGGGGAGTTGTGGGTGCGGTCTTCTGCCTCGAAGCTTCGCGCCTGGCGCGCAATGGCCGCCAGTGGCAGGGCCTGATCGAGTTCTGCGGAATCATGGGAACGCTGATCGTGGACCCGGAGGCGATCTACGATCCGGCTCTGTGCGACGATCGCCTGCTGCTCGGGGTGAAGGGAACCATGGCTGAGTACGAGTCCAACCTGTTCCGTCAACGGTCGGCGGCGGCGATCCGGCAGAAAGCCCAGCGCGGCGCATTGCAGTTCAGCTTGCCTGTGGGCTATGTGTGGACGGCCGAAGACCGGATCGAGAAGGAACCCGATCAGCGCGTCCAGCAGGCGCTTGCGCTGGTGTTCGCGAAGATGGCCGAACTGCCCAGTGCGCGTCAGGTGTTGCTGTGGTTCCACCGGGAGGGCATCTCGCTGCCGAGGAAAAGCCAGGATCGACCCGACGGGCCCACCGTCTGGGCTGCGCCGACCTACAGCGCGCTGCACAGCCTGCTGTCCAACCCCATCTACGGCGGCGCCTACGCGTTTGGCAGAACCCAAACCAGAACCAGGGTGATCGCGGGACGGGCCCGCAAGACCGTCGGGCACAAGAAGCCCCGCGCGGAATGGACGGTCTTGATTCCGGATCATCATCCCGGTTACATTTCGTGGGAGCAGTACGAACGCAACCAAGCCAAGATGGCCGAAAACGAACACATGAAATCGCGTGCCGAGCCGAAAGCCGGCCGTGGCGGACGGGCGCTGTGGAGCGGGATGTTGCGCTGCCGGCGGTGTGGTCGCATGCGGTATGTTTCCTATAGCGGGAGCAAGGGGATAGTGCTGCGCTACCAGTGCCGGGGAGCCCACATGAATCAGGGAGAGCCCCGGTGCATGACCTTCAGCGGACTGGGAATGGAGCGGGCGGTGGCGAGCGAAGTGTTGCGTGCCATCGGCGGCAACGCGGTGGAGGCCGCGGTGGCCGCGGCGGAGAAAATCAGACAGCAACTGCGGGAGCAACGGCGGGCGGTGGAGTTGGAAGTGGAGCAGGCGCGTTATGAAGCCAAACTGGCGGGGCGACGCTATGATGCGGTCGATCCCGATCGGCGGCTGGTAGCAGCGGAGTTGGAATCGCGGTGGAATACGGCCCTGCAGAAGATGAAAGCGTTGGAGGATCGGCTACGCGAATTCGACGATGCAGGGAAGGCGCCGGCAATTCCAGACAAAGAGATCCTGGTCAGTTTGGCGCAGGATCTGCCGGCGATGTGGAACGCGCCGGGGACCGATGCCGGGTTGAAGCAGAGAATCGTGCGCATCCTGGTGGAGGAACTGGTGGTGGATGTGGACGAGGAGAAACAGGACATTGTAGTCCTGATTCACTGGGCCGGGGGACGACACTCAGAGTTGCGGGTGAGCAAACGCGCCACGGGGCAGCACGGACAGGCGACGGGCATGGAAGCGGGCGAAGTGATCCGACAGATGGCCGGCAAATTCGGGGATGGAGAAATTGCCGCGACGCTGAACCGGATCAAGCTCCGCACCGGAGCCGGCCACAGTTGGAATGCCGAGCGGGTTTACGGGGTGCGGCGTCAACAGGGGTTGCCGGGTGCCGGGAGCAACCTGGAGAATCGGACGGTGACCTTGCAACAAGCTGTCGAGCGAACCGGGGTCAACGAGTTAAGCATCCGGCGCTTGATCGAACAGAAAGTGCTTCCGGCACGGCAAGTGGTGCCCAGCGCACCGTGGGAGATCTCGCTGGATGCCTTGAATTCACCGGGGGTGCAACAGGCCATCGAGAGCATTCGCAAGCGCAAGCGCCCGTCAACACCCCAGGACGAGAAGAGCGATCTATTGTTTTCAGAGAGTTGATGAGGTAACTCACTATGTCGTTGGATCCTGCGGCCGATTGTCATTCGGCCCGCGACAGCGGCGGTAGACAACCGCCGCGCAGACTGCCAGCCTGCCCCACACCGGTTACTCCTCTCTCAAGGCCAGCATGGGATCCACGCGCGTGGCTTTCCGCGCGGGAAGATAGCTGGCCAGCAGCGCGGCGGCGGCCAGCAGCGCGGCGACGGCGGCCAGGGTGCGCGGATCGCCCGGGCTCACGCCATAGAGCTGCGCGGACAGGAGGCGCGTCAGGAACACCGAACCCAGCGTTCCCGCGGCGAGCCCCAGAATCACCAGGCGGCCGCTCTGCACCAGAATCATGGCGCGAATCTCGCCGGCCGAAGCGCCCAGCGCCATGCGGATGCCCATCTCGTGCCTGCGCCGCGAAACCGCGTAGGCCAGAACGCCATAGAGCCCGACCAACGCCAGCAACAGCGCCAGCCCGGCGAAGAATCCGAAAATCGTGGCAAAGAAACGCTCCTGCCAGATGGAGCGGTCACCGCGTCTTTCATGCTCAGCACGCGGCTGATGGCGACGTTGCGATCGATCGCCGTCATGCGGGCGCGCAGCGCCTTGGCGGGATCGGCGAGGCCGTTGGAGGTGTGCAGCAGGTACGCCATGGACGCGATTGGCAATCCTCCATGGGGCAGATAGACGGTGTTGCGCCGCAGGATGCGCAGCGATTGATTGCGCGCCACGCGTCGGGCGATTTCCTGGTCCACGATGGTGATGAGCGGGTTCTTGCCGTCGCTTTCGGCGAAATCGCGGCCCTCGAGGATGGGGATGCCAAGCGTCTGGAAATATCCCGGGGTGACCACGACGTGGTTGATCAGCGGCGCGTCTTTCAAGCCGAGCACGGGCCGGCCTTCCGCGGTAAAGCTGCGGCCCCAGGCGTCGAGCAGGGGTACGGCGCTGGCGCCGGCCACGGAAATCACGCCGGGCAGCGAAGCAAACTCTTTGCGCACGCGGCCGACCAATTGAACCGCCGCCGGCCCGTGGTAGCGCGTGCCGGGAGCGGCCGTCTGCAGCGGCGTGATGTTTTCCGTGCGGAAACCGGCGTTCATGCCGTTGAGCTTCCAGAAGGTCTGAATCATCAGGCCCGCGCCGGCCAGCAGCAGGACCGAAACGGCGACCTCGGCCACTACCAGCGCATTGCGGAACCACGCCGTGACGCCGCCCGCTGTGCTGCCGCGCCCGCCTTCCTTCAGGGTTTCGACAAGGTGCACGCGCGCCGCCGACCACGCGGGAAGGGCGCCGGCGAGAACCCCGGTTCCCGCGGTGACGGCCACGACAAAAACCAGCAGGCGTGCGTCCTGAGTGAAGCGGATCCAACCCGGAAGCTGCTGCGGGACCAGTGCCAGCAGCGCCGGAATCGCGGCCCAGACCAGCAGCGCGCCGGCGGCGGCCTGGGCTTCATTCTGGCTTACCTCGGAGTCCCCGCGCTGCTCTCGCTGGTTCCGGTGGAGCTCCCCCGCTGGATGAATTTTGCCGTGGACTACCGTGTGCTTGGATTTGCGCTGGCCATGTCGCTCGCCACCAGCATTGCGTTTGGCATGGCGCCGGCCGTGGGGGCGTCCGGCGTCGATCTGGCGGCTGCGCTCAAGGAGGGCGGCCGCGGCCGGCGGCAGCGCCGGCCTGAGGCAGAAACTGCTGCGCCACGGCCTGGTAATTTCCGAGGTCGCTCTATCAGCGACGCTGCTGGTGGGCGCGGGCCTGATGATCCGCAGTTTCGCCGCGCTACGTTCGCAGAGCCTCGGCTATCGCCCGGAGAATGTCCTGTCCCTGAACATCGACTACCCGGACAAGCGCTACCCCAATGGCCCGCAGGCCCGCGCGTTGATCGACCGCTTGACCCGCGAGATCGGCTCGCTCCCGGACGTGACGGCGACGGCGTTCACCACCGAGGCGCCGCTCGAAAGCTCGTGGACGCGCATCTTCACCATCGAAGGCCGCCCCGTGCCGTTGCAGGATATGCCCTTCGTTACCCACCTGGTGGTGGGACCAGGGTATTTCGAGACGCTGGGCCTTCCGCTGCTCGAAGGCCGCACCTTCACCGCCGCCGATTACGACGAGCCCGGCGTGCTCATTGTCGCCCAGGCGTTCGCCCGGAAGCACTGGCCGAAGCAGAGCGCCATCGGTCAGCGCGTGCGCTTCGGGCCGCCCAAGAACAACGAGCCGTGGCACACCATCGTCGGCGTGGCTGCCGGCAGCAAACAGAGGGACCTGAAAGGGGTGGACGGATCCAGCGTGTACCTGCCGTACAGCGCGCAGGTGACGCCCAACAGCCTCCTGGTGAGGACGAAGGGCGATCCGCTGCGGCTGGCCAAAGCGATTGCCGCCCGCATCGCCGCGGTGGACCACGATATCGCCGTCAGCCGCGTCTTCACTCTGCGGCAGATCATGAACCGCGTGGCGTGGCAGGACCGTTTCTTCACGGTTCTGCTCGCCGTTTTCGCGGTGCTCGCGCTGGCGCTGGCCGCGGTGGGGTTATATGCCGTGCTCTCCTATGCGGTGTCGCTCCACACGCACGAAATCGGCATCCGCATGGCGTTGGGCGCTTCGGCTGCCAGCGTGCGCCTGATGGTGCTGCGCCAGGGACTGGCTCTGGCCGGCGCCGGCCTGCTGCTGGGCACGGAGGCGGCACTGGCGCTGACACGCCTGCTGGAGTCGCAACTGTTCCAGACCTCGCCTCTGGACCCGGCGGTCTACGCGAGCGCGCTCGCGATGCTGTCGGCGGTGGCCGCGGCGGCGGCGTTCCTGCCCACGCTCCGGGCCACACGCGTCGACCCGGTAATCGCTCTGCGGCACGAGTGATGGGACAGACGCGGCGCCGCAACGCACTCCTGGAGATTCAATACGAATGACAAACGGCTCTCAAATTGCAGCAAATGATTCCCAGAGAGGTGTGACCGTGCAAAAGTTATATTGCGTACCATCACTCGTCTTCAGCGCATTGCTGTGCGGTGGTTCAGCGGCGTCGTTGGCGGCTGCGGAAGCCGTATCGGCGCCTGCGATCACGCTGCCGGCGGGCACTAGAATTCCCATCCGCTTGGGACAGTCTCTGGATACGAAGCGCGATCGGCCCGGCACCGCGTTTCTTGCGCACGTGGCTGCGCCGGTGCGGCATGGCGGCGAAGTCGTGCTGGAACGAGGCGCCGTGTGCCGCGGCCACCTCGTGGAATCCAAACCATCGGGACGTCTGAAAGGGCGTGCGGTGATCCGCCTCGCGCTCGACTCGGTGGAATCCCGGGGAAGGACGTATGCCATCGTGACGTCCCGCTCCGGTTTCGCGAGCAAGGGGCATAAGAAGCGCAACCTGGCTCTGATAGGCGGGGGCGCCGGCACGGGCGCGGGAATCGGAGCCCTTGCCGGCGGCGGCGTGGGCGCGTTGATCGGCGCGGGAGCGGGGGCTGCCGCCGGAACCACGGGCGCATACATCACCGGCAAACGCAACCTGCACCTTGCGCCCGAGACGCGTCTCAACTTTTCATTGCAGCGCCCGCTGACGGTTCATCGCCCCGCGGAATCCGCGCAACGCTTGCCGGGCAAGGGGTGATGGGGCTCCTGCGCGCTGGTCGCGCCTATGGCTTGCCCTTCATGGCGATGCACTGGGGAAAGCCATTGGGAAAAACCACCACGCCCCTCAGCATCCTGAGAGGCACAGGCGCGGGATCCGAGGCGGTACTTCGTGCCGCGGCGCTACATAGCTGGTCGGCAACAAGCGCCGCATTGTGCCACGCTTGAAGGTTATACGCCAGCGCGAGAGCGGAAGAGAATACCAGGCAAGCCGCGCCCGAAATTCGATGCCGCGTGGATCCGGCCGCCATCGCCAAATGACCGAGCAGGACGCAAAACCCAACGCTTGGCAGGTAGAGGATTCGCGAGCCGAAGGCAGAACGGCCAATGAGTGCCAGGTGGATCGCGGGTAAGACCGCACAGATGGTCAGGCCGGCGAGCGAACTGACAATGCGGAAGGGAATCCCTACTCGAGCATAAACCAATGACAAGACTGCCGCACCGCCGATCAGGATGCCGGCCGCCAGCCACCGCGAGCCAGACGCGGCTTCCCAATTGACGGGAAACAGTAAGATATCCCAGATTCGCGAGCTAAGAGCCTTGGCAACCAGGAGAGGCTTCAGTGACAGGATCTGAGGCCGCCCGGTTAATGAATCGGTGTATCCTCCGGGCCCGCCAAACAGGTACCAGCGATGGACAAACAACAGGATACACAAGCCACTGGCAGCTACCACAAACAGGCGCAGCCGGCGATCTTTGGAACGATCGCCCGCGATGGCGAATGCCCAAACGGCTGCCGGAGCGACATAGGCGCTCTCCTTGCTTAGTACCGCCATCAATATGCAACACAAAGAGAGCGCCATTGCCCCATAAGATGGTCTCGCCGTTCGAAGAACGCAAAAGACGGCCGCGAGAGTAAAACCGCACGCCAGCAGATCATAGTTCCCGGCGGTCCATGTGACAACTTCGGGACGAGTGCCATGCGAGCCGAACAACAGCGCCGATAGACTGGCCAGCAGACTATGGCGCCAGAGCGCGCGCACGATCAGGTACAGGAAGGTGCAGTTGACGAGGTGAATCGCAAGGGCAACGATGTGCCACCTGGCCGGATCGTAACCGGCCCACATTCTTACCAGGCCATAGTAAAGGTAGCCGACGGGCCGGTACGATCCATCGCCCGCAGGCCTGAGCAGGGCCGCCAGCAGGTGCGTCTGGCCGAGCGAAGTGCCACTGACCAATACGTAGTCGTCGCTCAAGAACGGATCGCGGAGGTTGCCGCTGAAGGTAATTGCCACGAACAACAAGGTCAGAAGTAACGGCACGGATGAAAGCGAATGATCGAGAGCGGCTTCACGAAGGAATGCGATGTTCTTGCCCGGCCCATTTGCCTTCAGAAACACGAGGATCAGGAAAGCAGCGGCGAAGACGCTCTCCACGGACAGCGGTGAATCGAACAGCAGCGAACCAATCCGGAGAGGACCGTGCCAGGCGCGGGCAGAGCATGCAACGGCGGCAAGTATTCCTACACCCAGGACTGTGGCACAGGCGTACCATCGAATCCGATTCCAAAATCGCTTCAAGGGCGTTGCCGCATCCGTAGTGGTTAGCGAGCGGCCACGGGTTCGATCAGCCGGCACAATCTGCATCATATCGCGGCCGGAGCCGGCAGCTCCAGGCTTTGCGCCCGGGGCCGGGATGACCTGAGAGAGTGGTGGGTGCGGGGTCCGGCGGTATTGTGGGATCGGACGAAACAGTTTGGACTACGACGGAGCACGGGATCCCCAACGCCGGTATGCGGTCCTCCATCGAATTCAAACCGTGAAGAAAGCCGAGACGCGGACGCGGAAGATCGCGCAGTTTATTGGAATGCTGGAGCGGGAAGAGACGATTCTTTCCCGATCCGGCCGGCGCGGCCGCCAGGTGGCGACGACGCGCGGTTAAGACGCGGTGTTGGCCGACACAAGGTTGGAGTTCGTGGTGCTTGTGACCCCTGCGATGCTGCCACCCATACTCCAAGCTATGCCAAGGACCGTGAACAAGACGAATGCGAGCAACAGCGTGTACTCGACCAGGTCTTGGCCTCGGTCGTCGTCGAGCAGTTGGTTCAAGAGCAGTCTCATGACATCCTACCTATCGAGCATAGGCCTGTTCGGAGCTTTCGCCAAGTCGCAAAAGGTGGACGGGCATGCGTTAACCAAAGTTAACAGATCTCTGCCGAATGATGCGTCCACTCGGGAGTCCACCTAGGACTTCACATCCTGAATGGGGGTGGCCATATACCACTGGTTGCCGAAGGCGTCTTGGACTCCCGCGCGGCGGACGCCATAGGATTGGTCGGCGGGCTCGCCGATGGAAACGGCGCCGGCGCCCAGCGCGCGGACGTACGATGCATCCACGTTGGGCACGTGCAGGTAGAACATGCCGGGCATCGGCTGGTAGGGACCGTGCGCTTCGCCCAGTTCCAACACCGAATCGCCGATGCGGATACTGGCGTGCTGGATTACGCCTTCGGGTGTGGCGTAGCGGGCAATCTCCTGGGCCCCGAAGCCGCGCTTCAAGAAGCCGATGACCGGATCGGCGCGCAGGGGGTGCAAGGTTGGCGTAACCGTGCGCATCCCCTCGGGCGTGTAGCTCTCGCCTTTTGCAGTGGCGATGTACCAGTGATTGCCGAACGGATCGCGCACCGATGCGCCGCGCTCGCCGTACGGATGGTCCTCGGGCGCCTGGATCGCCTCCGCTCCGGCTTCGAGGGCGCGCCGGTAGACGTCGTCGGTATCCGCGACGTAGACGTGCAGCGCGCCGGGAGACGTTGGTCCCTGCCAGGCGAGATCGGGCGCGCCGCCGCCCAACATGAGCATGGAATCGCCCAGGCGCAGCTCGGCGTGAACGCCGCCCGCCGAGCCGATGGCGCGGAACTTCTCCTCGGCGTCGAAGACCCGCTTCGTGAAGTCGATCAGCCCCGGCGCGTCCTGTACCACCAGGTACGGCGTGACGGTGTGGTAGCCCTCGGGAATCGGGCTTGGGGCGGTGGGTTTGGCACGCTGTTCTTCCTCCATGGCGGCGAAGTGCCGGTGCATCTCTTCGACGGACATCTCGTGTTTGCGCGTGACGATGTTCCAGGTGTATCCGAAGGGGTCGGCGACCGAGCCGGACCGGTCGCCATAGAACTTGTCGCTGACCGGGCCGGTGATGCGCGCCCCGGCGGCCACGGCCCGCTCGACGAACGCGTCCACGTCGTCCACGTTGAGGGCGATGCTAACCGGGGAACCGCCCAGGGTTTCCGGTCCGGCGAAACCGTACTCCGGCGCCTCCTCGCCCAGCATGATGACCGAATTTCCGATGGCCAGCTCGGCATGAGCGATCTCGCCGTGGGCTACGAAGCGCATGAGCTCGGTGGCGCCCAGCGCCTGTTTGTAAAAGTCGATGGCGGCTGCCGCGTTGCGGACGCGCAGGCGTGGAATCGCCGTCTGCCGGACGGCGGCCGGTGTTGCAGCTTGACTTGCCATAAGCGTTTTCCTCTCCAAATCGGATTTGAGACGTGCTTTGAAATTTTCGCGCGGCAGAGCGCGCAACTCGCGCGCTATGGCCAGCAGCGGCGCGATGTCCGCGTCCGCAGCCTGGCCGGCGCGTCCCGCGAGCAGGGCGTCGATGGCCTGGTCGAGTTGGCCGGCCCGAGTGGGCTTAGCCACGGGAGCCTCCCATCTGCGCCCGCAGGCTTTGCAAGGCGCGAAATTGCAGTTGCTTCACGGCCCCTTCGCTCCTGCCCAACTGCTGCGCGATCTCGCGAATGCTCATTTCGTCGACGAAGCGCTGGTGGACAACCCGCCGCTGGTCGTCCGGAAGCTGGCGCACCAGGCGAAAGAGGCGCGCCCGATTCTCCAGCGCTTCCAGATCGGGCGCGGCGTTGGGTTCCGGCGGATCCTCGATGGCGGGAACCTCTCGTGCGTCGCGTTTGGACCGGTCGGCCACGACGTTGGCGGCGATTCTCATCAGCCAGGCCCCGAAGGGAGCGCCGCGCCATTCATAGCTGCGCAGGTTGGCGAGGGCGCGGTGGAAGACCTCCGACGTCAGCTCTTCGGCAGTGTCGCGGTCCCGTACCCGGCGGCCGATGAACGCGTAGATCTTCTCGAAGTGCAGCTCGTAGAGATCGCCAAACTTCGCGGGGTCCTTCTGCGCAGCTTCCACCAGCAGACGCTCGTCCGTATCGGTCCGGGCTATGCTCTCCGCCGGTTTTCGCGCCGCCATTACTCCTCTGAGTCTATAAACTATCGGGCGGGCGAAAGGTTACGGCGGTAGTCATCGTCCCGGGGGAATATCGAGCGCGGGGTTGCGCGTGAAGAAGCCCCAGGGGACCAGCTTGAATCCCGCGGCGTGGACCGGCATCACGGGCCAGTCCTCGGGGCGCGGATTGTGGGTGATGCCCATGGTGTACCAGAGCACGATATCGCGGTTGTCGATGGAGCGGTCGGCGGCGGTCCACTTCACCAGGCCGTCGCCGCCCTGGCTCTGGTTGGGATAGTCGCCTGCGGCGTACTTTTCCGGCGCGTTGTAGGGCGTCACCCAGATGTGCGCGTTGAGGAAGCCGGCGCGTTTGCGCAGCCACGAATCGGGCTGGGCGAAGGGCACGGCATTCTCCCCGGGCAGCAGCGCGTAGCCGGCGGGCTGGCCGAGCGCGTTGGCCGCCGACGGGTTCACCACGATCCATCGGCGGCTGCTCTCCAGGTTGATTTTGCGCTGCGCCTGGCGCTCGGTCGCGAGCGGCGTCTCCTGCATGAGGAATGCGCCTCCGTGAGGATTCCGCGGGCCGGCGGGCACGGGCACGCTGTTCATCTCGAGGGCGCGGTTCGCCAAGCCATCCACATCCAGGTCGAGACGGAAGGTGAAGAAGTGCTGGTGGTGCGGGGCGGCGAGGTTGGGCGCCACCAGGTGGCTGTAGGGATCGTGCATGGCGCCGGCGACACCTTTGAAGGCCATGATGCCGGTGAGGGCCACGCGCATCTCGAGCGCGCCGTCCTGGTGGAAAATCCAGTCGAAGCCGTACTCGTAGTTGCCCGGCTGCGTGAGGTAACCGAGCACCAGCTCGCGGGCGCGCCGCGTATCGTCGCCGTGCTTCCAGGAGACGCCGGCGTCGCGTTCGTAGAGCGCCACGGCGCCGGGAATGGTCTCGGGCGCGCCGGAGGAATCGGCGATCACGGCATCGAGGAGGGTGCAGTTGACGGGACAATCGGCGCCCACGCGCAGCGGGCTGGCGTTGGCTCCCAGACCGAGCTCGCCCACGTCGAAGCTGTTGCGGAAGAACCAGCCCGCGCCGGGGTCGCCGTAGGGGACCACCATTTCCGAAAGCGAGCCGCGGTACAGGATGGAGCGCACGCGCCCGCCATCTTCGTAGCCCACGGTGTACAGCACCAGGCCCTCCCGCGGATCGAGCGCATAACGGAAGCGCCACTTCTGCCAGCGCACTTCGCCGCCCTCGATCTGGAAGCCGGGGCCGTTGGGCTGCGAGATGGCCAGCGGGGCGGGCGCGGCGCGGAACGGCGCGGTGGCGCGCGGGTCCAGGTCGGCATTGCCGCGCGAGACGGGTGCGCCGCGATCGATATCCAACACGTCGATCACCTTTCCGGTGGTGAGGTTCACGTGGCCGGCCACGCCTTCTATGGGATGTCCATAGAAGTTCTCACCGTAGCCGCCGTGGTAGGGCACCACGCGCACGATCCGTCCCTGCGCGGTGCCCGGCAGCGCGAAGTAGCCGGCGCTCCAGGCCATCACGATCACGCGGTTGGGATCGCCGATGCCGCGCTCTTTGATGGCCTGCTGCCAGCGGGGATCGGCGCTCACCAGCTCGGCCGCCAGGTTGGAATCCTGCTCGGTGAGGGCGGGCTGCGCGCCGGGAATCTCCTTCCAGGAATCGACGCGTCCGGAGGCGAGGTTGGCGATCGCCTCGAAGGTATGGTTCCCGGCGCGGTCGAAGATCACGGCGAAGGCGCGCCGCGGGATGGCGGCTTTGCGCAGCACCAGTTCTTTGGGGGGCTCATCGAGCGCCAGAAGACTGAAGCCTGCGCCGCGCGGAAAGCGCCCGGAGCCCTTGAAGATCTTCGCCGCCGCGCGAATCTCCTCGGCGGTCAGGGGGCTGAGGGGATGCGGCTCCGCGGCCGGCGCGCGGCCCGCCACGCACAGGAAAACGAAGAACAGCAGGGAGACGCGTCGCATGGCCATGGATGGAGCGGCGCTTACAGCACCTCTTCGGACCAGCTTTCCAAGACCTGCCGCACCTTGCCCATGAACTGGTCGGCCAGCGCGCCATCCACCAGGCGGTGATCGAAGGTCAGCGAGAGATGGCAGATGGAACGGATGGCGATGGCGTCGTCCACCACCACCGGCGTCTTATCCACGGTGCCGACGCCGAGGATGGCCACCTGCGGCTGGTTGATGATGGGCGTGCCCACCAGGCTTCCGAAGCTGCCGAAATTGGTGATGGAAAAGGTGCCGCCCTGGACTTCGTCGGGCTTGAGCTGGCGGGAGCGGGCGCGCGCGGCGAGATCGACGATGGCGCGCTGCAGGCCGAGCACGTTTTTCTCGCCGGCGGCGCGGACGACGGGGACGATCAGCCCGTTTTCGAGCGCCACGGCGATGCCGATATTCACTTCGTTGTGGTAGACGATGTTGTTGCCGTCGAGCGATGCGTTGAGCAGCGGGAACTGGCGGAGCGCGGCCACCGACGCGCGCACCATGAACGGCAGATAGGTCAGCGAGAAGCCGTAGTTGGCCTGGAACTGGTCCTTGAGACGCTCGCGCAGACGCGCCACCTTGGTCATGTCCACGCGGTGAATGGTGGTGACGTGCGCCGAGGTGCGTTTGGAGAGCACCATGTGCTCGGCGATTTTGAGGCGCATGGTGCTCATGGGCTCGATGCGCGTGCGGGCCTGGCCCGCGGGAGCGAGCGGGGGCGGTGGCTGCTGCGGCGCCGCTGGTGGCGCGGCCGGTTGCGGAGCGGCGGCGGCCGGGGGAGCGCCCTGTTGCGTCAGGTAGCCTTCCACGTCCTGCTTGGTGATGCGCCCGCCGGCGCCGCTGCCCTTCACGCGGCTCAGGTCGATCGCGTGCTCGCGCGCCAGCTTGCGCACCAGCGGGGAAAGCGGGAAGGCGGGCTCGGCCGCGGCCTCGGCGGCGGGCGCGGTTTCTTCGACCGGTTGCGGCGCGGGTGTGGGTTGGATGGCCTGCTGCGCCGGCGGTTCGGGCGCGGGCGCGGCCTTGGCTTCCGCGGCTGTGGCCGGCTTCGGCTTGGCTGCGGGGCCGCCGCCCTCGTCGAGACGCGCCACCACGGTGTTGATCCCCACCGTCTGGCCTTCTTCCACGAGCACTTCGGAAAGCGTGCCGGCGGCGGGCGCGGGAATCTCGGTGTCTACCTTGTCGGTGGAGATTTCGAACAACGGCTCATCGCGCTCCACGCGCTCGCCGGGCTTCTTCAGCCACTTGGTCAACGTGCCTTCGACAATGCTTTCGCCCATCTGGGGCATCACGACGTCGGTCATGTCAGTTCTCTCCCATCTCACAATCGAAAACGCGGCCGAAATGCTCCGCCAGGCTGCGCGCCACCTCTTCCCGCGTGGCGCGCGCGCCAAGCTGCGCCATGGAAGTCACCGGTTTGGTCAATCCGCACGGGACGATGTACTGGAAATAGCTTAAATCCGTGGTGACGTTCAAGGCGAAACCGTGCGACGTAACCCATCGGCTGAGGTGCACGCCGATGGCGGCGATCTTGCGCTCTTCCACCCACACGCCGGTGAGTTTGGGAATGCGCCCGGCGGCGATGCCGTAGCCGGCCAGGGTGTCGATGATGACCTGCTCGATGGCCCGCACGTAGGCTCCCACATCGCGCTTCCACTCGCGCAGATCGAGAATCGGATAGCCCACCAGTTGTCCCGGCCCGTGATAGGTGACATCGCCGCCGCGGTCGGTGGGGAAGAACGAGATGCCCGCGCGGCGCAGCAGATCCTGGCTGGCCAGCAGGTTTTCCGCGTGCCCGTTGCGGCCAAGCGTGATGACGTGCGGATGTTCGAGCAGCAGGAGATGGTCGGGTACGGCGCCCTGCTGGCGGCGGCCCACCAGGTTGCGCTGCAGCTCCAGCGCCGCGCCGTACTCCACGCGCCCGAGTTCCCGCCAGCAGCACTTACGCATTGATGGCCAGACCGTAGACCGCGTTGAAGGCCTCGCCCACGGCTTCGTACAGCGTGGGGTGCGCGTGAATGGTCTGCATCATGACCTCGACGGTGGCTTCCGCCTCCATGGCCGCCACCGCTTCGGCGATCAACTCGAACGCCTCCGGACCGATGATGTGCACGCCGAGGATCTCGCCGTAGGGCTCGCCGCAGACCACTTTGACGAATCCCTCGTGCCTGCCCAGGATGGTGGCGCGGCTGTCGCCCGCGAAGGGGAAGCGGCCGGTTTTCACCTTGTAGCCTTGCGCGCGCGCCTGCGCCTCGGTAAGGCCGACGCTGCCGATGCCGGGCTCGGTGTAGGTGCAGCCCGGGATGCGGTTCCGGTTGATGGGCACGGCGGGCTTGCCGGCCATGTGCGCCACCGCGATCATGCCTTGGCGCGTGGCCACGTGCGCCAGTTGCGGCGTGCCCGCCACGACGTCGCCGATGGCGTAGACGCCCGGTTCGGCGGTCTGCTGGTGGGCGTCCACCTTGATGAAGCCGCGGTCGAGCTCCACGCGCGTATGATCGAGGCCGATGGCGCCGGTGTTCGGCTTGCGCCCCACGGCCACCAGCAGCTTCTCGGTTTCGAGTTCCTCCTGCTTGCCTTCCTTGGTGGTGAGGGTGAGCTTGACGCCGTTGGCGGTCTTCTGAATATTTTCCGCGCGCGCGCCGGTCTCCACGCGAATCTTCTGCTTCTTGAAGACCCGCTCCAGCTCTTTGGATACGTCTTCATCTTCCACCGGCACGATGCGCGGCAGTATTTCGATCACCGTGACTTCGGTTCCAAAGCGGCGGAAGATGGAGGCAAATTCCACACCCACCGCGCCCGCGCCGATGATGGCGAGGCTCTTGGGCACGGCGGCGAGGTCGAGGATCTCGATGTTGGTGAGGATGCGCTCGGCGTCGGCTTCGAGACCAGGCAGAAGCCGCGCTTCCGAGCCGGTGGCAATGATCACGTTCTTCGCCTCGAGGGTTTGCGCGCCGGATTCGGATTTCACTTCCACCTTGCCGCCGCCCAGAAGAGTGGCGTAGCCGGCGATGCGCTCCACCTTGGCGCGCTTCAGCAGCATGGCCACGCCGTTGGAATGTTTGGTGACGATGCCGTCCTTGCGCTCCTTGACCTTGGGGTAATCGAGGCGGGGGTTATCGCACTGGATGCCTTCCTTGTCGGCATGCACGAAGCGTTCCCACACATCGGCGGTATGGAGCAGCGACTTGGTGGGAATGCAGCCCACCAGCAGGCAGGTGCCGCCGAGTCGGGCCTGCTTTTCCACGAGTGCGGTTTTCAATCCGTACTGGCCGGCGCGAATGGCTGCGGAGTAGCCGCCGGGACCGCTCCCGATGACGATCAGGTCGTAAGGCACTTGTCTCATTCTAGCCGAGAGGGTTGCAGGCGAGAGGAACCGGCCAGAGCCGCGAATTACGATCGCCCGATTTGGTTTATTGGCAGCGCAGGCACGGCCAAATCGTGAGCCCAGTGCAGGAGGTGCCGGTCTTCCGTCACCAGAGTCGCCTTGCAGCGCGTTGCAATGAGGAGCAGGCCGGCATCTGTAGGGCCAAGCTCGATCATGACCCGGCGGTAACTATCGGCGCGGAGTTCGTCAAAGGAGCACGGATGCTCTTCCACTGGGAATTCACCCAGTAGAGAAAACATGCTCTCCCAAACCTCGTCTTTGTGGTCAAGGAGCCATCCCTGGCGTTCGATTTTCAACGCTTCGGCGATAACGTGTTGCGTTGTGATTCGACGTCCCGCGCCGCGGAACCCGAACCAGCGTTCATCAAACACCCCCGGCGGAAGTTCGGGAGACTGTGCTCGCACCTTATTCAAGGCGCGCAAACGCTGCGTACCGGGTACGCTCTTCGACCTGAAGTGGTTGTATGGGACCACAAGCAGCAACGGGTTGGTATCGAAGACAAGTTGCCGCGGAGGGCTGCCTGCCATCAGTAAGCGCTCGTGGTCTCTGCTATAAACGGCACATCCTTGGCCAGTGAGAGCTCGGATCGCTTCGCCTTGAACGCGCCGGTCAGCCTCTCAGTAGTCTTGAGCAATTGTCCGCCGCAATTCTCCGCTTCCAGCCGGTGAGCCGCCACTTCCGGCACCGCGAGCACCGGAACAAATCGACCGCGGAACTGGTTCCACAGCCGCGCGGTCGTGTAGTAATCGGGCAAGTCCTGGATATTGTTTACCAGGTACTCGGCGAGAAATCCCCCGAGATCCTCCCTGGTCGGATATCCCCCGAAAAAACTGCTGAATTCGACGCCGAGCACCGCCGGTGTTTCGGCCTCGACCGCCTGAAACGCTTCCTGGAACAGGCGGCTCTTCGATATTGCCGCGTGCAGAGCGACGCACGTTTCCAGGAGCCGCTTTACGGCGCGGTCATGTTCGCCGACAAGACCTTCGATAGCCGGGAAGAACGAGAGAAACTGTTCGAGGTTATCGCGCGCCGCAACGTGTTCCGCGATTGGCGCCATATACTCCAGGGTTTGACGATGAAAGCGAAACGTCCAGTCGTGGCGGACCGCAAAGCTTCGTTCTGTCTCCAGACCTCTCAGTACGGGTTGTAAAACCGTGTCGAACCACGCCCTGACAATGTTGGGCCCGTAAGGGGGCTTGCGGCGGCTCGGCTGGCTGACTTTCATCTTCTACCCATTATCCACCGATCATCGGTGTTTCACGTTCTAGCGCACTGCCGGTTCCAGCATGGCGGCGCCCTGGATGCGGCCCTGGCCGGATTCCTGCAGGAAGACCACGAGGCGCTGGCGGGCGGCGTCCGGGGGCAACTCGATTTCGGCGCGGAAGCCGGCGCCGCGCTTGACCGCACCGATCTTGCGCATGCTTTCGACGACCGCCACATGATGCAGCAGGCGGCCCTTGTTTTCGCCGGCGGCGACCTGCGTCTCGGCGCTATCGCCGGCCAGCGCCAGAAAGACATCGGCGGAGACGGGCGCGCCTTCCACTGCGACGCGCAGGCCGGCGCTGGTGCGCGCCAGGCGCAGTGCGGCCTTCGGCCGTTGGTCGGCCCGGGAGATTTCGGCGGCCGCACGGGAGCCCTCGCTGCCGTTGAATTCGATGCCGCCATCGACCACCATTTCCGGGGTGTAGACGCTGTCCAGGTTGAAGCGGCGGCCGTAGACGGACTGGCGTGCGGTAATCGCGGGCGACGAGAAGCGGTCCTTCCAGCCTTCGTGGTCCCAATAATCGACGTGCTCGCTGAGCACGATGGCGCGCGCATCCAGTTGCAGGAGCAGGCGGTCGGCGGGCGGGCAACTGGAACATCCCTCGGAGGTGAAGAGCTCGACCAGCACGGCCGCGCGGTCGCGGCCGCCAGCCACGGCCGGCAGCAAGGCGCACAAACCTGCCAATAGAATGCGAAACATCTTCAAGCCCTCCCGGTGCCTGTTACTACGATAGACGAATCGGGCTTTCTAAGCCGGCCCGGTTCGTCTACACTCGTTTGGGTAGGGCCGGCGATGAAGCGCGTGTTCATTTCGTACTGTCGCGAGGACGGGGACTTCGCGGACAACCTGCGGCACAAACTGGAAGAGGCGGAGATCCCCACCTGGCAGGATACGGACCTCTACGGCGGACAGTTGTGGCGGGCGGAGATCGACCTCGCCATACGGGAGTCGCTGGCGGTGGTGGTGGTGATGTCGCCGGAGGCGGCGCAGTCCGGCTACGTGGCCTATGAGTGGGCGTTTGCCCTCGGCGTAGGGGTGAACGTGGTGCCGGTGCTGCTGAAGAGCGCGCCGGGGGACCTGCATCCGGCCTTGCAGAGCCGGCAGTGCCTGGATTTTTCGAGCCGGTCGGCGCGGCCGTGGGATCTGTTGTGCCGCGCGGTGCAGGGGGTGGGGCCACCGGCAGAGGCCACGATTCACATTCCGGAGGGCGCGCCGCCGGTGGTGGAACAGGCGGCGCGGGCCCTGGACAGCATGGATGAAGAGCAGCGGGAAGCGGCGCTCAAGACGCTGGCGACCATGAATCACCCCACGGTGACCGAAGTGCTGGCGGGGGCCTTGCATCATCCCATACAGGAAGTCCGGTTTCGGGCGGGCGGGATGCTGCTCGACCGGGGCGACAAGCGGTGCCTGCCGGCGGTGTTCGAATCCCTGCGTGCGAACTGGTCGGTGAGCGGTCTGGCCGAACTGGGGCGAGAGGCGGTGCCGGAGCTGATCGAAGCGCTGGGCGACGAGGACCGCTCCGTGCGGGCCGCCGCTGCCGGAGCGCTGGGGGCGATCGGCGATCGGGCGGCGATCCCGCACTTGCAGCGCCTGCTCGCCGATGAGAATGATTGGGTGCGCGCAGCCGCGCTGGACGCCCTCGGCGATTTCCACGATGCGGCCCTGCTGCCGGCGTTCCAGGAAGCGTTCCGCAACAACAACGCGCCGCGGGCGGCGCTGCGGGCGGCGTCAAAGATTCCGCAGGCCGGCGGCGAGAGCCTGCTGATCGAGGCGCTCCAGCATGCCGACCGAGACAACCGGCAACAGGCGGGGGAGTTGCTGGAACCCGTGGCTACCGCCGCTGCCGTGGAAGCGCTGCGCCGAGCCGTCAAAGACCCGGAGAGCAGCGTGCGCTCCCGCGCTCTTGCCACCCTGGCGCGCTTGGGCGGCGCCGCGCACCTGGCGCTCTTCCTGGAGGCGCTCGAGGATGAACGCGGTGACGTCCGGCGCGCGGCCTCCGAGGCGCTGGAAAAGATCGGAGGGCCCGCGGTGACGGCCGGGCTGGTGGAGATCGTGCGCAGTCCGGACAAGTTGTATCGCGAGGACGCCGTGCGGCTACTGGGAAAAGTCGGAGAAGAATGGGCGGTTCCGGCGCTCGCCGAAGCGCTCCAGGACGCGGACACCGGCGAAGTGGCGGCGTGGTCGTTGGGCAAACTGGCCAGGCCGGGCATGCCGGCCGTAGAAGTCCTGGTAAGGTTGGCGACCGAAGGGAGCGGCCGCATGCGCGACGCGGCCCGCCGCGCCCTCTTTGAGATCAAGGATCCTGCCACTATCGGGCCGTTGAGCAGGATGCTGGATGACGATAACCTTCGCGTGGGCGCCGAGACGGCCCTGCGGCTGATCGGCACACCGGAGGCGCAGCGCGCGCTGGCGGCGTGGCGGCGTAAGGTCCGCCAGTGAGAACCTGACCAAGGGGATCAAATCGGCGATGCGATCCAAGGCTGGAACCCTTCAAGAATTCGCAGATGCTGCGGAGCCACCTCGACGGTATCCTTCCCTGGACCAAGCCCTCCCGGTGCTACTTACCACGATAGACGAATCGGGGGCGGGAGGGCGGGGGCGTCGTTTCATCGGGACATTTTGGCTCAAAAGGGAGTTTACACCTGCGGCGAAACCGGGTTCTGATATTCTAACTTTAAGAGGCCCGCCATGCCACGACCCCGGTTCCCGTTGCGCCGCTCCGTTATCTACGGATACTTCCCCACCGGGGTCAAATGGCTGCTGATCAGTAATACCGCGATTTTCCTGCTGTTTTACCTGGGCGGCGCGCCGGTGCAGAGTAACATGCTGCTGCTGGCACTGACTCCCAGCCTGGTGGTGCACAACTTTTTCGTCTTCGAGCTGTTCACCTACATGTTTCTCCACGGCGGGTTCGGCCACTTGCTGTTCAATATGCTGACCCTGTGGATGTTCGGCACGCCTCTCGAACAGACTTGGGGCACGCGCGCGTTTCTGAAGTACTACTTCCTGTGCGGCGTGGGCGCGGGCGTGTGCGATACCGCGGTGAACCTGATCCTGGGCCACAAGACCACCACGATTGGCGCATCGGGCGCAATTTACGGGCTGCTGCTGGCCTTCGGCGTTCTCTTCCCGGATGTGCGCGTGCTGATGAACTTTCTGTTCCCCATCAAGGCCAAATACCTGGTGATGATTTACGGCGCCATCGCGCTCTTCAGCGCGCTGGGCAGCGGGAACAGCGGTGTGAGCAATGTCGCCCACCTGGGCGGGATGGCATTCGGCTACATTTACCTCAAGGCACGCCTGCCCAAGACGCGCTTGCGGCTGCCCGACGCGGCGGGCTGGTACCGCCAGTGGAAACTACGCCGGGCCAAGAAGAAGTTTCAGGTTTATTTGCGGAAACACGGCGGCCCCGGTCCGCGGGTGAATTAACATCACAGCGCAACCGCTCTTCGCCGGGCGGCGTCTTTTGGTATAGTTACGTCAGAAGTACGCCTATGCGAGCCTGGATTGTTCCCCTATTGTGCGGCGCCGCACTTGTCGCCCTGACCGGCCTCGTAGCCGGCCAGGAGGGACCCAAGCGCGACCCCGGAGAGACCGTAGCTAAGCCCAAAAAGCCCGGCGAAACCGCTACCCCCGATGCCGATCTGCCCAAGATCCCCTCGAAGTACAAGAAGGAGCCGCAGACCGACACCGGCAATCTGGCCAGCTTCAAAAGCGACGTCGACGTGGTCACGGTGGATGTCGCCGTGCTGGACAACCGGGGTCACTTCATTCCCGGCATTCCCAAGGGCAACTTCCGCGTCATGGAAGATAACGTGCCGCAACAGATCCGCGGCTACAGCATCGGCGAAGCGCCCTTGACCATCGCCATGGTGATCGAGTTCAGCAACAAGTTCCAGCAGTTCTACGGGTACACCTGGTATCAGACCCTCCAGTTGGCCTGGGGCTTCGCCAGCACCTTAAAGCCCGACGACTACGTGGCCGTGGTGGCGTACGATATCAAACCCGAAATCCTCACCGATTTCACCACCGACCGCGCCAAAACGCAGGAAGCGCTCTCGCGCCTGAATATCCCGGCATGGTCGGAAGCGAACCTGTTCGATGCCATGGTGGATACCGCGGACCGCATGTCGGGCATCGAAGGGCGCAAGGCCATCCTGCTGATCACCTCCGGGATCGACACCTTCAGCAAACTGACTTATGACAAGGCGCGGAAGGCCGTCCAGGAGGCCGGGGTGCCGATCTATGTCATCGGCCTGATGCAGACCATCCGCATCCAGATGGAGGCCATGGGCTACAACGACATCGCGTTTCTGCAGGCGGACAATGAGATGCGGACCTTTGCCAAGGAGAGCGGAGGGATGGCGTTCTTCCCGCGGTTCGAAGGCGAATCCCCTTCGATTTTCCAGGAGATTCACCAGGCCCTGCGCAACCAGTACGTACTGACCTATTCGTCCAGCAACAAGGCCCACGACGGCGCTTTTCGCAAGATCAAAGTGCAACTGGTGGACCAGCAGGGGAACCCCCTGCCCGTGAAGGACGAAAAAAACAAGCCCATCAAGTATTCCATCGTCGCCAAATCGGGATACAAAGCGCCGCGCGCCGTGGAGTAAAGCCGCGCACGCGTGTGACGCAGAGTCCCGCGCGCGGCGGCGTAGAATCGCATACGCCCGCCGTTCCATTTGTCAAGTACTGGAACTGGCGATTTTCCAAGACGATGCAAAATGCGTTGACACAGGGTTACAGCTCTGTTACTCTCGCAACGTTCCGCATGAAGCCCGCATCCGTTTCGAACCCGCACATTCTCCTGGTAGACGACAATCGCGATGGATTGTTGGTCCGCAAGTCCCTGCTCGAAGAACTGGGATATCGAGTACAGATTGCGATTACCGGGGAAGAGGGCCTGAAACTCTTCCAGGCATCGGCCTTCGACGTGGTGGTTACGGACTTCAAAATGCCGCGTATGAACGGAAGTGAGTTCATCGAGCGCGTTCGCAAGCTGAACCCTAATGCTCGGATCATCCTGCTCTCGGGATTCGTAGACCCGTTGGGGCTGACCGAGGAGAACACCGGCGCCGACGCGGTGGTGGCCAAGAGCTGTCACGAGGCGGCCCACCTGGTGCGCTGGGTGAAGCGGCTGGTGAACCGCGGCCCCGTGCGCAAGCCCGCCGCCGCGCAAAAGAACGTTCTGGTGCGGGCGCAGGCCAAGAGCCGGTAAATCTGGCACACTGGAATCGTGACGCATTCCTTTTCGCGGTCGTCGTTGCTGGCCGCCGTGCTGTGCGCGGTGTTGGCCGCGGCTCCCCCCGCTTCCCGCTCGAACGCCGCTGCCGCGCGCCAGCCCGCCATCAAAGCGTCGCCCGCCGTGCGCCGCTGGATCAAGGGCATGACCCTGCGCGACCAGGTGGCGCAACTGGTGTTCATCGCCTTCCACGGCGAAGCGCCGCATTCGCGCTCGCGGGAATTCCGCAAGTTCATGCGCCTGATCCGCGAGACCAAGGTGGGCGGCCTGATTCTCAACAACGCCTCCAACGGCCGCACGATCCAGAAGGCCGAGCCGTACGCCGTGGCGGCATTCTTGAATCGCCTGCAGCGCATCGCCAAGGTGCCGCTGCTGGTGGGCGGGGATTTCGAGCGCGGCGCTTCCATGCGCGTGGCCGGCACCACCGTTTTTCCGCACGCCATGGCCTTCGGGGCCGCGGGCGACCCGGCGCTGGCGCGCTTCGAGGGCGAGGTGACGGCGCGCGAAGCCCGCGCGCTGGGCGTCCACTGGGTTTATTATCCGGTGGCCGACGTCAACAACAATCCCGATAATCCCATCATCAACATCCGCTCCTTCGGCGAGAATCCGCAGCAGGTGGCGGCCTACGTGAAGGCCTTCATCGAGGGCGCGCATTCCGACAAGCGCAACTTCGTGCTGACCACCGCCAAACATTTTCCGGGGCACGGCGACACGGCCATCGACACGCACATGAACCTGGCGGCCATCACCGCGGACCGCGAGCGGCTGGAGCGCCTGGAGCTGGTGCCCTTCCGCGCGGCCATCGACGCTGGCGTGGATTCCATCATGACGGCGCACATCGCGGTGCCGGCGCTGGGGCCCGCGGATCTTCCGGCCACCCTCTCGCCGGCCATCCTTACGGACTTGCTGCGCAAACAGCTCGGCTTCAAAGGCATGGTGATCACCGATGCCCTGGGAATGGGCGGGTTGCAGGCATTCGGCGCGGGAGAGATCGCGGTGCGCGCCCTCGAAGCCGGCGCCGATACGCTGCTCATGCCCGCCGACGCCGATGTGGCGATCAAGGCGGTGGTGGCGGCCGTGGAGAGCGGGAGACTGACCCGCCGGCGCATCCAGGAGAGCACCATTCGGATTCTGGCCGCCAAGGAGCGCCTCGGCCTGGACCGCAAGCGCTTCGTGAATGTGGAGGCTATCGGCGACACGGTGGCCGCTCCCGAGGCCGTCGAGCGGGCACAGGAGATTGCCGAGCGCGCGGTGACGCTGGTGCGCAACACGGGCGAGCCGATTCCGCTGGCCGCGCCCGACCGGGCCTGCTTCGTGGTAATGGCCGAGGGACGGTACGCGGCGGGCGGCCAGGCCTTCACCCAGGAGATCCACAAGCGGCAGCCCAGGGCGGCGCTGGCGGCACTCGATCCCTCGATGCCGCGCGCGGCGCTGGACGACGCAGTGGGCAAGCTGCCGGCGTGCGACAGTTACGTGGTGGCGGCCTTCGCCTCGGTGAGCGCCGGCCGCGGCACGGTGGGCCTGGCGGGCGACCTGCCCCACGTCGTGGAAACGCTCGTGGCATCGCACAAGCTGGTGACGCTCATCGCGCTGGGCAATCCGTACCTGCTGCGCAACTTTCCCGAGGTGGCCGGATACCTGGCGACCTTCAGCAACGTGGCGCCCTCGGAGATCGCGGCCGTGAAAGCGCTGTGGGGCGAAATCCCCATCCGCGGCCGGTTGCCGGTGACCATCCCTGGCCTGGCGAATGCGGGCGACGGCATCCAGTTGGCGGCCACGCGCCCCGCCGCCGGAACGGTCCAATAATCGCGTTATACTTGCGCTTCATGCATTTCACTGTTCCACCGCGGGAAGTGTGGGCGGCCCTTCTTGCGTTGGTTCTCGGCGCCGCGATTTTCGATATCCGCTACCGGCGCATCCCCAACTGGCTAACGGTGAGCGGAGTATTGATCGGCCTGGCGTTGAACACGTTTCTCGATCCGGTCTGGCCGGGCCTGCGCTTTTCGCTGAAGGGGCTCGGCCTCGGCTTCGCGGTATATTTCCTGCTGTACGCGCTACGCGCCATGGGCGCGGGCGACGTCAAGCTGATGGCCGCCGTGGGCGCCCTCGCCGGCTGGGAGGATTGGGTGGGGATCCTGCTGGTCACCTCCATCATCGGCGGCGTGGCGGGGCTGATCCTGGTGGCCACGCGCGGACGGATGAAGAGCACGCTGTGGAACGTCGCTTTCATCCTGAGCGAGATGAAGAGCGGCCGGCCGGCGTACGTGGGCAACGAAGAGTTGGACGTCAAGCACCCCAAGGCCCTGGGCATGCCGCACGGCCTCATCATCGCCCTGGGAACGGTTCTCTTCCTTGCTCTGGCGGCGCGCTTTGCAAGGTGAGCTCTCAGCATTCAGCCGTCAGCATTCAGCTTGTCCGCTGCCGGGCTGCCCACTCCAGTGGGGCAGGTTGTCAACCTGCGGCCGATTGTCAATCGGCCCCGTGCTCGACCACGGAAATTCTTCCGGCGTTAGCGCCAGCCCGGCTTTTACCGGGTTCCGCTCGATGTAATCGGCAATGCGCGCAAACTCCGCATCGTTGCGCACCAGTCGATCATAGCTCTCGTCCTGCCAGAACGGCTGCCCGGTGAGTCCCAGGATTCTGTTGCCCTCCCGGGCAGTGAATCTCTTGAGCGATTGCATCACCTGGGAAACTGCCACCAAGGGAGTCATCAGGAGGTGCACGTGGTTGGGCATCACGACGAAGGCGTGGAGTTGAAAGTGTCGCAGATTCCCATGGCGATCGTCGCGATAGCGAATGGCAGTCACCACCATATTCGCGATAGCAGGCATGCGCAGAAAGAGCGGGCCGGTGGATGTGCTATCCAGAATGCGGTCCATGGCTACGAATGCTCGTCCGGAGGAGATTGCGGAGGGAAAGCTCCGGCCCGGCGGGAGACTGCCGTGCAGGCGCTACGTGAGGAACATGGGTTCACCTACAGAATGAAAGTGGGGCAGCCGGCAGTGACGGAAGGTGGTCACAAAAACGTAGGTGCCCTTGCGCCGCACAGATTCTCAGGAAAGTCGGCAGGCCGATTGACAATCGGCCGCAGGTTTCACAACCTGCCCCACATTTGAAAATGGCACCGCGTGGAGTTCGTTTCACCGCCGCAGGCCGCCCGCGCCGGCGGCGCGGATCATCTTGCCCCACAGCGCCTGGCCTAGCTCCTCGGCGTCGCTGTCGCGGACCGGCACGACGGCCAGGTGCAGACCCGCCATCTCGTCGGTGGTCGCGGGTCCCCAGACCACGCGTTGCGGCGGATGGTTCGGGTTGCGCGGATTCGCGTCCGAATTGTCGTAGAGGAACTCCATCACCACTTCGGTTCCCGCCGGCAGGCGCAGCGGCGCGGCATAGAGATATTGCTGCTGCCAGTTGAAGTTCCAGTCGGGGATGTGGAGCAGCGTGCGGCGGCTGCCGTCCGGTAACAGGGCGTACGCCGACATCTCGCGGCAGACGTAGTGGGCGTGCGGGGTCACCGCGATGGCGTCCACATCCACGGGAATGGTGAAGTGGTCGGCCACGCGGTAACGGCTCTCTCCGGGCGGAATGTCGATGCGCGTCGAGCCGAGCGGGATATCCATCATCTTGCGCCGCGGTTTATCGGCGGTGAAATAGAGCGCCACGCTGGTGCGATCGGTCTGCGGCTTTCCGGTGGGGTGGTAATGCACCTGGAGCACCAGGTCGGCGCCCGAGTGCAGCAGTTCGGGAATTCCCTCGGGCGCGCGGTAGGGCAGAGAGCCGGGGGTCCATCCGCCGAGCCCGCGCGCGGGCAGAAATCCCGGCGTGCCGAAGCATTCGTACCCGGCCCCCGAATCGCGCTTGCGTGCGGTGCCGGTGACGTCCTGGAACAGCAGCGCATGGTGCACCACGCGGGCGTTGCCGGGGCGCATATCGACGGCGCGCACCCAGCGGTCCTGGGCCACGGGCGCGGGAATGGCGAAGCAGCGGTAAAGGTCGGGTCCATCCGCAGGCACTTCGAAGGGGGCGCGCATTTCCGCGGTGAGATCGGGCGGCCCCAGTTGCCAGCCCTCGGGAAAGCGGGGCGGAGCAGGCGTAGCGGCGGCATCGCCCGCGGGTGCTCCCGCGGCAGCCCATTGCGCCAGCGCGGCGATCTCCGTATCGCTCAGCCGCCGCTCCTCCTGAAAATGCGTTGACGCATCGGGGAGCCAGGGCGGCATGTACCGTTTCGCGGTGACGGCCGCGATCAGGGCCGCCCGTTTGGCGGCATCCTGATAAGTGAGCAGGCTGAACGGGGCGACACCTCCCGGCCGGTGGCAGGAAGCGCAATGGCGGTAGAGAATCGGGGCCGCGTCATGGGAGAACGTGGCTCCGCCGGCTGCCAGAAACGCCGCCAGGTAGCCCGCCAGTCCCACAGATCCATTGTCCCGCGTCGCGCAAAAGGACATCGATTTGTTCCAGCCGCTGGCGCAGAGTGTGGTAGTCAACGTTCCCGACAATGGTGGG
>JAIQEX010000089.1 GCA_020073615.1 Terriglobia bacterium
TGAAACTGGCCGTAAAGGTGGTGGCCGCGGCCGGAGCCGTCACCACGTGGCTGAGCGCACCGGCGTCGCTCCAGGAGGTGAAGGTCTGGCGCGTGCCGCCGGTGCCCTGCGGCGAGACCGCGGCGATGGTGTGCGTCGATCCCACCGCCCAGTTGAACGTCTGCGGCGCGATAACGGTGGCACCATCCACGCTGACGCTCAGCCCCGCGGGCGCGGTCGTAACCGTCACCGCAGTCTGCGTGGGGGGCGGTGCGGGCACTTGAGAGAACGTGACATCCCACGAACCGACTGTGCCCGTGGCGGAGCTGCCTGCCGCACGGCTGAGTTGAACCTGGCGCTCGACCGGCGTCGAAGTGAGCCTCGAAGGAAGAATGATGGAATTGGTTGGGGTGCGAACCTGCAGGCAGCCGGCCACGTCGCCGCTGACGCAATTGCTGGCACTCGAAGGTCCGACGAAGGTGAAATCGAAGGCGGTGATGAGACCGGGCGAGAGCGTGGCATTGAAGGACTGGGTTACCGAATTGATCGGCGAGGCGGGGTTAGTGACGCTTACCTGGAAGAGCACGTCGGCGAGCAACTGGTTACTGCCCCCAGCTCCGATGGCGAGCGCGGTCGAAGTGAATCTAAGCCCGGAGTTTCCGCCGGCATCGGTGAATCCGACTACGTCGATGGCGCCGGCGGCAATGTTGTTCTGGGGACTGACACTGAAGTTGCTGAATTGCAGGCCCCCGGCCTGGATGGTCTGACTACCGGCGATCAGCACCGCCAGCGAAGTGGCCGACGCGGCTCCGCCGGCCAGGGTCAGAAGCAACGTCAACGATAGAAACCTCGTCATTTTACAGTCTCCGGGTAACCTGAATAGTGTTCCTGTGACCAGCCTCGCGACAAAAGCTCGGATCGACGCCGCGCTTCCTACACCGATTCAGGGTCCTGAGGATCGGGCGGCTTTGGAAGCACCGGCACGGCGGGCACTCGTAACGGAAGATACCGTGGAAGGGGGAAACATGAGAACCCGGAAAGCCCCGGATCAGACTCGGGAAAACTACGGAGCCCGGTGCGCCCCGACAGATGTCACAAGGATTACCGGCGCCTCAGTTGCGGGCGGCAGCATGGGTCTGCCGCGGCGCTCCTGTTACTCGGGCAGCGGCTTTCCCTTGGTCTCCGGCGCGAACGGCAGCGCGGCCAGGCCTACCAGGAAGACCAGGCACATGGTGACGCCGGCGTAGCGGATCGGTTCGGCGTGCGCGGCGAAGACGCGGCGCGTCAGCAGGCCGAGGGTCAGCGGTCCGCCGGCGGCGATCAGGCGGCCCACGTTGTAGCAGAAACTGGTGCCCGTCGAGCGCAGGCGCGTGGGGAACAGCTCGGGCAGGTAAATGGCGTAGCCGCCGAACAGCGCGAGCTGCGCGAAGCCCATCAGCGGGACCATCCAGAAGATGTCGCTGAGGCTGCGCAGATTCCAGAAGGTGTACGCGGTGGCCCCCATGGCCGCCACGAAGCTGATGGCGAACGCCTTCTTGCGCCCGGTGTAGTGCGTCAGGTAGGTGTACGCGTAGACGCCGAGAAAACAGCCCAGGTTCTGAAACAGCGAGGTGATGCCGATCCAGGTGGTGGTCTTGCCGGCCAGCGCGGCGCCGGTGAAACCTTGCGCGCGGAAAGTTCGTTCGAGCACAGGGCGGAACAGGTCGTAGCTGAAAAAGCCGATGCCCCATAGACCGACTACGCCGGAAAAGGCCAGCAGCAGGCCCACAATGGCGTTACGGCGCCAGCGCGCATCGGAGAACAGTTCGCCGTAGGAGCCCAGGCGCTTCTTTTCCGCGCGCGCCTTCAGCCACTGGTCGGGCTCTTTCAGTTTCTTGAAGACCACCAGGGCGAGCGGCGCGGGCAAGGCGCCCGCCAGAAACTCGTAGCGCCAGGCCCCGGCGATGACGCCGGCAGTTTCCATCTGGCCGAGCAGGATGCCGGTGAGCGCGGCCAGCATGTTGCCCACCGCCGAGAAGGCCTGCACCGTGCCCAACGCATAGGGCCGCGCGCGCGCCGGGACCATCTCCGCCACCAGCGATACGCCGACGGCGAACTGTCCGCCGACGCCCAGGCCGCACAGGAAACGGTACGCGTTGAAGTCCCACACCCCGATGGAAAACAGGCTCAGGCCGGTGAAGATGGTGTAGCAGAGGATGGTGAGCATCATGGTCCGGGCGCGGCCCAGGCGGTCTCCCAGAATGCCGAAGAAGACGCCGCCCACGGCCCAGCCGATCATGAAGATCATGGTGGCGTAGCCCGCCTGCTCGGCGACCACTCCGGCGCTGGCGTGGCCGCCCAGCAGGTCGCGGAGGGCCGGTACGCGGGCCAGGTTGAAAAGCTGCTGGGCCATGGTGTCGAACATCCAGCCGACACTGGCCACGGCGACGACGAACCACTGATAGGGGTTCAGATCTCTGGTCCAGGAATACCCGGGCGGAGTGGCGTCGTCATTGCGGGACATGAAGCTGCTATTGTTTCGGAAATGCGGGGAAGCCGCAAGCCTGCCGCCATTCTTCTTGCGGGGCGGTGTTTTCGCGGGTTTCCGTTATGTCTCGGCAAGTCGAAAGCCTCAGGGTACTCAACTGTAATCCGACGGCTGCCCAAGAGCCGCCGAGCCCAACACGGTAAAAATGAGAAGTTGCGGGTGCCACACCCCCGGTTGCGCCCCAGCCGCTCCTTACGGGGCGCCCCTGGGCTTCGCTTCGGTAATGGGGGTGACGCGTGCGCCGGGAGTGAGCGGGACGTCGGAGGGCATGGCCACCTGGTCGCCCTCGGCGAGACCGGCAACGACCTGCATGGCGGCGACGCTGGAGTTCGCGGTCTTGACCGCGCGGCGCTCGAGGCGGTCGCCTGCGAGCAGGAAAACATAGTCGCCGGCGGCGTCGTGGCGCAGGGTTTCTTTGGGAATCACCAGGGCGTTACCGGCCACGGCGGTGCGGATGACGGCGTCGACATTGGTGCCGGGGATGAGCTCGCGCTCGGGGTTGGCGATGGTGCAATCCACTTGCCCGACCTGCCGCGAGCCCAGCGCCTCGATGGAGGTGGGCTTGCGCACCACGGTTCCCTGCCACTGTTTGCCCGGCAACGCCTGCCAGGTAATGGTGACCGGCTGGCCTTCGGCGACGCGTCCCAGCTCCGGCTCGTCGACATAGACGCGGACGCGCAGGCGGTCGAGCCGGCCGACGTTGGCCACCAGGTCGCCGGGATTGAGATAGGAGCCCGCGCGCACCGCCAGCCCGTAAACTTCCCCGGCGAGGGGGGCCCGCACCAGGCTCTGCGCCACCTGCTGTTTCGCCAGGTTGAGGGCCGCCGCGGCGTCCTGCAGGCGCGCCTGCGCCGCGGCGATGTCGGTGTTGGCGACCAGCGCGCCGCGGCGCTTGTCCAGGCCGGCGATCTCCAACCGCGCCTGGTTCACCTTGTCGCGGGCGGCGGCCGCCTCGGCGGCGGTGGCGGCCTGTTTTTGGGCGAGGCGCTCGAGCGCGGCGGAGTCTCTCTCGGCCTGCTCGAGCGCCGCGCGCGCTTGCGCCAGCCGGTTTTCGATGTCGGCCAGCTCCGCGGGTTTGCCCCCCGATTGGAGCGCCGCCAGATTGGCCTTCGCCTCCGCCACCTTGGCCTCGCCCGCCGCGACGCCGGCCTCCAGGGAAGGATCGCTCACCTCGGCCAACACCGCTCCCTGGGCCACGGTCTGCCCTTCCCGAACCGGGACGCGGCTCACCAGGCCGGCGGCTTCGGCGCGCACAGCCTGCCACTCGGAAGGCTCCGCCTTGCCGTTGGTGGAAAGAGTACTGACCAGCGTTTCCCGCTTGACCCGGGTGAAATTCACCCGCGGCGGCGCGCTTTTGCGAAAGACACCCCAACCGATCACTGCCGCGACGACGAGCAGCAGCACAAGCAGCAGCTTCTTCAATTTGATCTCCATGACTATCTTAGCCGGGGAAGCGCGCCGCGCTCCGGGGGACGCAGGGGCTGAGGCAGGGACACGCGGAGTAACGCGGTGGGGGGAAGCGCGCCGCGCTTCGAGGGACGCGGGGGCTGAGGGAGGAAGACGCGCGGAGTAACGCGGTGCGGGGAAGCGCGCCACGCTCCGAGGGACGCGGGGGCTGAGGGAAGACGCGCGGAGTAACGTGGTGCGGGGAAGCGCGCCGCGCTCCGGGGGAC
Organism: Terriglobia bacterium; assembly: GCA_020073615.1. Classification (GTDB taxonomy): domain Bacteria; phylum Acidobacteriota; class Terriglobia; order Bryobacterales; family Bryobacteraceae; genus JADGNR01. Next base: position 4,180 of record JAIQEX010000089.1, read on the forward strand.
GCAGGGACTGTGGGAAGACACGCGGAGTAACGCGGTGCGGGGAAGCGCGGCTCACTCTTCGCGGAGCACCACGGCGGGGTCCACGCGCGTGGCGCGGCGGGCCGGGACGAAGCAGCCCGCAATGGCGGCGGCCAGAACGGCGCTTACCGCGGCGTACACGAGCGCGTCGGTGGGGCGAATGGCATAGAGCAGAGAAGCGAGGTAACGGGTCAACCCCAGCGCGGCGGCGAGGCCGGCGCCGATTCCGGCCAGGGCCAGGAGCAGTCCCTCGCGCAGCACCATGCGCCGGATGGAGCGGGGCGCGGCGCCGAGGGCCAGGCGGATGCCCATCTCGCGCGTGCGCTGCTCCACGGAGTAGGAGACCACCGCATAGATTCCCAGCGCGGCCAGCGCCAGCGCGAGCAGGCCGAAAACGCCCAGGATGGCGACGTCGAGCCGGGGCCGGGCGATGGATGCGGACACCACGTCCTCCATGGTCTCGATCTCCTGGGCGCCCTGATGGGGGGCCGCGGCGCGGATCTGCTCCTTGACGGCGGAGACGGCGGAGAGCGACTGCGCGCGGGTGCGAACCACCAGCGAAACGAATCCGCTGGGCTGTTGCGCATGGGGCAGGAAGAGGCAGGGCTCAGGCGTGGCGTCGAGCGCGTTGTGCCGGATATCGGCGGCCAGGCCCACAATTTCGACCTCCTCCGGACCCATGCTCCAGGTAACCTTCACGCGTTTTCCGATGGGGTTCTCGCCGGGGAAATTGGCGCGCGCGGCCGCCTGGTTGAGGAGGGCCACGTGCGGCGATCCCCGGCGGTCGCGGAGGTCGAATTCGCGGCCGGCCAGCAGAGGGATGCCCATGGTTCGGAAATAATCGTCCGACACCACCGAAACATCTCCTCCGCTCATGTCTCCGGGGGGAGGCGCGGGACGGTCGGCGCGATAGTACCACGTACCCGATTGCAGGCCTGTCAAAGGCAGCATGTGAATGGAGGCGGCGGACTCGACCTGCGGCAGGGCGCGAATCCGCTCCAGCATTCCGGCCACCAGCGCGGCACGGCGCTCCAGCAATTGTGCGAAGCTCGACGCCTGCGGGAACAGCATCATGCGCAGCGTGAGCAGGCGCTCGGGGCGGAATCCCGGGTCCACTTCGTGCAGCAGGACGAAGCTGCGCAGCATCAGGCCGGCGCCAACCACCAGGAGCACGGCGAGCGAGACCTCGGTAACCACCAGCAGATTGCGCAGGCTGCGGTGGGCCGCGCTGCCGTAGCGGCCGCCCGCGCGGAGCCCTTCGCCGAGGCGGCCGCGGTCCACCTGGAGCGCGGGGAAAATGCCGAAGAAGAGGCCGCAGGCGACGGACACCAGCAGGGTAAAGGCGAGGACGCCGCGATCCACCTCGATCTCGCCCGCGCGCGGAAAGGTGGCGGGCAGCAGGGTGCGGACCGCGGGCACTCCCCACCAGGCGAGCAGGAAGCCGGCAAAACCGCCGGCCAGCGCCAGCAGCAGGCTTTCCATGGCCAGTTGGTGGAACAGGCGCCAGCGGCCGGCGCCCAGGGCGGCGCGCACGGCGATCTCGCGGCGCCGCGCGTTGGCCCGCATCAGCAGCAGGTTGGAGACGTTGGCGCAGGCGATCAGCAACACGAACGCCACCGCGCCCAGCAGCACCAGCAGGGTGGTGCGCGTGTCGCCCACCGTCTGCTCGAGCAGGGGCACCACGGTGGCGCTCCACTTCGCGTTCATATCGGGGCGCTCGCGCGCCGTTTGGGCGGCTACGGCGCGCATGTCCGCGGCGGCATCGGCGAGGGAGGTGTTGCGCCGCAGGCGCGCCACGGTGGAGTAGTTGCGCCCGTCGAGTAGCGCCTCGGAGGGGTGGATTTGCATGGGCAGGTACAAGTCAACGCGGGGAATGGCCGGGAAAGCAAAGCCGGGCGGCATGACGCCGATCACCTCGCGCGCGGAGCCGTCGACAATCATCTTCCGGCCGATGGTCTCCTGGCGCGAGCCGAAGCGGCGCTGCCACAGGCCGTGGCTCAGCACCACCACGCCGGGGCCGCCGGTGACGTCGTCCTCCGGCCGGATGGTGCGGCCGAGCAGGGGCGGCGTCCCCAGGATTTCGAAAAATCCGGCGGTGACGCGCAGGCCGGGAACCTGCACGGGATCGCCTTCGCTCTCGAGGTTGGCGGGCAACCGGAACAGGGCGGCGATGTTCTCAAAGGAGCGGTTGCGCTTTCGCCAGTCGAAAAAGTTCTGCGTCTGGACCACGTTGGTGAGCCCGCCCTCGGGCGGACGTTCCCACACCATCACCAGGCGGCCCGCATCGGGAAACGGCAGGGGGCGCAGGAGCACCGCGTTCACGACGCTGAACATGGCGGTGGTGGCGCCGATGCCGAGGGCCAGCGCGGCCAGCGCCACGGCCGTGAACGCCGGGCTCCGGCGCATCATGCGCGCGGCGAAGCGCAGGTCCTGCGCGGCCCGCTCGAGCGCGCTCCAGCCCCACATCTGGCGGGTCAATTCGGCGGCCAGGGTGACGTTACCGAAATCGCGGAGCGCGGAGCGCCGGGCCGCATCGGGCGGTTCGCCGCGATCGATGCGAAGCTGGGCCTCCTGGAGAAGGTGGAAGCGGATCTCTTCGTCGAGCTCGCTATTTTCCCGAGACCGCCGCTTGAGCCATGGCCAGAGACGCATTGCATTCCTCCTGTGTTACGCGGGGCGCATGACGCGTGCGATGGCCGCCACCATGCGGTCCCAGCGGGACTCCTCCGCGGCCAGCCGCTTGCGGCCTTTAGCCGTGAGCCGGTAGTAGCGGGCGCGCTGCTTGTTCTGGGTGATCTTCCATTCCGAGGCGATCCAACCTTCGCGGCGCAAGCGGTGCAGCGCCGGGTAAAGCGAGCCGTGCTCCACCTGCAGAACGTCCGCGGATGAGGCGCGGATGGCCAGGCCGATGCCGTGGCCATGGCAGGGTCCCCACTGGAGCGTGCGCAAAATGAGCATGTCCAGAGTGCCCTGCAGCAGCTCGATGCGGTTTTGATAGGGTTCGGGCTGGGCCATGGAAAGGTAGTCGATTGTCTACCACCTTGGACGGGCGGGCGAGGAATTGGTTAGCGGGGGCCGGGGGCCGGGGGCCAGGGGCCGGGGGAAGGTGCGGCCCTTCGGGCCGGGCTTTTTCGAGACACTTCGGGCGTGGGGCGTTGCGGCGGCTGGGGCTACGGTTATTGGGCCGGGGGCTTATCGCCCGGCGTATTTTCCGGCCGCCAATAGTTGGCGCCGCGTCTGGGAGGCAGGCGGTTGGCTTTGAAGGCACGTACCTTACGCATTCCATTCGACGCAAATGGCTCTCTGAAGACCGTGGGAACAGGATCCGCAGATCTGTCCGCGCGGTGTAACAGAACCGGTTCCGAAGTCTCCCGTCGACGCGAATCGCAATCGTCCCTACTCAGGACGTCCGGGAGTTCAGCACCACCGTACTATGCAACGCTTCCAGGCCTGGAAGAAAACTGTTGGGGGCTGCGAGCGGTGGGACGCAACCCTCTTTCTCGATTTCACGGTAACACGGAGGCTGCGGAGCGGCAGCGCGATTTGCGAGCAAGGCAATGGAAATGAAGGAGAAGATATTTGTGACCGGGGCAGGCTGGCGGTTCAAAAAGAACGCCGGCGCGGCGGAGTGCGATGGTAATATCAGAGAAGGAAGTCTCAATTGGCCATGCGATTCCAATTGACCATGGAACAGAAGGTGGTGGCCGGGTTCGCCGCCATCCTGCTGATGTTTTCCGTGCTGTTGGGCCACAGCCTGCTTTCTCTGATCCGGGTGGCCAAGGCGCAGGACGAGGCTGCGGACGCGGCCCGGACCCTGGACCTGGCCGGAGAGATCCGGGCGGTGATTGCGGAGATGTCGGGGGTGGAACGGGAGCTGCGGACGGCGTATGCCACCGGGCGGCCGTCGGCCGCTACCGGGATCCGGCGCGGGCACGAATTCATGTTCTCGCGCTTCGACAGCGCCGCCACATCGATCGTGAAGCTGTTCGACACGGCGGAGGACCGTGCCGCCGCGGACCAGGTGAGCCAGGACGTGGACGCCTGGAAGCAGTTGTTTTTCGAGTTGACGAATGGCGCCGCCCTGGATGAACGTTCCGCGGCGGCGCGCCTGGACCGGCTGGGCTCGCTGACGCAGCGGATGGAGGCCAGCGCCAACGGACTGGCGACGATGCACCGTCAGAAACTGCAGGATGCGGACCGGGAAAACGACGAGGGCGTGGCCGCGGCCAAACGGCTGCAGCTCGTGCTGCTGGTCAGCGCGATCGGCGTCACCTGCTGGTGGACCAGGAAGTGGCGCACGCAGCATCAGATCCTCAACGAGGCGACGCGGCGCGCGGAGGCGGGCTTCCGCGAGGTGGCGCGGTCGGAGCGGGAGATCCTGCGATTGAACCAGGACCTGGAGCGGCGGGTGGCGGACCGTACGTCGGAACTGGCGCGCGTGGCCAGCGAACTGGAGGTGCGCAACCGGGAGGTGGAGCGGGCCAATCGCATGAAGACCGAGTTTCTGGCGCGGATGAGCCACGAGCTGCGCACGCCGCTGAACGCCATAGTAGGATTCTCGGACCTGCTGGCCGAGCAGCCGGCCGGTCCGCTGCCTCCCACGTACCGGCGATTTGCCGCCAATATTCAGGAGGGTGCGCAGCACCTCCTGCACATCGTCAACGATGTTTTGGACCTGTCGAAAATCGAGGCTGGGCGCATCGACCTGCAGACGGAAACGCTCCGCCCGGCGGACGCGCTGGAAGACGTACTTTCGGTGATCACGCCGCTGGCCAGGATCAAGAACATCGCCATCGCGAACCAGATACCGCCCGCAATGCGCATCACCGCGGACCGGACGCGATTCAAGCAGATCCTTTACAACCTGCTGAGCAATGCGGTGAAGTTCACGCCCGAGAATGGCCGGGTTTGGATTGCCGACAGCAGCCAGGGGGATACCGCCTGCTTCTGCGTCGGGGACACGGGAGTGGGCATTCCGCGCGACGAACTGGCGGCGATTTTCGACGAATTTCATCAGGTAGGCCTTCCGCCGGGGGCGGTAAAGGAAGGGACCGGCCTGGGATTGGCCATCACCAAACGCCTGGCGGACCTGCACGGCGGAACGATCTGGGTGGAAAGCAATCCGGGCCGGGGCAGCCGGTTTTTCTTTTCGCTGGGGCCGCACAGCCTGGAGCCGGCGCTGCTTCTGGAGGAGAAGGCCTGAGCCATGCGAACGCTGCTGGTGGCCGACGACAACCGGTTGAGCCGCGAGCTGATTCGCGAGGTTCTGGAAAGCGCCGACTGCCGGGTCATGGAGGCTGCCAATGGCCAGGAAGCGCTGGCGCGGCTGAAGGAAACCGACCTCGATCTGGTGCTGCTCGATCTGGAAATGCCGGTAAAAGACGGGTTCGCCGTGCTGGCGGCGATCCGAAACAATCCGCGCTTTTCGGGCCTGCCGGTGATGGCGGTTACGGCCAAGGCCATGCAAACCGATCGCGACCGGATCGTGGGCGCCGGCTTCGACGCCTACATCATCAAGCCGATCAATAGCGCCGAGCTGCGCCGGCAGGTGAACGAACTGTTGAGCCTACCGCGGCCGGGAGGAGTCCGGTGAGCTCGGGGAAACCGGGCGTGGTGCTGCTGGCCATCGACGACGACCGCAAGAGCCTGGAATTGATCGAGGACGCCCTTTCGAGGGAGGATCTGACCATCCTTACTGCTACCGATCCGGCCGCCGGGCTGGAAATGGTGCTGCAACGGCGGCCGGAAATCGTCCTGCTGGACCTGGTGATGCCGCAGATGAACGGCATCCGCGTCCTGGAGCAGATCCTGGCCGCCGCGCCGGCCACCGAAGTGATCCTCATCACGGGCCACTACTCGGCCGAATCGGCGGTGGAAGCCATTCGCAAGGGAGCCAGCGACTACCTGACCAAGCCGCTTTCGATCGCCCGCCTGCGGGAGCGTGTGGACGCGCTGATCGCGGAATTCGCGCAGCGCCGGCGGGCGCTGCAACTGGACAGCGAGATGTTGCAGGCCTGCCAGTTTCAGGGGATGGTGGGGCGCAGCATGCTGATGCTGGAGGTCTTCTCGCGGATTCGCCGGGCGGCGCCGCATTTCAAGACCGCGCTGGTGACCGGCGCCACGGGGACGGGAAAGGAACTGGCGGCAACGGCGCTGCACCGTCTGAGTCCGGTGGGGTCCGCGCGGTTCGCGGTTTGCAACTCGTCGGCCATCGTCGAAACACTGTTTGAAAGCGAGCTGTTCGGCCACGTGAAGGGCGCTTTTACGGGCGCCACGGAGGACAAGAAGGGGCTGTTCGAGTACGCCGCCGGCGGGACCGTGTTCCTGGACGAGATTGGCGACCTTCCGCTGGCCACGCAGACCAAACTGCTGCGGGTGCTCGAAACCAGGGAGTACCAGCGCGTGGGCTCTCCGGTGCCGCGGAAGACGGATGTGCGGGTCATTGCCGCCACCAACCGCGATTTACGGGAGATGATCGACCGCAAGGAGTTTCGCGAGGACCTGTTCTACCGGCTGGCGATGGTGGAAATCAAGCTGCCGCGGCTGGCGGAGCGCAAAGAAGATTTGCCGCTGCTGGAGCGGCACATTATCGAACGGATGTCCGCCACCTACGGAAAGCCCATACGGGGGATCGCGCCGCGGGTGCAGATTCTGTTAGCGCGCTACTCCTGGCCGGGAAATGTGCGCGAGCTGGAAAACGTCCTGGGCCATGCCTGCATGATGTGCGACAGCGACCTGGTGGACGTGCGAGACCTGCCGGAGCATTTGACGGAGTCCGTGTGCCGCGCGCCGGCGGAGGACGAGAGCCTGCTGCCCATGGCCGAGATGCACAAGCGGCATGCGCTGCGGGTGCTGGCCGCGGTGCGCGGCAACAAGGCGGAAGCCGCGCGGATTCTGGGAGTGCACCGGGCCACCTTGTACCGCCTGATCGAGGAGCGAGACCCGGAGGACAACAGGGCGGAGGAAACCTGAGCGCCAGCGAGGCTGCGGCTCCGACCGGCCGGCTACCTACTGCTGGCAGCCATCCACCGTATCTGTCACCAGCCTCAGCAAAGTGATGCAAGCCCTCCGGCGTTTCTCCATGGAACTGAAGGCACTGGACCGAGCCCGTGGCACTCCGGGCCTCGATGTGACGAAGTTCGAAAGCGGCCTGGCCCAGCCGCGCGCCGTGGCAACGATTCAGAGCGAACTCGCATTCGCCGGCGGGAACGGCATCCACGCCACGCCGACGCTGTTCCTCAACGGCAAGGAAACTCCTCTCGTGGCGCCCGAGCAACTGCTTACGCTGATCCGCCAGCTTAGCACCAATCCGCAGGCGACTGAGTCCGCAGCAGCCCCAAATCGGCGCCCTACATCCGCAGCGTATTGACCAGTTCGGTAGCTCTCCCGATCTTTTCGCGCTTCAGAAATTCTCCCAGTTCCTCGGCGATGCGCGCGGTCGAGCGCGGGTCCCAGAAGGTGGCCGTGCCGACTTCGACCGCGCTCGCCCCGGCGATGAGGAATTCGGCCGCATCCAGCCCGGTGGCAATGCCGCCCAGGCCGACGACGGGGATCTTCACCGCGTGCGCCGCCTGATAGACCAGGCGCAGGGCGATGGGCTTGATGGCCGGTCCGGAAAGCCCGCCGAAGCCGGCGCCGATGCGCGGGCGGCGCGTGCGCGGGTCGATGGCCAGGGCGATGAACGTGTTCACCAGCGAGAGGGCGTCGGCGCCGCCCGCTTCCGCGGCGCGCGCCAGCGGTTCGATGGCGCTCACGTTGGGCGAGAGCTTCACCATCACCGGCCGGCGCGCCACCCGCTTCACCGCCGCCACCACCTCGCTCAACAGCGCCGGGTCGCTCGAAAAATAAATGCCTCCGTGGCTGGTATTGGGGCACGAAACGTTCAGCTCGTAGCCGGCCAGGCCCGCGTGGTCTTCGAGCACGCGCACCACTTCTACGTAGTCGTCCGTGGTGTAGCCGAAAACGTTGGCGAAAACCGCGGTCGCGAGCTTCGCCAGCGCGGGCAGTTTCTCGGCGGCGAAGGCGCGCACGCCGATGTTCTGCAGGCCGATGGAATTGATCATCCCGCCTTCGGTTTCATACACGCGCGGCGGCGGATTGCCGGAGATGGGCTCGCGCGAGAGCCCCTTCACCACCAGCCCGCCCAGCGCGTTCAAGTCCACCAGCTTCGCGAACTCGACGCCGTAGCCGAACGTGCCCGAAGCGGCCAGCACCGGGTTGCGCAACGCGATGCCGCACAGGCTGGTGGCTAAAGAGGGAGCGGCGGAAACGCTCATTCGGGGAACGCTTCGCCCAGCACGCGGCCGATGGCGGAGGATGGCGCCGCGATCCCCATGGCGCGCGCCAGCGTGGGCGCCACATCCACCGAGGCGACGGGCGATTCGAAAACGCCGGCGCGGAACTGCGGCCCATAGAAGCACAGCGGGACGCGCACATCGTAGTTGTACAGCGAGCCGTAGGAGACCCCGCGGCCGGCGCCGAAGTCCTCCACGTACTCCGCGCGGTACGAGAGCATGACGTCTCCCGAGCGCTTGGGGTGGAAGCTGTTGCGAAACCGTTGCTGCCACTCGTCGCGCGTCGAGCAGGCGCCGCCCGCGGTGTAGTAGCCCGCCACGGCGCGATGCTCGAAGGCCGCGCGCGCGGCCGCCACGCGCACCGGCTCCGGATCGCGGAACCCGCTGGTGTCCAGATAGAGGAACGGGTACAGGTATTTTTCCACGCGGCCGTTGCCGGCGGCCGCGAGGCTCTTCTCCACGCTCTCGGCCACCGCCTCCCCGCTTACCGCCATGCGCGCGCGCGATTCTTCCGCGGGCTCGGGCGGCGCGCCATGGGCGGCGGCCAGCACCAGGTTGAACCCGTTTTCGCCCAGCGTGTGCGTGAGTCCTGCCAGCAACGCTTCGAGGCGGATGTCGAGGCGCAGCACCATCTGCTGCATCAGGGGCGAGTTGCCGCCGGTTTCGTAGCCGAGCTGCCCCGTGGAACCGTCCAGCAGGCAGACGAAGTCGAAGGTGCTGCCTTGCCCGATGCGCTGGCGCGCCATCAGCTCTCCCAGAAAATCGTACTGCGCGCCCTGGCCGAAAGGCGATGCTTTGTACAGCGCCAGAAACTCCTGCGGCCGTTCCGCGTCGTAGGTGAGGATGCGCAGCGCGGCGGCATCGGGCTTTACGCCGAGGGCCATCCATCGCTGGGCGTGAGCGCTTTCCGGGCCTTTGGCGCTGTTGTAGTCCGCCAGCCAATCGGGCGCCTCGCCGCGCGCCGAGAATGTGCCGCGCTCGTCCATCCAGAAAAGCTGCGCCGCGGGCGAGCCGGCGAACAGCGCGCCGTGCGCTTGATTCATGGCCACGACGAAGACGCGCGCGCGCGCATCCGCCGCAAGCTGCGCGGCCAGCGTCGTGGCCAGCAGGTCTTCGTCGGAGGCGCTCACCGGCCGGTGAGCAGCGCGGTCATACCAGGAATCGGCCACGATGCCGTGCTGCGATGGCCATGCGCCGGTGGCCAGCGTGGCAATGCCCGTAGCCGGAAAAGCGCTCGCCAGGTGGCGGCAATCCGCAAAATAGGCGCCCTTTTCCAGGAGGCGCCGGAATCCGCCTGTCCCGAACTGGCTCCAGGCGGCATCGATAGCGTCGGCTCGCAGTTGTTCTATGAGTACTAGAACCAATAACTTAGGACGGGTGGGCAGGGCGAACGCCTGGCTGGCCAGGGCCCCCAGGATACACGCCCCGAATTCCCGGCGGCAAATGCCCATAAAAAAAGAGTTTAACAGACGATGAGTTAATGTTATAGTGTACCTTTACATACAGCGAACTGTAGCGAAACTCATCAGTTCGTAATCATAAGCCGTACTGGTCGTATTCAGGTCCCCCAAGGCCGGACGGAAGGGGCAGCAAATGAGAGACGAAAGCAGTGTTTTGGGGCTCAGCACCATCCGCCGCAATCGCGGCATATCTCTGGAGCAGATCGCCGATTCGACCAAGATCAGCGTGCGCTCACTCGACGCCATCGAACGAGGGGACTTCCGCAAGCTGCCCGGCGGAATCTACAATACCAGCTACATCCGGCAATACGCGCGCGCCATCGATTACGACGAGAGCGCCATCCTGGCGATCTACTACCGCGAGATGGGCCCGCCGGAGTCTTTTCCCGCCAGCACCGGCCGCAAGGGCTTGGACAGCGGCTTCCGGAATCCGTCGATCGTGGGATCGTAGCTTCCCCGGCTCGCGAAGCGCAGGCCGCGCCTACACCACCGGCCGGTAACTGATTTCGATCCGCGTGCCTCCCGAGACGTTCTGGTCGACCGGCGTTTCGTTGCCGCACGCGACCTTCACGTGCGAGATCTTGTGGTCCGTCTCCTTGTGCGCCAATAGATTCGGAGTGGCGCCGTCCTGGAACGAGGCGAAGTCCGTCTCGACGTGGAGGCCTTTGCCGTCGGGACCGGTGGTGACGGTGACGGCGCTGGGCCCATATTGGACGGCGACCGCGCATTTCTTGCCCTCCACGGTCACGGTCTGGCTTTGTCCGGCCACGTCGATCGACACTTGCCGGACCTGTTTGTGGGTATGAGGATGAACCTTGGAATGTCCGGAGCCGGTGAAGTCCTTCCAGGGCACCGCCGACTCGAGCGTCAGCGATCCGTCGTGAATAATAATCGGGGTCTCGCCGCCGTTACCAGCCATGTGCACACCCCCAAGGCAGGCGCGAATTCTGTTGTCTCGTCATCACGTCGTTTCCTCCTGATTGCCCGAGAGCATCACTTCGCCGCCAGCAGCCGGGCAAGCTGGCCGCGAAGGTACGCAATATCGGGCCGGGCCGAATAAGTCCTGTAGCTGTCAGCTTCCCACTTCTGCGACAGGCTGGCAAGCACATCGGAAGCTTTGCCGGCATATTCGCGCGCGTGAGCCGCGTCCGCCAGGGCTAGGGCGGCCCGCGACGCCACCAGCCAGCAGCGCCATTCCGGCTCCGGATTGCCGATGCGCGCGAACCACTGTTGCGCCGCCTGCGCGTTTTCCAGTGCCTTGGCAGCGCCGCCCGCCGCCAGCAGCGCCTCGCCATACGCCAGCCAGCCGACGGCGATGTTCCAGGGGTCGCCCGTCTTGGCGGCCACGGCAACGGCTTCGGCCGCCGCGGACAGGCCATCGCGCCGCGCGCCGGAACCCATGAGGGCGAGCCCCAGGACGCATCTCGCTTTCACGGCACTGAAGGCCGATGGCCCGGTTAGCGCGCGCCTGGCCAACCCGATGGCCACGGAGTACTGGCTCCGGCTAAGTGCCATCTCCGCGCTCATAGTATCGGTGGCGGCCATCGCGTCGGGCGCGGCATCGCGCGCCGCCTCCGCGAGCGACTCCCGCGCTTCGTCGTACCGTCCAAGCTGCCACAGGATGCCGCCCGCGCGGCCCAAATTGTAGGTCGCGTTCTGCCGGTCGTTGGCCTGCCGCGCGGTCTCGTAGCCTTTCCGGAAATGCTCCAGCGCTTCGGGCCAGCGGCCGAGTTGTTCGAGCACCGTACCGATTCCCTGCTCCGCCAGGGCTGCCTGCGTCTGGTCCCCCACCTTCCGGGCGATCTGGAGCTGCTGCTCGAAAGAGTGTAGTGCCGCCGGATAGTCCCCTTTTTTCCGCTGCGCCCGCGAGATCAACGTGAGCGCCTGCGCGGTTTCCTTCTGGTATCCGCCGCGCTGGTACCAGGCAAGTGCCGGCTCGATGTTCCGCAAGGCTTCAGCGGTGTCGCCGACCTGCATGGCCAGGCTGCCGAGCGAAAGCCGCGCGCGCGCTTCGCTCTTGGCGGCCCGGTAGCGGCTGGCATACTCCAGGGCTTGTTCGTAATATTTCTTTGCCTCCGCGTTCTTGCCCTGCGCAAAGTGCGCGTTGCCGAGCTCCAGCAGGCCGCGTGTCGTCAGGCTCTCCAGCCCGTTGGCGCGGGCCAGGTCGAGCGCGTCGCTGGCGTCCGTCTGGGCCTGGGCCAGGTTGTTTACGCCATATTCCAGGACGCCCAATTGCAGCGACACCAGAATCTGCTGCGACAGGTTGCCGGTGTTGCGCGACATGTCCAGCGCCTGGTGCAGCAGCGCGGCCGCGTCGCCCCGCCTGCCCACGCGGTTGGCCAGCACTCCGCGTTGATACAGCACCTCGGTGACGCCTTCCAGGTTGCTGAGGCTGTGATAGAGCTGCTCGGCTCTGTGAAATGCCGCGGCGGCGCGGGGCTGGTCCAACTGGCGGCCATAGAGAATCGCCTGGCGGAGCCATGGCGCCGGATCCTGCACTTCGAGCCGCGTGGCCTCCTGGTAAGCCGCCATGGCCTCCTTCGGTTCTTCGTTCTTCTCCAGGGCGCGGCCCAGGTCGACGTAGACATCGGCCTTCTCCGCATCGGCGGTGCGCTTGACGATGTCGCGGTATTTTTCCACCGCCGCGGCGTAATCGCCGGTCAAGGTCAAGCCCAGCGCCTGCATGTACAACTGGTCCGTGCGTTTGAGCCGCGGGGCGGAGCCCGGCGGTGCCGCGCGCAGCATCTCTTCCTTGGCGCGGTCGGCGTAGTCCAGCTCCAGCCATGCCTCCGCCAGGCGCGCGTGCGCCAGGGTAAAGCGGCTATCGCGCGCGACGGCCTGCTCCAGGGCCTTGCTGGCCTTGTAGTACGTGCCGTCGCGCAGCGCGGTAACCCCCTCGCGATACCAGCGCAAAGCATCCGCCGGCGGCTGATAGGGCCGCAAAAACAGCCACCATCCCGCCGCCAGCGCCAGCGCGAGAAGCGCCAGCGACCCCAGGATGGAGCGGCGCCGGCGCGCCAGAGGCGCGGTGAGCATGGCCAGCGTGGTGCGCGCTGTGTCCCAGGCCGCCGCCGGAGTGGCCGGCACGACGGTCAGAATCTCCGTCTCCTGGGTTTGCGACTGCGTGACCGCCAGGCGCGCCGCGCGCAGGTCGGCCGCCATCTCGTCGGCGGTCTGGTAGCGCTCCTCGGGCCCCTTCGCCAGGGCCTTGAGGGCGATGCGATCCATCTCCGGCGTCACCCGCGGATTGAACTCGGAGGGCGGGGGCGGCTCCACGTGGAGCACCGCGCCCAGGATCTCCACGGAAGTGGCGCCTGGGAACGCCGGCCGGCCGGCCAGGCACTCGTACAACACCGAGCCCAGGGCGAACAGATCGCTGCGCGGGTCGAGCGGCGCGTCTTTAGCCTGTTCGGGCGACATGTACTGGGGCGTGCCCAGCACCGTGCCTTGTATCGTCTCGGAGCTCTCCGCGTTCTCGCCCGGCGCGGGCCGCGGCGCCGCCAGGTCCTCAAAATGTTTGGCCAGCCCGAAATCCAGGACTTTCACCTGGCCGCGTTCGTTGATGAAGATGTTGGCCGGCTTGATGTCGCGATGGAGGATGCCGTAGCGGTGCGCCTCACCTAAGGCCTCCGCCACTTCTTCGACGATGCGCATGGCCTGCAACAGCGACATGGCGCGGCGGCGCATGAGGTGAAAGAGATCCTCGCCGCTCACCAGCTCCATGACGATGAACGGCTGCCCTTCGGGCGTCTCCCCGTAATCGTAGATGCCGGCGATGTGCGGATGATTGAGGGCCGATGCGGCGCGCGCCTCGCGCAGAAACCGTGCGCGGTACAGCGCGTTTTCCGGGGCGGCGGTCGAGAACTTCACGGCCACGCGCCGGCCCAGGTGCAGATCCTCGGCGGCGTAGACAACTCCCATGCCCCCCCGCCCCAGATTGCTCAGAATCCGGTAGTGGGAGACGGTTTTGCCGATCATTCGAGAGTACGCCTTATTCTCCCGAAATCGCGCGGCGAACACAAGGCTCGCTGACGATCGGAGCCCGCGGCGGTAACGGAGTAATGGCCGCGGATCGCAGGCGGCGCCACGTGCGCCACCGGGACCGCCGCCCTGCCTCGCGCCGCAGGCGCCGTCACTGGATCTTGGCCACGCCCGGCGCCGGGTTGGGAAACCGGGTCATCACGGCGGGATCGTGCCCCGGGACGATCAACCGCGGGTCGGCCGCAAGCTGCTTCATGCGGTCCTGCGCGCGCAGGTTCGACTCCGCATCGAGCGTGGCGGCGATAGGCACGTGCTTCTCCAGGTTCTCGTACAGGTACAGGTTGTCGCTGGCCAGCACCACCGTGCCGGCCGCGGTATTGACACCCACGTACTGCGACGCGTAGGTGTGCTTGCCGCCGGTGTAGCAGGTCACGCCGGGAAGGATCTCCTGCGCGTCGCCGTGCACCAGCCCCGCGCGGCCTTCCACGTTCAGTTTCACGGCCGCCAGCACGTCGTCGGGATCGATGCCGCCATGCGTGCGGCGCGATTGCCAGGCCTCGCCGGCGTAGTATTCCAGCTCGTCCTTCTGAATCCAGAGGCGCGCCTTGGGGAACAAGTCCATGCCGTCGGCGTGGTCCCAGTGCATGTGCGTCACGATGACGTCGGTGATGTCTTCCGGCCGCAGATTGACGCGCGCCAACGCCTCCGACGGCTTCACGTAGCCGGTGATGTGCCACTGGCGGAAGAACTGGTCGCGATAGAAACCGGAATCCACCAGAATGTTGCGCCCGTTGCCGCGCACCAGCCACACCATCATGGCGATATCGAGCTTGCGCGCGCCATCGGCGCCGGCCACCAGTTGGGACACGGGAAAATCCGCGATGGTGGCGTAGCGGATGGCGTAGATCTCGTACTGCGGCTTGGGCTGCGCCGCGGCGGCCAGCGCCGTCAAAAGGAGTGCGTGCCAGGTCCTCATCCTGGGACACATCATACTGCACCGCGTCCGCGCGGCGGGCAGGACGCGGCGCGGCGGACGGCGCCGAAGATGCTACACTCATCGTTCCAGCGGCGGAGGCAGCAGCGAAGGGCGCGAGCCAGGTCATCGCGGTGTGGGAATAAGCGCGTGACATTCCAGTCTTCACAGGCGCAGCCGGGTTCGGACCTGGATCAGACGGCTTTCCTGTTTGCGGCGGCGGTTCTGGCCACCGCCTTGCGCGTGATTTACATTCCGCAGCCGGTACCCATCACCCGTGCGGAAATGGATGCGGTGGCGCTGGCGATAGCGCGCCACGGAGCATTTGCCAATCCCTTCCCCGTGACCATGGAGACCGGTCCGACAGCCTTCGTTCCCCCGTTGTATCCGCTGTTCATCTCGATCTTCATGCGCCTGTTCGGGGAGGCCCATTATTTCACGCCGCTGGCGGTGGCCACCGGACTGGTTTACGGCCTGCACGCGGTCCTGCTGCCGCGCCTCTCGCAGGCGCTGCTGGGAGACCAACGGCCGGGGCTATGGGCGGGCGTCACCTGCGTGGCGGCCCCGGTGCTGCAGTGGATTCCGCACTGGGACGCGCTCTATACGGCCGCCGGCCTGATGCTCTTCACCCTGCTGGCGCTGCGGCTGCGCACAGCCGGCGTGTGGCCAGTTCCCTGCCTGTGCGGGCTGGCGGCCGGCCTGCTGGCGCTGCTGAACCCATCGTCGTTGTTCGTCACCGCTCCGCTTCTACTCCTGGCCGGCTGGCGAAATCGCCGCAGAGCGCCCGTGCTGGCGATGTGCCTGGGCGCCATGCTGCTCACCGTCGCGCCGTGGTCGATTCGCAACCGCCTGCTCGTCCACACGCTGTCCGTGAAGGACAATTTCGGCACCGCGCTCTATGTCTCCAACAACGACTGCGCCCGGCCCTCCCTGATTGGCAGCCT
This sequence comes from Terriglobia bacterium, assembly GCA_020073615.1. Lineage (GTDB taxonomy): Bacteria > Acidobacteriota > Terriglobia > Bryobacterales > Bryobacteraceae > JADGNR01. The sequence goes on from JAIQEX010000089.1 coordinate 19,850, forward strand.
GGATTGCCATGGCATCTATCACCCGTTCGGCAGCATGGCGGAATCGCGGGCGGTTCGAGACATGGGTGAGGCGGCTTACGACCGCAGCAGGCTGGCCATGGCGCTGGACTGGATTGGCCATCACCGGCCGGCGTTCGCGCGCCTCACGCTGTGGCGCGTGGTTCAGTTCTGGTGCCCGTCGACGGAGTACGGCAGCTACGCCGTCGCCTGTTGGATCGTCACCCTGGCGGGCGCCTGGGGCCTGCTGCTGCTGCGCCGGCGAAATCCATTCTTCTTCCGCCTGTGCCTCGCCGTCTTCGCCGGGTATCCGCTGTTCTACTACGTCGTCATCTCCGACGTGCGCTATCGTTACCCGATTCTCTGGCTTTCCCTGCTCGCCTACGGCTATGCGCTCGAGGCCATCCGCGGCCGGTACGCCAATCACTGGCTGCGCAAGGATTCCGCGGGATCCACCGCCGCGGCCCGCCGCGCGGGGACGTAGGTGGCTACCAGCGCTACGGCCGTCAGGATGGCGGCGACCGCTCCGAAGGTCAGCGGATCGCTCGCTTTTACTCCGAACAGCAGGCTCGCCAGTTGCCGCGCCGCCAGGTACGCCAGGCCGAGACCCAACGCCACACCGATCACGGCCAGCTTCATCCCCTGCCACAGGACCAGTCCGACCATGTCCCGCTGTTCCGCCCCCAGGGCCATGCGAATGCCGATCTCTTGCGTGCGCTGCTCCACCGCATAAGACATGAGGCCATAAATGCCGATCGCCGCCAGCAGCAGGGCAATGCCCGCAAAAATGCTCAGCAGCAGCATGTTGAAATCCTGCCGCGCCACGCTCTCGGAGACCACCTGCTCCATGGTCCGTTCATTGGAGACAGGCATGCTCATATCCACGGCGTGAAACTCCCGTTCCACCGCGCTACGCATGGCGAGCGGGTTCATGGCCGTGCGCACCGCCCACGAGAGCGGGATCACGCTGTTGACCAGCGCGGTCACCGCTTGTTGGTTCTGGCTCTGGGGGAGGTACATCACGCACACGTCGCCATCGCCCAACCCCGTCTCGCGCACCGTGCCGACCACGCCGACGATCTGCCGCGGGGGATCGTCAAACTCCGGTTCCAGGCCCTTGCCGATGACCATCACCTGCCCGATCGGGTCTTCTTTGGGCCAGTACTTCTTAGCCAGCGCTTCGTTGATGACGACCACGCGCGCCGCGTTCCCGGTATCGGTCTCGGTAAACACGCGCCCGCGGAGCAGGGGAATCCGGAACGCCCGGAAATAATGCGGGGAGACCGATCGCCATTGCTCGTCGCCGTTGTACTGGTCGCCCTTCGGCGGCGCCTTGCCCACAATGTTGAAGGGCAGATCGATGCCGCCCCCCTGCATGGGAAGCATGACGGCGCTGGCCGCGGCCTCCACTCCCGGCAGGCTCTCCAGGCGGCGCACCACCTGCGTAGTGAAATTGTCCACCTTGGCCGTGGTGGAATACGCGCTGCCCGCCATGGACGTTTGCACGGTGAGCACGTTGTGCACGTCGATGCCCGGCTTCACCGCGCGCAGCCCCATGAAGGTACGGATCAGCAGCGCCGCTCCCACCAGCAGCACCAGCGCCAGCGCCACTTCCGACACCACCAGCACCGAGCGCGCCCGGTTCTGCCGCCGCCCGGTGCCCGAGCGGCCGCTGGTCTCCTTGAGGGTCGCGGCGAGATCGGGGTTGGAGATATCGAGCGCGGGAAAGAGGCCGAACAGGATTCCCGTCAGCGCCGACACGCCTATGGTGAATGCCGCGATGCGCCAATCGAGCGGCGGAACGGCCGCGGCCGGCCCGGCCGCGTCGGTGAGCCGCGGTATGTTCCCGGGCACCAGCAGCAGCAGCGCACGCACGCCCCAGGCGCCGAGCGCGAATCCCAACAGCCCGCCGAGACCGGCCAGCAGGACGCTCTCCGTGAGCAGTTGCCGCACCACCCGCCAGCGGCCGGCGCCGATGGCCGCGCGGATGGCGAACTCCCGCTGCCGCACCGCCGCCCGCGCCAGCAGCAGGTTGGCCACGTTGGCGCAGGCGATCAACAACACGAACGCCACCGCGGCGAGGAGGATCAACAGCGCCGGTTTGACATCGCGCACCATCGCTTCCCGCATGTGCACCACGGCTACGCTCTCGGTGCTGCCGATGCGATCGGGATACTCCCGGCGAAACGCCTCGCCGCGCAGCTTCATCTCGGCCCGCGCCGTGGGGATGCTCACGCCCGGCTTCAGACGGCCGGCTACGGTCAGGTAATGTCCCTGGTTGGTGCTGTGCGGATCGACCGCGAGGGGCACCCAAAGGTCCGCCGGCGGCTCGGGATGGAACCCATCCGGCAGGACGCCGACCACGGTGTACGGCTCGCCGTTCAGGGGAATGGTGCGGCCCACGATCTGTGGATCGCCGCCAAAGTGGAACTGCCACAGCGCATGGCTGAGGATCGTGACCTTCGGCCCGTCAGGCGCATCTTCCTCCGCTGTGAAGGTACGGCCCATGGACGGCGAGACCGCGAACACCTTGAAGTAGTCCCGCGAGACCTGGCCGGATTTCACCTGCTCGGGCCGATCGCCGGCGCCGAGCTTCATTCCCGGCCCCCGGCCATAGAGCGCCATGGATTCGAACACCTGGTTCTGGCGCCACACCATGTATTTCGGAATGGAGTTCGAGAAGCCGACCCCATCGGGAAACTGGCGGCCCAACAGCATGATGCGTTCCGCTTGAAAGTAAGGAAGAGGGTCGAGCAGCACCGCATTCACGACCGTGAAGATGGCGGTATTGGCCCCGATCCCGAGCGCCAGGGCAGCCACCGCGACGGCGGTGAATCCCGGGTGCTTGACCATCATGCGGACGGCGTAGCGGACGTCAGCGGCAAGAGTCCCCATAAGAATCGTGACGATGCCCCGGCGGGAGAAGTTCCATCGAAGGGCAGCGCGCCCCTGACACCACGGGGCCGGTCTAGCAGATTTCGATGACGCGATCTCCGGCAGCGAGGCGCTCCAGCACTTGGACCGTGCCGCAAGCAGCCGCGCCAGTGCGGCTGGAAGTTGATTGTCGAAAACTCTATGAGGCGCTCAGAATCGGATGGTCGGCCTGGTGGGCGGCGTATTCGATCGCGGCCAGGACGTTCTCGCGTTCGAGGAAAGGATAGTCGGCCTGGCGCCGCGCAGGTTGTTCCAGCTTGCCATTTGCGCGGCGAGAGGCGGCAGAAGTTCCAAGGGATGCGGCGATAGCTCAGACCGCCGCGGACAGCGCCTTTTCCGCCGCGGCGCGGCTGTCGCCGGCCGGGCGGTAGCCTTGCTGCTTGAGGGCGGCTTCCAGGGCCTCCAGAACCAGCAGAACATTATCCGCGGTCGAGCCGTGGCCCATCAGGCCGATGCGGAAGACTTTGCCGGCGAGCGGGCCGAAGCCGCCGGCGATCTCGATCCCGCGCTCCTCGAGCAGATACTGCCGCACCTTGCCATCTTCCACGCCATCGGGAACGCGCGGCGTGTTGAGCGTCCACAGCCGGTGATGGCCGTCGACCAGCATCTGAAGCCCCATGGCCTCGATGCCCGCCACGAAAGCCACGTGGTTGCGGCGATGGCGTTCGCAGCGGTGCTCCAGGCCCTCCTCGGAGACCATGACGAGCGCTTCGCGCAGGGCGTAGAACAGTGTCGCCGAAGCCGTGTGGTGATACTTGTGGCCGGAATAGAAGGTGTCGAGCAGGCGCAGGTCGAGATACCAGGAGGTGACCGGCGTGGTGCGCTTCTCCAGCCAGTCGAGGGCGCGCGGCGAGACCGTCATGGGCGCGAGACCAGGCGGGCAGCCGAGTCCCTTCTGCGTGCAACCGTAGGCGATGTCGATGCCGTTTTCGTCCACCAGCACGGGCATGCCACCGAGCGAGGTGACGCAATCGGCGATCACCAGGGCGTCCACTTCATGGGCCGCCTCGCAGATGGTGCGGGACTGGTTGAACATGCCGGTGGAGGTTTCGGCCTGCACGAAAGCCACCACGCGCGGCCGCTCGCGGCGGATGAAATCGCGGGCCTCCTGGGGGTCGAACGGCTGGCCCCAATCCTTGGCGAAGCGGACGATATCGGCCCCGTGCCTGCGCGCCATTTCGCCGATGCGCTCGGCGAAGAAGCCGTTGGTCAGCAGGGCGAATTTCTGCCCCGGCTCGACGAAGTTGGCCACTGCCGCTTCCATGCCGGAGCTGCCCGTTCCCGAGATCGCCAGGTTGAACTCGTTGACGGTGGAGTAGGCGTACGCGATCAGCAACCGGATCTCTTCGGCCACTTCAAAGAAGAACGGATCGAGGTGCCCGACCACGTTCTGCGACATGGCCGCATACACGCGCGGCGCCACCATGCTCGGCCCCGGCCCGAAGAGCAGGCGGCGGGGCGCCTGCAAAGGAGGAAACTGTTGCTGCATAAAAACCAGTGTAACGCCGGGGCGCTATTTTTTTCCCTTGGCGCGCTTATACGCCTCGCGCAGCTCCTGCAACTGGCGCGCGTGCGACTCGGCGTGGCCGGCGTAGCCGTCGAGCAGCTCGCCGAGGGTGACGCGCCCCCGCTCGGTGTGGTTGCCGGTGCGCTCGAAGGCGGCCTCGGGCAGCTCCTTGAGCAGATCGTAATTCTCCGCGCGCAGGCGGCGGAAGCTCTCGAGCGACTGTTTCGGCTTGCGCCGCGCGTAGTCCAGGTTGTTGGTCCACTTATCCTGGTCGTAGGCGATGAGGGTAGGGCCGTCTTCGGCAACGAGCTGGCGGAAGCGGTGGGCGCCCACCAGCTCGGCATCGGCGAGATGCGCGACAATCTGCCGGATGCTCCACTTGCCGGGGGCGGGCACGAAATCCTCCTCTTCGCCGAAGACGCCGGTGAGCACCGTCGCCAGCACTTCCGGGCCGCGGCGGTATCGTTCCAATAAGGCTGTCAGATCGGACATGGTCGGGGCTCAGTAATAGTCGGCACAGCTCATGTAGTAACCGCACTTTTCGCACACCAGCTTACATTTGCGCTCCGCCAGGCGGGTAGAGCAAACGGGGCAGTAGAGCATCGGTTCGTTTTCCGAGCTGCGCTTGGCGGGCGGCGGTTCGGGCGAAACTGTTTCCGGTTCCCTCACGGATGGAAAGATTATACCGCCCCCGATCCCCTACAATAAAAGGCATCCGTTATGAAATTCCGCGTGGCGATCCTATTGGTGGCGGCGGCAGCGTTTGTGTGGGGGCAGGGCCGCGGGCAGCGTCTCGTACGGCAGGCGTCGCGGGGCACGCGCGGGGCCGTGGCCGGGGGTTCGGAGTATGCCACCGAAGCCGGCATGCGGATGTACTTCAGCGGCGGCAACGCGGTGGATGCCGGCATCGCCACCATGCTGGCGGCCTCGGTGGTGGAGTTCTCGCACTTCGGCCTGGGCGGCGAAGCGCCCATCCTGGTGCGCGCCAAAACGGGGAAGGTGTACGCCGTTGCCGGAGTCGGCACCATGCCGAAACTGGCCACCGCGAATTTTTTCCGCGAGCACAAGCTCCGGCCGGACGAGGTGGTGGACCCGCCCAGCAACAACGGCATGAAGAGCTGGGTCCCGGTGGCCGGCATCCTCTCCGCGCTGGTTCCGGGCATGGTGGATGCGGCGCTGGTCACGCTGCGCGAATTCGGCACCAAGTCATTCGCCGAAGCTGTCGAGCCGGCCATCGAGCTGGCCGACGGATTCCCCATCGACGAGATGCGGGTCGCTTCGCTCGAGAACAGCGCGCCCTACCTGGAGACGTGGCCCTCCTCGAAGCGCGTGTTCCTGCCCAACGGGCGCGTGCCCCGATTGGGCGAAATCTTCCGCCAGCCGGACCTGGCGCGCACGCTGCGCTCCATGGTAGAGGTGGAGAAGAAGGCGCTGGCCGCAGGCGCCACGCGCGCCAAGGCCATGGACGCGGTCCGCGACTACTTCTATCGCGGCGCCATCGCGCGGCGCATCGACGAGTTCTCGAAGCAGAACGGCGGCCTGCTGCGCTATGAGGACATGGCGGCGTTCCGGCTGGAGCCGGAGGAGCCCGTCTCGACGACGTTTCACGGCTACACCGTTTACAAGCCGGGCTTCTGGAGCCAGGGCCCGGCGATGATCGAAGCGCTGAATCTGCTCGAGGGGTTCGATCTCGTGGAGATGAAGCCCAACTCGGCGGATTACATACACACCCTGGCGGAGTCCCTCAAGCTGGCCTACGCGGACCGCGATACCTACTACGGCGACCCCAAGTTCGTGCACATTCCCGCCGAAACGCTGCTGTCCAAGACGTACGCGGCCGAGCGCCGCAAGCTCATCACGGGCGCCGCCTCGCTCGATTTTCGTCCCGGCCAGATCGGCGACAACCCGCCCAAGCATCCGTTCTATTCCGACATCGAGCGCTACAAGATCGACCCCGCGCTGCTGGCCAAAGACACCACCTGCGTGGACGCCATCGACAAGGACGGCATGGCCATTTCGATCACTCCTTCGGGCGCGTGGATGCCTTCTGTGATTGCCGGCGACACGGGCATTCCGCTCACCGAGCGGGCGCAGAGTTTCCTGCTGGTCGCGGGCCATCCCAACGAGCTGGCCGGCGGCAAGCGGCCGCGCGTGACGCTCAGCCCGACGCTGGTGGTGGGGCCCGACCAGAACCCGATCGCGCTCTCCACGCCCGGCGGAGACGTTCAGGAGCAGTCGCTGATCCAGGTGCTGTTCTACGCGGTGTTGTTCGGCCTCAACGCCCAGGCGGCGGTGGAGGCGCCGCGGTTCCAGAGCGAACATCTGGTTTCGAGCTTCGACAATCACGCCATGAATCCCGGGAGCCTGCTGCTGGACGAGCGCACGCCGGCGGCCGTAGTGGCCGAGCTGCAGAAGCGGCGCCACGTGGTGGAGATGCGCTCGCGCTTTAACAGCGGCTCGGCGCCGGTGTTCATCCGCATGCACCCCGGCGGGATGATCGAAGCCGGCGCGGATCCGTACTACTACCGGTCGGCGCAGGCATGGTAGGACCGCTGTTCGAGGAGCCGGGGTCCTTCGACCGCGAGGGCCTGGCGGCGCGGCTGCGCACGCTGGCGGCGGAGAACATCTACATCGGCGGCAGCTCCTGGAAGTACGAGGGCTGGCTGGGGCAGATCTACACGCGCGAGCGCTACCTGGCGCGCGGCCGTTTTTCGAAGAAGCTTTTCGAGGCCGAATGCCTGCGCGAATACGCCGAGACATTCCCCACGGTGTGCGGCGATTTCGCCTTCTACCAGTTCCCCACCGAAGATTTCTGGAGCCGGCTGTTCCACCGGGCGCCCGCAAATTTCCGCTTCGCCTTCAAAGTGCCGGAACAGATCACCTGCAAAGTGTTTCCCGCGCACCCGCGCTACGGAGCGCAGGCCGGCAGGGACAACGAAGCGTTCCTGGATGCGCACATGTTCCAGGAGATGTTTGTTCGTCCGTTATTGCCGCATCGCGACAAGACCGCGCTGCTGATCTTCGAGTTCGGCACTTTCGGACGGCGCAGCTTCGCGGAGACGGGCGAATTTCTGGGCCGGCTGGACCCGTTTCTGGCCGCCCTGCCGCGCGAGTTCCGCTACGCCGTGGAGATCCGCAATCCCGAGTTCCTGCAGCGGGACTATTTCGCCTGCCTGCGCAGCCACGAGGTGGCGCACGTCTACAACGCGTGGTCTAAGATGCCGGAGTTGCAGCACCAGATAGCGCTCCCCGACTCTGCCACCACGGATTTCCAGGTGTGCCGCGCGCTGCTGCGCCGCGGCCGCGTGTACGAAGACGCGGTGGCGACCTTTGCGCCGTACCAGGAAGTGCAGGACCCGAACCCGGAAGCGCGCGACGCGATGCGCGTGCTGATCGGCCGCGCCCGCGAGAACAAGGAATTCCTGTTTCTGTTCGTCAACAACCGCCTGGAGGGCAACGCGCCGATGACGATTTTGTCGGTGGTGGAGCCATGAGGCGCACGGGAAAAGGCCCATGACATACTCGTGCTTTCACGCCTGCAAGAGGGGGCGTGGGCCGGTTCGTCAGAGCGCTTTTGGACGCTATTTGGATTCGCGGAGCGCTACCGCCTTTTGGACTCCAGCAGAGTCCGGTTTTCGGAACCTACGGACTCCAGCTAAAGGGCTTGTAGCTCAGTTGGTTAGAACGCCTGCTTGACACCGGGGTTTTATCAATGGGTTACGAGTGGTGAGCTAACTAGGCAGCCCGGAGATTCCGAGAATCTCGCCCCAGTGCCCGGCCTGACGCCCCCGCCGAGTTGGTCTGAAGAGCGAGGTCTCCTGACGTGTCGATTCTGGGTCAGCAAAGGGGGGATTCCAAAGTTCGTTAGAAAGTGGGATGTAGGGCCACCGACTCATTTTTCCGGCAGAAGATGTAGGATCCCCGGCGTACTCCGGCGATTCTGGATATTCCGAGAACCCTTGCCTCAGCGGCAATTGGCGGCCGGATGGGATCGGCCCCCCATGCCGACAATCGACAAGTATTGAGCGGGTCTGGGCGAACGGAATTCAGTAGCGGAGATTGGAGGACTCCGCGCACCAGTGGGGGCGTGGCTAGAGCTGAAACTCCGAGCATCTCTGCCCCCTTCACAGGAATTGTCGTCCCATCGGCTCCCCAAGGAATTCCGAGATTGACTGGCCAATCTTTCCTCATTTTTCGGCTGTAGTGATTTGCGCGAGCTGATCCGCTACGGCGCGGAGGCGCCGATCGAGACGTTGGAACTGGCGCCGGGCCTTTTCATCGGTTAAGCAGCGACGGTGCATCTCCAGAAGGTGGCGGGCGGCCGCCAGTGCCTGCTGGATGGCGGGAAGGCCGGCGGCGCGGGCGTGCTCGG
>JAIQEX010000228.1 GCA_020073615.1 Terriglobia bacterium
CAAGCGTCTCTGCGGTCCACTTGCCAACAGTTGCTTCCACCACCAGCCCGACCCCGCTCACCGGCCCGAGAGCAAACTCGAAGCTGCCTATCACAAGGCCGACAAGGCCATCCAGCAAATCGTTGACCTGCTTGCTGCAGCGTGATGTTACACCAAAAATGTTGAAGTATTCTTGTTTACGATCTCCGATTTAAGAATCTAAGGAATCCCAAGGACGAGTTGAAGACGGGAACCCTGCACAGAACGGCGGCCGGAAGATAGGCCGGGCGATAAGACCGCGGTTCTTGCGGCCGTAGCCCCGGCCGCCGCAACGACCCACCTTTCACCCGCTCCTTACACCCGTAGTGTTTCTATTCCCACTGCGTTATGCCCCAGTACCGTACCCTCGACTTTCCGCTGGAACGCAGGCGGGGAATCCGTTACGATTGGAACCCAGGAGCATCTCTATGCCGCGCCCGCTCGTTCTGATTCATGGTTACTCCGCCGGAGGGCTGGATTTCTTCCCCCTTCGCAACCAGTTGGCGGCCCACGGGATCGATCCCGCCGGCATCAATATCTGCAACTACGTTTCGTTGAACAACGAAGTGACCATCAAGGACATCGCCGAAGGCCTGGAACGGGCCTTTCAGGCGCGCAACCTGCTGGGAGAGTTCGATGCCATCGTGCACTCCACCGGCATGTTAGTCCTGCGCTCGTGGCTCGCCAACAGCGGCGCGCCGCCGGACCGGAACCCGCGCCTGGCCCGTCTCAAGCATCTGGTCGGGCTGGCCCCCGCCACGTGGGGCTCGCCGCAGGCGCACAAGGGGCGCACCTGGCTCGGCGCGCTGGTGAAGGGCAACAAGGATATCGGCCCCGACTTTCTCAATGCGGGCGACCAGGTGCTCGACGGCCTTGAACTGGGCAGTAAGTTCACCTGGGATCTCGCGCACCGCGACCTGCTCGGCGAGCCTTATTACGACAAGGGCCCCACGACCCCGTACGTCGCAATCTTTATCGGCAACACCCCGTACGAAGGAGTCGCCAGCGTGGCCAACGATCCCGGCACCGACGGAACCGTGCGTTGGTCGGGATGCGGGCTGAACACGCGGAAGATCGTGATCGACCTGACGCGCGCCCCCATAGGTAACGATGGTGAGGTGGTGCAGCGCGCCACCATCTCGCCCTGGGCGGATAACCGGCTGGACATCCCCGTGATTGCCGTGGACGGGAGGAACCACGGCTCGCTGGTCAGCAATCCGGAGCCCGCCATGGTGCAACTGCTGGTCGACTTCCTGAAGGTCGGCGAACAGGGTAGTGAGACTCACGAGCAGTGGCTCCAGCGGGCTAAGGAGTATAGCGAAAAGGCCATCGGGAAGATGAAGGTCAATCCGGGCGCCGCTGCCGCGGGCCTGCAAGGCGAGGCCAAGAAGCTCTTTTCGCGCATCCTGGGTTTCAGCCCCGACCAGGAAATGGAAGGCTGGCAGGAGTTGGTGGTGCACGCGCGCGATGAGCGGGGCGATGGCATAACGGATTTCGTCATCGAGGTCTTAGCCCAGGCGCCGGATGGTACCTGGCAGAAATTCGAAGGCATGTACACCGAAGTCCACCCTTACGCCGCGGACCCAAGCTACCGCTCCTTTCACATGCGTCTGCCCAAAGGCATCTCCGCGGGGCAGGTTCCGTTGCGGGCGCGGATTCACGCCTCCACCGGAACGGCGATCCTGGCCTACCAGGGTTACAGCAGCGATGCGAAGGACCTGAAGGAAACCCCCGAAGCGGTGGATGTCGACGTGACGGACCTGGGGCCGGGCAACGGAAGCCTGTTCTATCCCTTCACTACCACGCTGATTGAAATCGTGCTGAATCGCGAGCCGCTGCCGTTCAACGGCCAATGCGAGATCCTCAAGTTCCTGCCGGGCGGGTCCCCAGTCCCGGCCCCCCCGGCCGGGCTGCCGGGCAACGACCCCACTGCAATGAAAGGCTAGTGTCCGCTGTATACTGCGGGAATGAGAAAATTCGCCGTCCTGGTCCTCCTGGCGCTGCCCGCCCTCGCTCAGGAGCGTGTCGATCTGGGAATCGTCGACCGCATCAAAGCCGAAGCGTTCGAGCGTTCCAGGGTCATGGAGACTTTGCGCAACCTGACCGACGTGCACGGTCCGCGGCTGACCGGGTCGCCCGGTTTCGAAGACGCCGCCCATTGGGCCATGGGGGAACTGAACGGCTACGGCCTCCAGAAGGTGCACGTCGAGAAGTGGGGGCCGTTCGGGCGAGCCTGGTTGCTCGAACAGGCGTCCGTCGAGTTGATCGAGCCGCGCTACGCGGCGCTTACCGCGGTGCCGCTGGCATGGAGCGCATCCACCAACGGCCCGGTCACGGGCGATCTCGTAATGGCGCCGCTGCGTGCGTCGTTTCGCGATGGTCCGAAGAAATACCGGGAGGCCCTCGATGCCTATCGCGCGAAATGGACGGGCAAACTGCGCGGCAAGATTGTCCTGCTCAGCGATTCCAAGGTGCCGGCGGCGCAAACCAACCCGCAATTCAAGCGCTATACCGCGGCCGAGCTGGCCGACATGGCGAATGCGCCGGCGCCGGCCGCCAAGCTCGCCGCCCGGAAGCTGGACGAGCTGGAATGGCCCGAAGACCCGGCCGAGCTCGGCAAGTTCTTCGGCAGTCTGCCCAACGCGCTGATGGAGCAGTTGTTCGATCTCTTCACGCAGGGCGTGGCCGAGCGCGGCGAGTTCTTCGCTAAAGAGGGCGTCGCCGGCGTGCTTCTGGAAGACGAACGCGCGCACGAGGGCATGCTCTTCAGCGAAGCGGCCGGCGGGTTCAAGGCAGCCGGCACCCCCGCGCCGCCCACCTTCGTCGTGACCGCCGAACAGTACAACCGCATCGCCCGCCTGGTGGACAAGAAGAGCCCCGCGCGCGTCCGCTTGAACCTGAAAGCCACCACCTCGGACCGCGACGTGGATGGCCTGAACATCATCGGGGAGATCCCCGGAGGCGCCAGGCAAGATGAGATCGTGATGGTGGGCGCCCACTTCGACTCCTGGCATTCCGGCACCGGCGCCACCGACAATGGCGCGGGCAGCGCCGTGATGATCGAGGTGATGCGCATCCTCAAGGCCCTCAACCTGAAGCTCGACCGCACCGTGCGCATCGGCCTGTGGGGCGGGGAAGAACAGGGCCTGTTCGGTTCGCGGGCCTACGTGAAGGAGCACTTCGCCGATCCCAAGACCATGCAGGTCACCTCCGAACACGGCAAACTCTCCGGCTATTTCAACCTCGACAACGGCAGCGGAAAAATTCGCGGCGTCTACTTACAGGGCCATGACGCCATGCGGCCGATCTTCGAGTCGTGGCTGGCGCCGTTCCGCGATCTGGGTGTGACCACGGTTTCCATCCGCAACACCGGCGGCACCGATCACCTGAGCTTCGCCGCAGTCGGCCTGCCGGGCTTCCAGTTCATCCAGGACCCGCTCGATTACGGCACCATCACGCACCACTCCGACATGGACACCTGGGATCACGCCGTCCCGGAGGACCTGATGCAGGCCTCCGCCGTGATCGCCACGCTGGTGTATCAGACCGCCAACCGCTCCGAGATGCTGCCGCGGCGCGAGTTGCCGAAGCCGGAGTAGACAGGCCCTTCTGGCCGCGCGCCGAGCGGTGCTAAACTCAAAAGAAACAATGGCCAAGGAAAAACAACATAAGCCGCCCCTGCCCCCGCTCGGCGACTGGGCCCCGGCCGTGGCCCTGAGCTGGCTGGTCCCCGGCGGCGGCCACCTGCTGCTCAAGCGCACCGGACGCGGCCTGCTCCTGCTGGCCGCCATCACCTCCATGTTCCTGTGTGGGCTGATGATGCGCGGCGCGATGTTCCAGCCCCAGAGCGGCGACATACTCACCACCCTGATCAACACCGGCGGGTTCATCGGCGACGTTGCCAGCGGCATCCTCTACCTGCTGAGCTACTGGCTGGGATATAGCCAGCCCGACGTGGCCGGCGCCGTCCACGATTACGGCACCAAGTTCCTGGTCACCGCCGGCCTGCTCAACATCCTGGCCATGGTGGATACCTTCGAAATCGCCGTCGGGAGGAAGGACTGATGCCCAAAATGAACCTCTCGCACTTTGAGGCCGCCTTCCTGTTTTCGCTGTTCACCTCGGTGGTGCTGGGCGTGGTCACCAAGCGCACCGACCGCGACCGCCTGCACTACGGCATCTACACCTTCGTCTGCTTCCTGGTGGCCCTGTTCGGCCTCGGGTGGCTGATGTACCTCGGCCACCGGTAGCCGCCGTTACCGCTTGGCCGCGTAGGTCAGGTTAATCGTGGTTCCGTCCGCGCCTCTGCCCACCACGACAGTCAGCGTGCGCTTGCTCTCGTCGTCGGAAGCGATGACCATGCCACCCTCATCGCTGGTGCTCGTGAGGCTGACTCTCATCCCCCTGTCCTTGGCCTTGTCCTGGTAGAAGGTCAGCACCTTCGATGCGGCGTCCGGCGTGGTGAAGGTGACATTGCCACCTTCCCCCGACCCGTCGCCGCTGTCGCCCTTCACGGAAAAGGTGCCGGCCGCCTTGGAGCCCGGATACTCCGGCACCCAGGACGGCAGCTTGGCCGCGCCGGCGCCGAACTCCATGGTGGCCTTCTCGCCGTTCTCGCCCTCGGCGCTGAACTTCAGCCGCCCGTTCTTGATGTCCTCGAAGTTGAACGTGGACACCTTCCCGGTTTTCTTGTCGCGCACCGTAATGGTGCCGGCGCCGTCGTCGTGGCTGATTTCTTCCATATCGGGAGTCGCCGCCAGCATCATTTTCGCCACCGCATATGCCGGATTGCGCTGGATCATGCGCGTATCGAGTCCCGCCTGGCGCGCTTTGTGCACTACGAACATGCCCATGCCGACGATGCCGATACCGCCCAGCACGAACAGGCCCAGGACGATGATCAGAACCCAGACGATCGGGTTGGTCTTGCGGGGCGCGCCGGCCATTGGCGGGCCCAGCGGGGGAGCAGCCTGCATGGGGGCGCTCGCCGCCGCAGGAGGAGGACCGGCGGACGGCGCTTGCGCCGCGCTCACCGGAGTGCCGCACTGATTACAGAAAGCGCCCGTTACGTTTGCGCCGCAGGTTGTACAAAATGCCATGAGAGATCAGACCTCCATCGGCCCCACTTTACGCTACGCACCGGGAATTCGCAATCCGAAAAGTACTAACGAGGCTCCGCCTCAGACCGACGAGGTATATTTCCGCCGGGTCTGAAGATCGGGCATAATCCGGTAGATGGCTCCGGTCGACAGTGGAGAACTGCAAGCAGTTCTCGCCAATGATTTAGGCCGCCGAAGCGGCAGTCGATCCCGAGCGATCGGAGTCGTGCCGGAGCCAAAATGAGCGTATCACGATCAGTCGCCGAAGTTCTCCATGAGCACGTGACGTTGGAGGTCGAGGGAATCGACCGGA
>JAIQEX010000090.1 GCA_020073615.1 Terriglobia bacterium
GCGCGGTTTACCCGTACCTTGCACGGACTGTCTGCGCACGTTTCCGCCACAACTCGAATTTGAATAGGAGATTGCAAATAAATGAGCATTACAAAACGAATGAAGCCCGGGCAACAGAGCGAAGGCAGTTTGGCCGAAGCCGAAGTTGCCAGCGCGACTGACGCGCATACGCCCCCAAAGCTGACGTTCGCCGAAAATGTGATCGTCACGATCAAGATCCTCGTGGCGTTTGCGCTGGTGGGCGTCGCACTCTGGGCAGTTGACTTCTGGACGTCAACAAAATGATCGTTGCAGATATACTGAGTTCGGCGAACCGAGCCGGGGCCGCCACGCGGTGGCCCCCAACCTTCGCCGGATTCCGAACGCCGGAGGCGCTCTAATAACATTGGGCATCGCATCTGATTTCGTCCTGATTGTCATCGCGGGTTTGGTCGGCGGACTCGCGGCTCGATTGCTGCGCCTCCCGTTGATGGTCGGTTACGTCGCCGCAGGCGTGCTCATCGGTCCCAATACCGCCGGACCGACTGTCGTGCAAGTTCACGACGTGGAGCTTCTGGCGGAAATCGGCGTGGCGCTACTTCTTTTCTCGCTGGGCTTGGAACTGTCCTTCCGGGATCTCCATCCCGTTCGTCGCGTGGCGTTAATCGGCGGCCCGATTCAGATTTTGGTGACATGCGCCCTGGGTGCGCTTGCGACCGCGAAAGGCCTTGGCATGCCGGGACGCGAGGCGATCTGGTTTGGCGCGATGATCTCCGTTTCCAGCACGGCGGTTGTGCTAAAGATGCTGTCCGCCGCAGGCGTAACGCAGACATTGGCGAGCCGGGTCATGATCGGACTGCTGGTCGTTCAGGATCTCGCGGTCATTCCGATGCTCGTTGTCCTGCCGCAACTCGGCGCACCCGGTGACCTGTTTGGCAGCCTTGCCAAGGCGATCGGAATCGCGACCGCCCTTCTCACCGCGATCGCGGTCTTCGGTACCTGGCTGCTGCCGAAAGTGCTGCGGCTGGTATTGGCGTTGGGCTCACGTGAGTTATTCCTCGTTTCCGTGGTCGCGATCGGCGTCGGCGTTGGATATGCGACCCAACTCGTTGGTCTTACATTCGCGTTGGGCGCGTTCGTAGCCGGCCTCGTCCTCAGTGAATCGGAATTCAGCCATCAGGCGCTAAGCGAGGTCGTTCCGATTCGTGACATCTTTGGACTACTGTTTTTCGTCAGTGTGGGAATGCTGCTCGATCCGGCGTATGCCATTTCTCACGCCGGCCAGATCGTCGCCGTCGTGTTTTTGACGTTCTTGGGCAAATCGGTGATTCTCGGGGGCCTCGCCAGGGCGTTCGGTTACGTCAATATGGCTCCATGGATCATTGGACTGGGCCTATCTCAAATCGGCGAGTTTTCCTTCGTCCTGGCGCGCACCGGTGTGACTTCCGGAATTCTATCCAAACCAACATACGATCTTGCACTCACATGTACTGTGCTCACGATGGCCCTCTCGCCATTCGCAACCGGTGTGGCGCTGCCCATGGGTCGAGCATGGCGGCGGTGCCGTAAGCCCACCCAATCAGCTGTACCAGTCAAGTCTTTCGACGACCCCCTGCATGGGCACGTGATCGTCGCGGGATACGGTCGCAGTGGCAAGGCTGCCGCGCGCGTCCTCCACCGGGCGGAAATACCCCTGCTCGTCGTGGAAATCAGCCATTCCGTCTTCGGCGGCTTGGCGAGCGATGCTTCTCTGGAATCTGGGGCGACATAACTGGAGAGGAGATTTTGAAAGCCGCACAGATCGGGAAAGCTCGCATTCTATTGCTGACCGTGCCGGACCAGAACTCCGTTCGTCTGAGCGTCGAACGTGCTAGGCTCCTCAATCCTGCGATCTCGGTCATAGCTCGTGCGCTAAGAACAGATGATGTTCTCGAGTTGCGCAAGCTCGGGGTAGACGCCGTAATCCAACCCGAATTCGAAGGCGGCGTCGCGATGGTTCGACAGGCGCTGGTTCAATACACTGAAGATGGCGACGCCGCGTCACGGTTGATCTCAGACCTGAGGGCGGAATTCTATGATGTCGGGACGTAAAGGGCCAACCGGAACGCGCTAAATCAGGCTCACTCATCACTTCTGAGATTATTGGAATCGCCGCTGAGCTTGTTCCCGCCTGGGGGGAACCGCTGTTCGCGACTCCGTGTATTTGGATGCGATGCTGGCACAAAATCCGTCTCCTCCGGATGGCTCCCGGTGATTGATCCCCCCTGACGGCGTAGCGTTTCTGGATCCATGTTGACGGCATGTCGCCAACGGTTCTCGGTGCCGGCAACCAGAGCCCGAGGCGATCCTAGGGCGGCATGGCGTTTCCCGTCGACTTGGTGACGCCGAACAGCCCAAGCCCCGGTCGGTGCGTCACTCGTTGGGAATTAGACCAAAGCCGACCGGCATTCCATGAGGCCAACCGAACGAAAAACCGCTCCGGCGCAAGCCTTTCACGATTTGCCCAAGCGCTAAAAAAGAGCTTGACAATAAGGAATTGCTTATATAAGCTAGCACTGATGGATGGACTCGATGCCGCCTTCGCTGCTCTGGCCGATCCGACCAGACGGGCCATTCTGGCGCGTCTCGCCAAGGGAGAGGCCACGGTGACGGAACTGGCCGGGCCGTTCCGGATGACGCAGCCGGCGATCTCGCAGCACCTGAGGGTTCTCGCAGACGCAGGCCTCGTCACCAGCCGCGTCGAGGGTACGAAGCGCCCTCGGCGTATCGCAAAAGGCGGTATTGAAGCCATGGATAAATGGCTGGAGATGCTGCGGAAAGCCCTGCGGCAAAACTACGTGCGGCTTGACACAGTTCTGGCCGGCATGGAACCGCAGAAAGAAGGAGAGAAACGATGAGCAAGTTGACGCTGAGGACCGAAGGCGACACGCACGTGGTTGTGACCAGGCGCTTCGCGGCTCCGCCGCAGGCCGTGTATCGCGCCCACACCGAACCGGAATTGATCCAGAAATGGTTGCTTGGTCCCGAAGGTTGGACGATGCCGGTCTGCATCAGCGAAGCGAGAGCGGGAGGCAGGATCCGTTACGAGTGGACAAACGGCAAGGGCGGCGCATTCCACCTCACCGGCGAGTATTTGGAATTGGAGGCCTGGCGCAGGATTGTTCATGTGGAGCGGATGCACCTGCCGGCTCCCACCCCCAACAACCACGTTGAAACGACGTTCGATGCGGATGGCGACGGGACCCTGATGACGATACGAATGACCTTGCCGGATGCGCAAACACGAGCGGCCATGCTGGCGACAGGTATGGAGCGAGGAATGGAAGCGAGCTACGGACGGCTGGAGGGGATGATCTGAGCTTGCAGCATCGAACAAATCTGCACGCTTGAGGAGAATACCCAGCCGGGTTCGTCAAGGAACAAGAGTTATGGAGGACGGAATGGACAAAGCTGCTGCAACCCCACTTCTTTCGATGAGCAATCCTTCGCAGATCGCGGAGCCGGCAGGCTGGCTGGCCATTCTCGCAACGATTGCGACGATTCTGCTGCTGGCCAGCCTGCATGTGTTGAGTCCCGAGTTTTCACCCTCGTGGCGCATGGTGAGTGAGTACGCATTCGGTCACTATGGCTGGGTTCTGTCGGCGATGTTTGTGTCCTGGGCCATCAGCTCGTGGGCATTAGCGATCGCCCTCTGGTCCCAGGTCCGCACCAATCCCGGAAAACTGGGCTGGTGGTTTCTGATTATCGCGGGTATTGGCGAGGCCATGGCTTCCGTGTTTGATGTAAGGCATGAAATCGGGCATGGGATCGCAGGTCTGCTTGGAGTCGTCGGCTTCCCTGTTGCCGCCTTGTTGCTGAGTGATGCTCTGGGTCGCAACGAAACGTGGCGCACGGCCCGAAGAGCCCTCCTCCGGATCGCGAACCTGAGCTGGATCAGTGTCGTCCTGCTGGTGGCGACACTGACAATCATGACGATGCAAATGGCGCGGGCCTCTGGGGGCCATTTGCCGCAACATGCGCCGAGGTCGCTGCCGCCAGGAGTGCTTGCCCTGGATGGGTGGGCGAACCGCCTGATGGTGTTGTCCAACTGCGCATGGGTGCTGGTTGCTGCGTGGCATGCGAGTCAGGTGCGGCGCAAGCCGCGCCATGGGTAAATGATTCAGTTCCGCGTTACCTTTTCCCCGGTGCGCACGCCATTATAAGATCGTTCCACATCCGCAATAAGGAGAACAGATGACCCGTAAGGCATTTGCTTGTCTGCTACCTCTGTGCGCAGCGGCCGTGCTGTGCGCGCAAGACACCCCGCCCGAACCGCAGCAGCCGGCCCCGCAGCAGGGCGGCGGAGGACGCGGCGGCCAGAACGCCGGCGTTATCCCCGACCCGCAGCCCTACGAGCGCGTGATCACCAAGGACGCCAAGACCACCAAGGGTCTGTTCACGGTGCACCAGATCAAGGAGCGCCACTACTTCGAGATCCCCAAAAGCGAGTTGGGCAAGGAGTACCTGTGGAATTCGCAGATCGCCAAGACCGCCATCGGCGTGGGCTACGGCGGCGGCCAATTGACCAACCACGTGGTGCGCTGGGAATTGAAGGGCAACCGGGTGCTCCTGCTGGATGTCAACTACTCGGTGGTGGCGGACCCCAAACAGCCCATCGCCATGGCCGTGAAAGCCGCCAATAACGACGCCATCATCATGGCTTTGCCGGTGGCGGCGTTCGCCAAGGACGGCGCCCCGGTGGTCGAAGTGACGCGCCTCTACACCAGCGACGTGGCCGAGTTCAGCGCCCGCCAGCACTTGGGCGCCACGGCCGTGGACGCCACGCGCTCCTTCATCGAGCACGTCTCCACGTTCCCCGACAACATCGAAGCCGAGGTCACCATGACCTACACCAATACCGCCGGTGGACGCGGTGCGGCGACGGGCGGCGGCCGCGGCGGTCTGGGCGGCGGCACCATGCGTGGAGCGACTGCCACCGTGGTGCTGCACCATAGCATGGTGCGCCTGCCGGAGAAGCCCATGATGCCGCGCCTGTTCGACGAGCGCGTGGGCTACTTCACCACCGCCACCATGGACTACACGCACGACGAGTACAAGGCCGACCGCGTGCGCTACATCGCCCGCTGGCGCCTGGAGAAGAAGGACCCCAACGCCGCGGTCTCCGAGCCGGTGAAGCCCATCGTGTATTACATCGATGCGGCGACGCCCACCAAGTGGGTGCCCTGGCTCAAGAAGGGCGTGGAGGACTGGAACCAGGCGTTTGCAGCGGCGGGCTTCAAGAACGCGATTATCGGGAAGCCGGCGCCCACCCCGGAGCAGGACCCCTCGTGGAGCCCCGAGGACGTGCGCCATTCGGTGATCCGCTGGCTGCCCTCCACCACGGAAAACGCCAGCGGACCGCACATCTCCGATCCGCGCACCGGCGAAATCCTCAACGCGGACATTCAGTTCTACCACAACGTGATGCAGCTCGCCCGCGACTGGTACTTCGTGCAGGTGGGGCCGCTCGACCCGCGCGCCCGCAAACTGCCGCTGCCCGACGAGCTGATGGGACGCCTGCTGGAATACGTGGTCTGCCACGAAGTGGGCCACACGCTCGGCTTCCAGCACAATATGAAGGCCAGCTCGCAATATCCGTTCGACAAAATCCGCGACAAGCAGTGGCTCCACGAAATGGGCCACACGCCCTCCATCATGGACTACTCGCGCTTCAACTACGTGGCCCAGCCGGAGGACGGCATCCCCGTCGAAGACCTGGTGCCGCGCATCGGGCCGTATGACATTTGGGCCACCCGCTGGGGCTACGCGCCGATTCCCGGCGCCGCCAACCCGGATGAGGAGAAGGCCACGCTGCACAAATGGGCCAAGGAGCAGGACGACAAGCCGTGGCTCCGTTTCTCCACCGCCAATGCGGGCGGTTCGGACCCGGGCGAAGAGACCGAAGCCGTGGGCGATGCCGATGCCGTGAAAGCCACCACGCAGGGCGTGAAGAACCTGCAGCGCGTCGCCAAAATGCTGATGCCCGCCGCGGCGTACAAAGAGGGCGACACCTACGACGATCTCTCCGGGCTCTATGGGCGCATGCTCAGCCAGTGGACCCTGGAGATGAATCACGTGGCCCAGATCGTGGGCGGGTTCAATAGCCAGGAAAAAGCCGTGGGACAGGAAGGGCGCATCTTCAGCCTGGTGCCCAAAGAACGCCAGCAGGAGGCCGTGAAATTCCTGCTCGACAACGCCTTCACCACGCCGCTGTGGATGATCGACGAAGAGATTCTGCGCCGCATCGAGGCCATCGGCGCGCTCGACCGCATCCACAACGCGCAGCAGAGCGTGCTCACCCAGTTGTTGAACAGCCAGCGCTTCGCGCGGCTCATCGAGCAGGAGACGCTCGATGGCGCCCGCGCCTACTCTCCCACCGAGTTTCTGGCCACCGTGCGCAAGGGCGTCTGGAAGGAGCTGGACGCCCCGCAGGTGAAGATCGACGCATACCGGCGCGGTTTGCAGCGCTCCTACCTCACGCTGGTGAACAACAAGGTGAACCCGGCTCCGGTGGCGGCGGCGCCGGCCATCCCGCAGGCCGAGCCGGCGCCGGGAGGCCGCGGCGGCCGCGGCGCGCCCGCCGCGAGCGGCGATGAGAAACCGATGTACCGCGCCGAGCTGCGCACCCTGAGCGCCGCGGTGACGGCCGCCCTCGCCAAGACCACCGATCACGAGACGAAAGCGCACCTGGAAGGCGTGAAGGACGAGATCGCCAGGATCCTCGATCCGAAATTCCTTCCGCCGGCCCCGGCAGCTCCCGCCGCTGCCACCGGCGGCCGCGGCGGCGTGAGGTAGACACAACCGATCGGTTTACCGTCGCGGCTCCGATCCTTTCGGAGCCGCGCGCGTAAGCAAGCGGTTTGTTGCCGTACCACGCCTTGCCCGAATCGGAGGCGGTGCAGTACTCTAAGATAAGAAAATTCAATGAGCCGGCTTGCCCTCCACGATTTGATCGACAGGATTCCGGAAGAGGAACTGCCTGTGGCCAAGCGGTTCCTGGAGTACCTCGCAGCCAGTCCCGCTTATCGCGCAGCACTGTCAGCACCACCTGATGACGAACCTGTCAGCGAAGCCGACGCCGCAGCCATCGTGCGCGTGCGCGAGGAGCTTCGCACGGGCAAGGTGGTTTCTCAAGACGATTTCCTGCGAGAATTCGGACTGCGGTGAAGTTCATTTGGCCCGAGTCGGCCCGGTCAGATTTGCGGGCTATCGACCGCAAAGAAGCGATTCGAATCCTGCAAGCGCTCACTCGGTACGGGGAATCAGGCGAACGCGACGTCAAGGCACTGGCAGCAGAATGGCAGGGCCACTTCCGCCTTCGCGTCGGCGACTACCGCATCATCTTTACAATACTGCCGGACGAAATCACCATCGTCCGTGTCAGTCATCGCTCCGAAGCATATCGGTGAACTGGCTGAATCGGAAAATTTCGAGCGGCTTGGCGCACAAAGCCGTCATATTTTCGAGCGCAGTATCGTGGTACACATGAGCGGTTGTGTACCAAAGGAGATCGATAACATGATGCGAGCAGTTGCGGGCGTGTTTCTCACGGTCCTCACTCAGGCGGCATTTGGCCAGGCCGGGGCGCCGCCCTCATTCGACGTGGCTTCGGTGAAGCAGGCGGCGCCGCCCACCGACGGCCGCATTATGCGCCGGATGGGCGGCGACGCGGGTATGGTGAACTATACCAACGTCACCCTGAAAATGCTGATCGCGCGTGCCTACGACGTGAAAGATTACCAGGTCTCGGGGCCGGAGTGGCTCGAAACCGAAGGCTACGACGTGGTCGCCAAGCTGCCGCCCGGTACGCCCAAGGAGCAGATTCCGCAGATGCTGCAAACGCTGCTGGCGGAACGGTTCAAAGTGGAGTTGCACCGCGAAAACAAGACCCTTCCCATGTATGCGCTGGTGGTGGCGAAGAACGGGCCGAAGCTCAAGGAGGCGGAACCGGACGCTCCCGCCGACGGCGCGGGCGCCTCCGGCGGTCGTGCGGCGGCCACCGCCGGATCGGGCCCGGCTTATGCGGCGGTGGGGGGGCGCGGCAAGACCCTGTCCGGACCGGGCGGCCCAGGAGGGCCTGGCACTAATATGAATATGAATTTCGGTCCCAAGGGGCGCCAGATGAGCGGCAAGATGACCATGGCGCAGCTTGCCAACGCGTTGGGTAACCTGACGGGCCGGCCGGTAACCGATCTGACCGAGCAGAAGGGCGTCTATGAGGTGGAGTTGAACTGGACGCCGGACGACCGCGAGCAGGGCGGCATGGGGTTGGGCAAAATGGCGGCCATGGGTGGACCGGCACCGGGGGGAGCGGCATCGGGCGATGGCCCGCACGCGGCGCCGGAAGCCCAGGACTCCGGCCCCACCATCTTCGCCGCCTTGCAGGAGAAACTCGGGCTCAAGCTCGATCCGCGCAAAGGCCCGGTGGAGATCCTGGTGATCGACCGCGCGGAGAAAGTTCCCACCGAGAACTAACGCATGCGCGGGTCCCTCCGGTACGCGGCCGCCGCCTGGCTGGCCGTATTTTCGCTCGTGGCTGCGGAGCACCACGGACAGGTCAAATTCAGCGGCTTGCCGGTTCCCGGCGCCACCGTGACGGCCACGCGCGGCGGCCAGAAGTTCGTCGCCGTCACCGGCCAGGACGGGTTCTATTCCTTTGCGGATTTGGCGGATGGCGTCTGGACCGTCGAAGTCGAGATGCTCTGCTTCGCCCCTCTCAAACAGGATGTGGGTATGGCGCCCGGCGCGCCCCAGCCGGAATGGGAATTGAAGCTGCTGCCGCTGGAACAGATCAAGGCCGAGATCAAACCGCCCACGCCACCCGCGGCTGAGGCGCCCACCTCCGCTGCGGCCGCGCCCGCCGCGCCAGCCAACGCTCCGCCCCCGCACAAGGGCAAGCAGGCCGAGGCACCGAAAGACGGCGCGCTCACCGGTTTTCAGCGCGCCGACGTAAATGCCTCCTCGAGCGGCGATGCCCCGGTGGAAACCAACAGCCTGCCCCCGGCCGACGCCGCCTCCGACGCCGCCAACGCCTTCGTCGTCAACGGCAGCGTGAGCAAGGGAATCGAGGGGCGCGCCTTCGGCAATTTTCGCAAGGGCCCCGGCTCGGCGTTTCGCGGCGACCTGTTCGCCATGATGGACAATTCCGCGCTCAACGCGCGCCCGTTTTCGCTCACCGGCCAGAACACCGCCACGCCGGCCTATAACCACCTGCGCTTCGGCGCGTCGTTCGGCGGCCCGGTCATCATTCCGCATTTTCCGCAAAAGTACCGCGCCACTTTCTTCCTGAACTACCAGATGGCGCGGAACCGCAACGCGTCGACGCAACCGGCCCTCATGCCCACGGATGCGGAACGCAACGGAGATTTCTCGCACCTTCTGAATCCGCTGGGGCAGCCCGTGCAGATTTCCGATCCCACCACCGGACTGCCGTTCCTGGGCAACGCGATTCCGCAAAACCGCATCAGCGATCAGGCCAAGGCCCTGTTGCGACTCTACCCGCAGCCCAATTTCGATGCCTCGGCGCGCTACAACTACCAGATTCCCATCGTGGGCGTCAGCGATCAGGACACGGTGCAGTCGCGCCTGACCAAGCAAGTCGCCCGCCGCGATTTCGTCAATGGCGGCTTTGCCTGGCAAAGCACGCGCAGCGAAGGGCCCAACCTGTTCGGCTTCCTCGACCGGACGGGCGCGTCCGGCCTCAACGCGAACGTCAATTGGCGGCATGTCTTCAGCCAGCGGATGAACGCCAACCTGGGGTTCCAGTACAGCCGCTCCGCGCTGCGCGCCACGCCTTTCTTTGCCAACCGCGAAAATGTCTCGGGCGAGGCGGGCATCGCGGGCAACAACCAGGACGCGGTGAACTGGGGTCCGCCGAATCTCTCCTTCGCCGGCGGCGTTGCGGGCCTCGCCGACGGGCAGGCGTCGTTCACGCGCAACCAGACCGCCGCCTTGTCGGGGTCGGTGTTGTGGATGCCCCGGCCGCACACCATCACCTTCGGGGGCGATGTCCGGCGGCAGCAGTTCAACGCGCTGGCGCAGCAGGACGCGCGCGGCAGTTTCGGTTTCACCGGCGCCGCCACGCAGGCGATCGTGAACGGACTTCCCGTAGCCGGCACCGGTTCCGATTTCGCCGACTTTCTGCTGGGGATACCGGACACCAGTTCCCTGGCCTTCGGCAACGCCGACAAATATTTTCGGGCTTCGTCCTACGATGCCTACTTCAGCGACGACTGGCGCATCGCTTCCGGCCTCACCATCAACGCGGGGGTGCGCTGGGAATACTGGTCGCCCATCGTCGAAAAGTACGGCCGCCTGGTGAACCTGGACATCGCGCCCGGCTTCACGGCGGTGGCTCCGGTTGTGGCGGGCGATCCCACCGGGGCGCTCACCGGCAGGCGCTACCCCGCCTCACTGACGGCTCCCGACAAGCACGCGTTGCAGCCGCGCATCGCCCTGGCGTGGCATCCTTACTTCGGCTCCTCGCTGGTCATCCGCGCCGGATACGGCGTCTACTACAACACTTCGGTATACCAGCCGATCGCCCTCCAGATGGCGCAGCAGGCGCCGCTTTCCCGCAGCCTGAGCGTGTCCAACAGCGCCGCGAATCCGCTCACCCTGGCCGACGGCTTCAATGCGTCCTCTCCTGGGAACACGTTTGCGGTCGATCCCAACTTCCGCATCGGGTACTCGCAGAACTGGCAGCTATCGGTGCAAAGGGACCTGGCGGAATCGATGGTGGTGACGGCGACCTATCTGGGTATCAAGGGTACGCGCGGCATGCAGGAGTACCTGCCCAACACCTTCCCCACCGGCGCGCCCAATCCCTGCCCCACCTGCCCGGCGGGATACTCCTTTCTGGGCTCGAACGGCAATTCCACGCGCGAGAGCGGGCAGGTGCAACTGCGGCGCCGGCTGCACAACGGCTTCACCGCCAGCATGTCGTACACCTTCGCCAAAGCCATCGACGATTCCGCCCTCGGCGGGCGCGGCCAGGGAGGCGCCGTCATCGCGCAGAACTGGCTCGACCTGGGGGCCGAGCGCGGCCTTTCCGCTTTCGATCAGCGGCACCTGGTGGCCGTGCAGGCGCAGTACACCACGGGGATGGGCGTTCACGGCGGAACGCTGTTGCGCGGCTGGCAGGGCGCGCTGTTCAAAGGCTGGACCGTGGTCACCAGCATCACGCGGGGGAGCGGCACGCCGCTCACCCCCATTTATCTGGCGGCGGTGGCCGGCACGGGCGTGACCGGGAGCATCCGTCCGGACTACACCGGGGCCGCGGTTTACGCCGCGCCTTCGGGCCGCTTCCTGAACCCCGCCGCCTTCGCCCCGCCGGCTGCGGGCAAATGGGGCACCGCCGGGCGGAACTCCATCATCGGCCCGGCGCAGTTCAATCTGAACGCTTCCGTGGCGCGCACGTTCGCGATGGTGGACGTGCGCCTGGACGCCACCAACGCGCTGAACCATGTCACGTATCCCAACTGGAACACCACCTGGACCAGCGCCCAGTTCGGACTGCCCACGTCGGCTAACGCCATGCGCAGCGTGCAGGCCAGCGTGCGGATGAGGTTTTAGGATGCGGCGGATCGTGGTGGCGCTGACTCTTACCTGCCTGGTGGCCGCGCAGCAACCGCCGGCCAACGCTCCCGTGAAATTCACCGCCAACGCGCAACTGGTGGTCGAGACCGTGTCGGTCACCGGCAAAGACGGCAAGCCCATCGAAGGACTCACAGCCAAGGATTTCGTGGTCACCGAGGATGGCGTGCCGCAAACCGTCAGTTTCTGCGAGTACCAGAAACTGGCGGAGAATCCCGGGCCGCTGCCATCGGCCCGGCCGGAGGCGCAGGCCGAGAAGGCCAAAGCCGATCCGGTGGTGCGCACGCAGATCACGCCGGAATCGCCGGGAGACATACGCTACCGCGACCGCCGCCTGCTGGCCCTGTATTTCGACATGAGCGCCATGCCCGTGCAGGACCAGGTGCGCGCGCAGATCGCCGCCGTGAAATTCATCCGCACGCAGATGACGCCGGCCGACCTGATGGCTATCATGGCCTTCTCCGACAGCGTGAAGGTGTTGCAGGATTTCACCGACAACCGCGACGATCTCCTGAAGACCGTCAACAAGCTGTTCATCGGCGAGGCCCAGGGCTTCGACGAGGCCGACCAGGACGAGAGCAGCGCCGATACGGGAAGCGCCTTCGGCGAGGACGATAGCGAGTTCAACCTGTTCAACACCAACCGCCAGTTGGCGGCCCTGCAAACCGCCGTCAAAATGCTGGGGACGCTCAACGAAAAGAAGGTGCTGATCTACTTCGCCAGCGGCCTGCGGCTGAACGGGGTCGACAACCAGGCGCAGTTTCAGGCCACCACCAACGCCGCCATCCGCGCCAATGTATCCTTTTACTCCATCGACGCGCGCGGCCTGGTGGCCCAGGCGCCCATGGGCGACGCCACGCAGGGATCGCCGGGCGGCATCGGCATGTACACCGGCCGTTCGGCGCTGGCCGCGGCCGCCAACTTCCAGAGGTCGCAGGATACGCTGTATGCCCTGGCGGCGGACACCGGCGGCAAAGCCCTGCTGGACAATAATGACCTGGCGGCGGGAGTCGTCCAGGCGCAGCAGTCTATTTCCAGTTACTACATCATCGGCTATTACTCGGCCAATGCGGCCCTGGACGGGCGCTTCCGCCGCATCAGGATAACTTACAGCGATCCATCCGCCAGGCTGGCCTATCGCCAGGGTTACTATGCCGGCAAGGTTTTCAGTAAGTTCACTTCCGCCGACAAGGAGCGGCAGCTTCAGGACGCGCTGATGTTAGGAGATCCGATTACAGAACTTACGATCCAGTTAGAGGTGGATTACTTCCAACTCAATTCCGCGGAGTATTTCATCCCGGTGGTGGCCAAGATTCCGGGCAGCGAACTGGCGCTGGCGCGCAAGGGCGGCGCCGAGCGCACGCTGATCGACTTCATCGGCGAAGTGAAGGACGAGTACGGGGTAACCGTCGCCAACGTGCGCGACAAAGTGGATATCAAGCTGAGCGGCGCCACGGCGGCCCAACTGGCCAGACAGCCCATTCAATACGACACCGGCTTCACCCTGCTTCCGGGAAGCTATACCTTGAAGTTCCTGGCGCGCGACGACGAGACCGGCCGGATCGGAACCTACATCAGCAAATTCGTCATTCCCAACCTGGACAAGGAACAGAAGCGGATTCCCATCAGCTCGGTGGTCCTCAGCGGCCAGCGCGTGGATCTCAAAGATGCGCTCTACACCGCCGGCAAGGACAAGGCTCCCAGTGCGAATCCGCTGATTCAGGACGGGCACAAGCTGATTCCCAGCGTGACGCGGGTCTTCAGCAAGAGCCGCGACATGTACGTGTATCTCCAGGCCTACCAGCGCGGCGCGGCGGGCATCCAGCCGCTGGTGGCCTTCGTGAGCTTCTACCGCGGCCAGACCAAGGCCTTCGAGACGCCCCCGCTCCAGGTGGCCGAAGGCATAAACAACAAGCTCAAAACCGTGCCCATGAGGTTCAGCCTGGCCCTGCGGCAACTCCCGCCCGGAAGATACAACTGCCAGGTAAGCGTGGTCGACCCCACCGGCCAAAAGGCCGCCTTCTGGCAGGCGCCGGTGCTGCTGGTGCCGTAATCGGGCTGCCTTCGGACCAGGTTGGTCCGGACACCCTGTAAGTGGTGCGTTTTCAATACCCGAAATTCGCCGCCGGACCAAGCTGGTCCGGCGGGCCAAAGCGGGCGCCGGTTGTCCTCTCCGCCCCGGTTGTGGAATGCTCATTGTGGAGCGCGGGCAATCCACTAAAACCCAACGAGGTAATCCATGGCGTGCAACCCGGACGTACTGAAACATGTACCGCTTTTTGCTCTGCTGGACGACGACGAGCTGGCCGTTTTGGCCGGACAGGTCGAGCTCAAAAGCTTCGCCCCGCGGGAACGCATCTACAAGATCGGCGATCCGCCGGGGCCCGCCTACGTGATGGTCTCCGGACGGGTCCGGGTCAATACCGTGGACGAAGATCAGCAGGAGGTGGTGGTGGACGAGCCCACCGGCGGCGACTTCTTCGGCTTCGCTTCCATGCTCGACCAGACGCCGCACCAGACCGGGGCGATCGCCCTCGAGGGGACCGTGTGCATCGAAGTGGACCGGCACGATATCACCGTGCTGCTACAGCGCAAGCCGCTTGCCGGCATGGACATGATGACCGTGCTCGGCCGCCAGTTCCACGCCTCCCAGCAACTGGTGCGTATTCGCGCCACGCGCAATCCCAACGAAGTGATCGAGGAACATTTGACCCGCGGCGACCGCATCGCCGACACCGTCGCCCGTTTCGGCGGATCGTGGAAGTTCATCATCTCGTTTGGCGTTGTGCTGGCCATCTACACGGCGATCAACGTTACCCTGGGCCATTCGGCCTGGGACCCATACCCCTTCATCCTGCTGAACCTGTTCCTGTCGATGCTCGCCGCCATACAGGCGCCGGTCATCATGATGAGCCAGAACCGGCAGGATACCAAGGACCGTTTGCGCGGCGAGCTCGATTTCGACGTCAACCGCCGCGCCGAATCCGAGATTCAGGGCCTGGCGCGCAAGTTGAATCTGCTGGACGAGAAGATCGACGACGTGGGCGACCTGCTCCGCAAGAAAGCGTTCCGGTCCGAGCCATGACCGTAAGAAGCGGTGGCAACGACGGCCGAGGCCCGCAGAGCGCCGGCGTCCGCGGGGCGTCTACCGCACTGCCACCGTCAGGTCTGCCCCGCTGGCGGCGCCCGAGTGCACGCAATTCCGGAGGCCGCTATTGGATCGTCGCTGGGGCTTCGGCGTTGCTGATCTCCTGGACCGCCTTCCACGATCCGTCGGCTTCCTTGCGAAAGATGGTGACAAACCGGCCCTTCTCCGTGGCCACCTTTTTGCTCGCTGGATCGGAGGCAGTGAGCACATAGGTGCCACGGACGTAGCCGAGATCGCCGCTCCTGGAGACTTCCACCTGGACAGGCTGCAATGCGAGCGACCAGTTCGGATCGGCCAGGACATCCTTCATCGCCTTCCCAATCGCGTCCTTGCCCGTCATCACCGGTGCATTCGGGAACATGACCGTTCCGTCATCTGTTCTGTCTGCACGGCGCGACTTTCGGCGGGGAACTCGCCCGCAACCGCTTCACGTGTTATGGGCATGATCCCGAGTTGTCTATTTCATCTGCATCTTCTCACTAGACGGCGGAACCAGACCCTTCATGCGCAGGTACACCACCACATTTCCGTAGTGTTCCCAGGTGTGCCACAAGTTCCAGTTCAACATGCCAAACTTGCTCCTCATTTTGCCGGACTTGACGGCTTCCGCGCCTGAGGCATCCGTCAGCGCGTCGTATGCGCCATCGCAATACGCGAAAGCCTGCTTGAGCGCAGGGACCAGGTCCGCCTTTTTGGACAGGGTATCCTCGATCTCGGTATACGCCGCCTTCCTGACTTCACCTTTGGCTGGAGCGCAAAGGTTGTATTGATCGTCGGCAACATGCGCCACCTGTTGCCCAAAGGTGCGCACATCCGGCGACGGCCTGAACCCGTAGTCCGCTTCGGGCATTTTTTCCGCGGCCCTGATGAAGTAGTCTCTTACGCCCCGGTAATCCCTCTTCACTTCGGCACTCAGGGGGTTGCTTTGTGCCCACAGCGCACGGGGTCCGATGCTCATCAGGCAGGCGAGCCCTCCGCCTGCGATCGCAACCGTGACCACCGCTACAGGTAATCGACTCATGTTGGAATCCTCTCCCTGGAACATCGTAAAATTAAAATGGTCCGTTATCCAGAGCCGATTTAAATTTCTGAAATGTACCATTGGGAGGTCTCCACATGCGCCAATCCCGCGGTGCGCTCCTGCCACCCGTTCCCGCCGTGCGTTTGCGGCGCGGCGCCTTGTATGGCGCGTTACGAGCCGCGGTGCTGGACGGAGTTCTCGCACCCGGCGAACGGCTCCCCTCGACGCGGCAGGCTGCCGCCGATTACGGCGTCTCGCGCGGCATGCTGGAAGAGATCTTCGCGCAGCTTACCGAAGAAGGCTTTTTTCAGCGCGCCGTCGGACGGGGCACGTTCGTCGCGTCCACGGTGTCGCGCCTGAGCGCGGCCGCGCAGAGTAAGGAGACACGGCGATTTTCGCCCGTGCCCTCGCGCCGCGGTCATGCTATGGCAGCGATCGCAGCGTGCCGTGAGCCTGCCGTTCCGCGCCCGTTCAACGCGGGCATAGCCGATACCAGCGAGTTTCCCTGGAAGATCTGGCTGCGCCTTCAGGCGCGCGCCGCGCGCGAGCTCGGACGCGCCGGCCTGGACTTTGCTGATCCGCGCGGACTGTCCAATTTGCGTTCGGCGATTGCGCACTACCTGGCGCAGTTCCGCGGAATCCACTGCCACCCACGGCAGGTCATCGTCTTCAACAGCGCACAACAGGCGCTCCACCTTCTGGCCCTGTTACTGCTCAACCCCGGCGACGCTGTTTGGATCGAGGATCCCTGCTACCTGGGAGCGCGCGCCGCATTCCAGCTCGCCGGCGCCGCGATCGCCGCAGTGCCCGTCGATCACGAAGGCATGCGCGTCGACATCGCCGTCCGCCGTTCGCCACGAGCGCGCATCGCCTATGTGACCCCTTCGCATCAGTACCCGACCGGGGTGGCTTTGAGCCTCGATCGCCGCATCGCGCTGATCGAGTGGGCAGCGCGCAACAATGCATGGATTGTGGAGGACGATTACGACGGCGAATTCCGCTACCAGGGGCAGCCGCTCACGGCGCTCTATTCGCTCGACTCACACGCGCGGGTGCTCTACATCGGCACCCTGAACAAGTCCATGTTCGTCTCGCTGCGAGTCGCGTACGCGGTGGTGCCGGAAGAGATTGTGGAACCGCTGGCGAACATTCGCACTCAAATGGACGGGTTTACACCGGCGGTGCGGCAGATGGCGATGAGCCTCTTCCTGGACGAGGGCCATTTTTCCTCGCACTTGCGCCGCATGCGCGCTCTGTATGGAGCGAAACGAGCGGCGTTGATTGAAGGACTGGCCCCGCTCGCCGCGGCCGGCTGGACCTGGTCAAGCAACCCCGCCGGCATGCATCTCCTGATGTCTCATGAAAGGGGCGATTACGTACGAGCCGTTGCCGCATCGAGTTCTCTCGAGCTTGCGCTGCTCCGCTCGTATCGCGTCGCAAGGGCGCGCGGCGACGGCTTGTTTCTTCGCTTTGGGGCTCTTGACGCAGCAAGCCTGCATGGCGGCATCGCGGCGCTCGTAGCCGCGGCAAGCAAAGTGAGACCGTGAATGCGAACTCGAAATGGAACGAACTCCTTGATTCCCGGGAGCGGTCACAACGCGAAACTGTCGGTATCGGCTCGGCCTTCGCTCCCACAGATCCCCTGGCGCCGTAGCGTTTGCCATTCAAGTCGACGAGAAGCCGCCGGCGGTTCCTTGTGCCCGGCGGCCGCGGCTGGGGCGGTCAACATGGCAGGACGCGCGTTTTACGTCAAACTTGACGCCGAACAGCCCAACTTCCGGATGGCATCAAGCGGACGGGACCCAGTCAATTCACTCGGCGGGCCGCACGCGCCGTTGGCGAAACCGTCGATTCAGTGTGAGGCGTGCGGCAAGGAGATTGATCCGCGCCCTCCGAGCCGACTGCGGTCTCCAGGCTCACAAGGCAGGCCCGCGGCCGCGCTTCCGGGGAAGTCCCTGCCCTTCACACTGGTGTCTTTTCACTGCGGTCATTGTCCCTAAAAGTTTGTAAATCTTCTTCACGGCGCCGGGACAAAACAGGCGAACCGCCAGTCTAATCCTGAGGAGATCAGATGAAGTTACTCAAAACGATTATCGTTGCAATTGGGTTACATTCCTGCGCCCTATTCGGCGCGGACTTTTTTCCATTGCAGGAAGGCAATACTTGGACGTATCGGGAGCCGGCCACCGGACAGACTTTCAACGTCCGCGTCGGGCAGCCTGTGACTGTTGCGGGCCACCTCTACTATGACCTGATCGGATATACAGATACAGACCTACAGGTGAGGATCGAGGAGACGTTCGGAGCGCTCGTATATTGGGATGGACTCCGCAATCAGGAGTTCCTGCTGACGTCCTTTGAGCAGTTCGAAGGCGGGCATTGGTTGGCGCCCTTCCGGCCATGCCCGTTGCAGGATGGGCAGGGGCAACTGAAACTGGGCAATCACGACGGTCCGGCCGGCCCGATCGTCGGCGTTCTGGAGATCCAGTACCGCGCCATTGGATGCGCGGATGTCGGGCCGCTGCAGGAGCAGTACGCGGACCACCTGGGAATGTTGCGCCGGGTTGTGTCTACGATCGCCGGCCCGCGCACCTTCGATTTGATCGCGGCGCGCGTCGGCAATATCACGATTGATGCAGCCCCAAGCGCAAGCTTCAGTGTGTCGCTCGGACCGACGACCGGCGCGGGCCCCGTTCTGGCAACGTTTCGCCTTCACGTCAATTCGAAATTGCCGCTTACGCTCTCGTTCTCTTCAGGGCAGGAATACGATTTTGTCCTGAAGGACAGCGCCGGCACGACGCTCTGGAAGTGGTCCGCCAGCCAAACGTTTTTGCAGGCACTGCACCAACGGATTGTGGCTGACGAATGGAGCGCGACCGTCGAGATCCCGTGGCCCACAACCTCGGCGGGAGTTCTCCAGCCCGGCGACTACACCGTGGAGGCGGTGGTCACGAACGCCAACCCCGTGCCATTCGCCGCGACGGTTCCGGTGACGATCGCTACGCCCTCGACTTCGGGCCGGCATCGTCCTCCCGTAAGGCAAGGCAACTGAACTACCGAGACGGGGATCGGACGGCCTCGTCACGCCGTTTCGACAACTACCATTATGTCCGTGCCGGTCGGTGCGTCGGCCGGCCGCCGATAAGTCGCCGGCTCGTGGAAGTGCCTGTCGCCAGTGCATGGCCGGTAATCGCGCTGCCAGCCGGCCCGGCGCCGGAGGGGCGCTGCGCCGGCATCGGGTGGGAGGGGCGTCACGACCCGTCCTCCCACAACCGATCCGGAATCTTCGAGGCCTGCAAAAACGCACGGGCGTCCACGGAGCGCTTACCGCACCGCCACCGTCAGGTCTGCCCGGCTGGCGGCGGCGCCCGAGTGCACCACCACCGGCTGGTCCCCCGGGGGAAGACCGTCAGGGATCTTGAAGTTGAGCTGGAAGAGACCGGCCGGCGCCGCGGGCGCGGCTCCCTGATACCCGATTTCCGCGGGCACTCCGCCCACGGTCACCGATAGCGCCAGGCGGGGCTTGGGGTATGTTCCGTTGGCGAACTGGCCATCTACGCCCGGCGGGTCCGTCTGCCCTTCGCCCGTGCCCCACAACTGCACCATCGAGCCCACGGCGGCGGGGTTCGAGGAGGAGTTGGAGCTTCCATCAAAGTTGAGAATCGCCCCTTGGCCCTGGCCGCTGGAATTGGCCGAGATGAGGGCCGGCGCGGAATCGGTCACCGCCACCGCGACCGCTGCCGGCGGCGCGCCCTGGTATCTCACCGTCACCTGCACACTGGCGCGGCCCTCGACACCGTACGGCACGATCGCGTTCACCTGCGCCTGCGAGACATACAGCAGCGGTGCCGCGAATTCGTCGAAGAATACCTGCACTCCGGCCACCTGGTTCGACAGGCGGCCGTTGCTATCGAGGGCGTACGGCACACCGGCCGCGGGGCCGAGGCCGCTGCCCTTGACCGCCACGATC
This sequence comes from Terriglobia bacterium, assembly GCA_020073615.1. Taxonomy (GTDB): domain Bacteria; phylum Acidobacteriota; class Terriglobia; order Bryobacterales; family Bryobacteraceae; genus JADGNR01. The sequence continues at coordinate 19,753 of JAIQEX010000090.1, forward strand.
TCGCCGGGGGCGATGGCCCCGGACTGGTTGCTGGCGGCGTTGTTCACCGACTGGATTGCGGGCCCCGCGGCGGCTGCGGGCGTGGCGAGATAGAGCGCGTGCGCGGAGGCGGCGTTCGCTCCGGTAAAGACCACGGCCGTTCCCGCAATCGCGCCCAAGCCCGGAGCGTCCACGCTCGCGAGCGCCGAACTGCCCGCGGCGTCGCCCGTGCCGGCGATCCTCTGGATGGTCCCGGCAGACGCCAGAAACAGGGCAGACTTGCCGCCGGCTCCGTGGGCCTGGAACACCACGTTGCCCGCGTCCGCCGCAAACGTGTAATTACCGAAATAGGCGACGGCGCCGAAATCCGGAAGCGCAGTGGTGCTGTCGGCGATCTTCGAGAGCGCGCCCGAAACCATGTTCAGCGCAAAAATGCCGCCGAAACCGGAGCTCCCATCGGTGGCGCGGAACAGCAGCGCCGCACCGTCCATCTGTGCGTAATCGAAGACCGTCTGCACGTGTGAAGTGGCGCCGGGGAGCCACTGGAGCGAGTTGACCGCCGAGGGCGAAGGCACGCCGCCGCAATTGGACGCCGCGCCCCCACTGAGCGGGCCGGTGTAGAGCGCGCTGAAGCGGACGCCGTAGTCCGAGCTGGCCTGCCCCAGAAACGCCAGGTGGCCGTTGCTGATGGAGGGCTTGCTATAAAGCTGCACCGGGAAGGTGTCGCAGGTGTCGGAGTTGACCGGCGTATGGGAATCGGCCAGCCGGGCCAGCGAGGTCCCGTCCAGCTTGACGGAGTAGACCCCGGAAACTCCCGAACCCCTGCCCGTGAACACCGCGGTCGTGCCATCGTGGTAGAAGCCGGCACGGTCGAAGCTGGTGAACTTCGCCGCGGGTGTACCGGGAATGGTGCTGCCGGTGTCGACCAGCTTTACTACCGCGCCCCCCGCCGCCGGAACCGCGTACAGTCCGGGACGGGAATTGGCATCGAACCCTATAAACAGGACGATGCCGCTCTTGACGATCGGGCTGAGATCGAAGGATCGGAACTGGCCGCCGCCGGGCAGCGGAGCGCCCGCGCCCACCAGCATGCGCAGCTTGCCGCCCGGCACGTCGACCGCCCAGACGGAATCCGGTGCCGGGCAGCTCGCGCAGGTATCGCCGTGGTTGAAAACAATGGTGTTTCCGTCCGTGGAGGGAGTCACCGGGTAGAAGGTCCCAAACCCGTCGGGACGCGGGGTCGTGCCGTCCACGATGGGGGCCACCGTGTAGGTCTGCGCCGGCAGAGCCGCCGGGCACGCGATCAGGCCGAGGACCGCACCGGTCATTATAAGGAAGCGCAAGGAACGTCGATTTAGCATGGCTCGCCGCCGGTTTACATGTGTTAGATGCTAGCACCAGATGGCGGTCGCAGAGCCTTCCTGCCGTGTCGTCCCCTGCCAAAATCCGTAATTTCCCCCCACGCCTGTGCCTGAAGTACCCGGTTCTTATCTCAGCCGTCCGGACGTATGCTCATTCTCAGGACGGAACCTAAGGCCGCGGAGGCAAACGGTCGATAAGATGTCCGAGAGAAGGAATTCGAAGATGAGCGCTACGTACACTGCCCACAGTTCTTTTCACCGCCATCGGATTCAGGTGATCGCGCGGTGGCCGGAGAGTGCTTACAAGCGCACGGCGCTGCACGCGGCCGAGGCGGCATTAACTACCGAACTGGCGTTCGAGCGGGCCGCCCGCGCGACCCGGGAGAAGGAATAGACCATGGAAACCAGGAATCAGGGCAAGAAGCGTGTCACACCCCGGCGCCCATGCTGCCGCACCGGGGACTGCCCCAGTTGCGCCGAGGATACCCGTTGGGAACGCCTGTTCCGGCACAAGTTCGCCGACCCGTTCTATTACAGCCCCAAGCCGCTCCGCTCGGTCTCGCCCCTAGCCGGCTTCTAGCGCGCCCGATGGCGCCGCCTACGAAAGGGTCCACCACATGACGCGCCGTCTCCGGTTCCTTTCCGCTGCCCTGCTGACCGCTTCCCTGGCCCCGATCTTCATTTATGCCCATGCCGGCGGTCCGGTGGTGGGAAAAGCGGGCGTTCCCGGCGAACTGGTGTGCACCATTTGCCATAGCGGGTCCGCCGATTCGGGCCCGGGCAGTGTCCGCGTGACCTTCACCAAGGGCTTGGTCTACCGGCCGGGGGTCAAACAACGTCTCGTGGTGACGGTGGCCGACCCGGAGCAGAAGCGGTGGGGCTTCGAGCTCACGGCGCGGCAGGCGGCCAATCCCAAGCTCCAGGCGGGCGTCTTCCAGTCGCTGGACGGCAATACCCAGGTGCTGTGCGCCGACGAGAGACTGATGGATCGAGGCGAGGGACCTTGCCCCGGTACCATGCCCTTGCAGTATGCCGGTCACACCGGCGCCGGAAGCCGCCTGGGGCGGACCGGCTCGACCACCTTCCAGTTGGAATGGATACCGCCGGTTAGCGACATCGGACCGGTGACGATCTACGTGGCCGGCAACGCCGCCGACGGAGACAACACCCCCGCCAACGACCACATCTACACCGCGCAGTACACCCTGGTCCCCGCCGGGCGAAATCCGCGGCGTTAGTGCGTCAGCACTTTCCCCGGCAGCGCGCTGGTCATCTTGCCTTGGTCGATTACCGGCACGCCGTTCACCAGCACGAAGCGCATGCCCTCGGAGAGTTGGTTGGGGTGGTCGAAGGTCGCCCGGTCGTGAATCGTCTCCGGGTCGAAGACCACCACGTCGGCCCACATGCCGGTCTTGAGCACGCCGCGGTCGCCCAGCCGCATGCGCTGCGCGGGGAGCGCGGTGAACTTGCGGATGGCCTCCTCCAGAGTGAGCGTCTTGTCTTCCCGCACGTATTTTCTCAGGATGCGCGGAAAGGTCCCGTAGGCGCGGGGGTGCGGATGCTCCTTGCCCAGCAGGCCCTCGGGCGAGGCGCCCTGGGAATCGTTGCAGATGGAGACCCAGGGCTGCCGCAGGGCCAGCGCCACATCGGGCTCGGACATCAGGAAGAAGGCCACCGAGGTGAAGGCCTCGTCCTCGATCAGCAGGTCGAAGACGGTGTCGATGGGGTCCTTGTTCCACAGCGCGGCGATCTGCGCGATGGTCTTGCCCTGGAGCGGAACCAGCTTGGGATTCTGCACCGCGCCCACGATGAACGCCTCGGGCCCGGTGACCTGCTGCCATTCGTTGTTCCAATCGCCGGAGGGCGTTTCCATCTCCTTGCGGATGCGCGCGCGCATGGCCGGATCTTGGAGCCGCTCGATGAGCTTGCGGTCGCCGCCATCGTGCGCCCACGGCGGGATGATGGCGGAAAACGAGTTGAACGCGGCGGGGTAGGCGTAGGTGTCGGCGGCCACATCCACGCCCGACTTGCGCGCCTCTTCGATGTGCGCCACGATCTCCGGCATGCGCCCCCAATTCGCCTTGCCCGCCGCCTTGAGGTGCCAGATTTCCACCGGGATGGCGGCCTCGCGCCCGATGCGGAAGGCCTCGTCGAGGGCCTTGAGAATGCCGTCGCCCTCGTCGCGGATATGCGACGCGTAGGTTCCGCCGTACTTGGCCGCCTCGCCGGCCAGGGCAATCAGCTCTTCGGTGGTGGCATAGGGCGCGGGGGCGTATTGCAGCGAGGTGGAAAGGCCCACGGCGCCATCGCGCATGGCCTCGCGCACCAGGGCTTTCATGCGCTCCATTTCCGCCGCGGTGGGCGCGCGGTTGCCGTCGCCCAGCACCACGCGGCGCACCTGGGTCGCGCCCACGAAGCTCGCCAGGTTGATGCCCATCCCTTGTTTGCGCAGACGCGCGAAGTACTCGCCAAAGGTTCGCCAGGAGGGCTGGATGCCGTAATGCTCCCAGGTCACATGGTCGGCCTTGACGACGGCGTCGGTGAGCGGCGCGATGGAGCCGCCCTCCCCGGTGATTTCGGTGGTGATGCCCTGGTAGATCTTCGAGGGCAGGTGCGGGTCCACCAGGATGGTCACCTCCGATTGCCCGAGCATGTCGATGAAGCCCGGCGCCACCACCATGCCGCGCGCATCGATGGTGCGCCGCGAAGGAGCGTCCGCCAGGCTGCCGAGCGCCGCGATTCTGCCGCCGCGAATGGCCACATCGCCGGCGTACCAGGGCGAGCCCGTGCCATCGACGATGCGCCCGTGGCGGATGACGATGTCGTAGGGGTTGGTGGCGGCGGCCGCCGCGAAGAAGAGGAGAGACAGCAGAAAAGGCATATGAATTAGGTTACCCTGAGCGCAATGGCGCCCTACAACTTCACTGCCGCCGAGCGGGCGGTTTTCCGCAGCCTCGGCAGCCCCGAGAAAATCCAGCGGTTTCTCGACGGCCTGGCTTACAACAAGGAGCCTTTCGGTCCCACCTGCCGCTCGCCGCGGCGGGTGCTTCGCGAGGCGACGGCGCATTGCATGGAGGGCGCCCTGTTGGGCGCCGCGGCGTTGCGCATGCTGGGCCATCCGCCGCTGCTGCTCGACCTCGAAGCGGTGCGCGACGACGACCACGTGCTGGCCATCTTCCGGGTGCGCGGACACTGGGGCGCGGTTGCCAAATCCAACTACTCGGGCCTGCGCTATCGCGAGCCGGTCTACCGTACCCTGCGCGAGCTGGTGATGTCCTACTTCGAGCACTACTACAATTTGCGGAAAGAGAAGACCCTGCGGCACTATTCCCGGCCGGTGAATCTGGCGCCCTTCGATGCCCTGGGCTGGATGACCAGCGAGGAGGATGTGTGGGCCATTCCCGAACACCTCTGCACCATCCCGCACACGCCGGTTTTGCCGCCGCGCGTCACGCGATTGGGCCGCGTCGACGAGCGGTTATATGCCGCCGGGCTGGTGGGGCTGGTGCGGTAAGCGGCAGCTATCGTCATCTTCCTGGTCGCGGCCGCCACAATCCCAGAATTGTTGGCAATGGGGTATTTACTTGACTCAGGTGACCCCAAGATGTAGTATAGCGTTCCGTGGAGGATTGTCCGCGAAATCTGGCCGAATTCGAAGCCCGTTTCTCTACCGAGGCCGCCTGTCGGGAGTATCTGGTCCGGCTGCGGTGGCCGGGGGGCTTTCGCTGTCCTCGGTGCGGCGGGCAGAAGACGTGGCCGCTGAGCGAGATTCTGCTGCAATGTTCGAGTTGCGGCTACCAAAGTTCGGTGACGGCCGGGACGATTTTCCAGGACACTCGCAAATCCCTGACACTTTGGTTTCGGGCGATGTGGGCAGTCACCACCCAGAAGAATGGCGCCAGCGCCATCGGGCTCCAGCGAGTGCTGGGCCTGGGCAGCTACAAGACCGCCTGGACGTGGCTGCATAAATTGCGGCGCGCCATGGTGCGGCCGGGCCGGGACCGACTCTCCGGATGCGTGGAGGTGGACGAGACGTTCTACGGCGGTGAAGAGGAGGGCGTTCGCGGACGGCAAACGGAGAAGAAGTCCTTGATTGTCATTGCCGCACAAGAAGATGGCGGGGGCATCGGGCGCATCCGTATGCGGCGCATTCCCGATGCCTCAGCCGAGAGCCTGATGTCGTTCATCGAGGAGGCTATTGAACCCGGCAGTGTGATTCACACCGACGGCTGGATCGGATACCTTCCGGTGGAAAAGAAAGGCTACCATCACCGCGTCACATTCCTGAAGGGCAAAAAGGAATCGGCATCGGAGTTGCTGCCGCGGGTTCATCGTGTGGCATCGCTGCTGAAGCGGTGGCTGCGCGGCACCCATCAAGGCGCGGTCAGTCGGGAGCACCTGGACTACTACCTGGACGAGTTCACGTTTCGTTTCCACCGACGGAATTCGCGTAGCAGGGGAACGCTCTTCCTGCGCCTCGCTGAGCAGTCCGTGGCGGTCGCACCAGTGCCCTACAAATCGATGGTGAAATGCTTCGCAGAGGCCGTCGGAGCCGACCACAAGATATAGGGGCTACCTGAGTGAAGTAAATACCCCATCTTGGGGAATTTTAGACCGGCGTTGACACAAGTGAACCAGCGCGTCGTTCCAGCGCCGCTCCAGTGTGCCCGCTACCAGGCGATTGGCGGGATCAACCTCCTGGTACCGCCGCTCCGCGAGCGCCACCTCATACTCGGCGCGATCGAGCCGCATCTGCCATTGGCGCAGGATTGACTCATCTCGCGATTCCAGCTCGTGCAGAGCTGCCAGGGCAAGTTCCAGTTCGGCCGGCCGGAGCGCCTTCAGCATCTCCTCCGCAACGACCCCATCGAGCAAGTCACAGCGAAAAACCATGCAGGACTTGGTAGCCAAACCTTCGCGGCGCAACAGATTGCATTGATAGGTGGGACAGATGCCGCCATTGCCGCGGTAGCGTACGGTGAGCGCGTGGCCGCAGTTGCCGCACAACAGCAGGCCTTGCAGTAAGGCCAGTCCTTCGCGCGCCGGGCCGCTCAACATCGTCTCCTCGCCGTTGGTGCGGTTCTTCTCCAACCGCTCCCGATTCTTAACGAACTCTTCCAGAGTGATATATCCCTCGTGGTGCTGCTGCAGACTGACGCGCCAGTCGGGCCTCGCAACCGCCTGCATTCGTTTATGGACTTCGCCATTGATGTCGTTCTCACGACGATACTGGTAACGGCCAAAGACATACATCCCCGCATAGGATGGATTTTTGAGCACACCCAATACGCGGCTGTGGCTCAGCCGGCCCCAAATAATCTTGCCATCCCACGCCCCGCCGTAGGCTCGCTTGGGAAACCGCAGTCCCTGTTCCGTGAAGCGATGTACGACCGCATAGGCGCTGCCCGTTTCGCGAAAGAGGCGAAACACCATCGCCACCGCGCCCCGCACTTCTTCATCGGCGTCCGGAACAATGCGGCCCTGCTCGTCATAGCAATAGCCGACCGGGAGCGGGAAACGCAGTTCGCCTTTTTTCGCTTTGTTGAGCTTACCGCCCTGGAGGCGCGCGTGCAAAAAATGCAGCTCGGCTTGAGCCATGGCCCCCTTCAATCCGAGAAGGAGGCCATCGTTGAAATCCGACGGATCGTAGCAACCGTCTTCGTCGATCACCAGCGTCGCGGTGAAGGCACACAACTCCAGCAGCCGATGCCAGTCGAGATTCGATCGCGCCAGCCGCGAGACTTCCAGCGCAAACACCGCGCCCACTTGGCCCATCGAGACATCCGCCACCAGCGTCTTGAAGTCCTCGCGCCTGGTCATCTCGGTCCCTGTCATGCCCAGGTCCCGGTCGAGCGTCCGGATCGATGATTCGCTCCAGCCCCGTTCCAGCGCCATCGCTCGCAGGGCGTACTGGCGCTCTGTGCTCTCCTGATGGTGGAGCACCTGGGCATTGGTCGACTGGCGGACATAAATGTAGGCGGGTCTGCTCAGGTGCTGCTCCGTGATCTTGGGATTCATCGGCTGCCTCCACACTTTCCAGACAGTCTGGTTGCCGGCCAGCCAGGCTTCGACCATATTGGCGAGGAGCACGCCACCCAATCCAGCATCGATTGGCGTATGGATGGCGGACAGCGCTTCGCTCATGGCGACCGTTTAGAGCGCCTCCCGGCGGCGCAGCAGTTCGCGGTTGATCTCGGAGATGGCTTCTAAGATTTCGCGGGCCCGGTGGTAGTTGGCGACAAACTCCGCAGTCTGAGCGTGCGCCTCCTGCGGCACATAATCCATCCGCGGCCGCAAGCCGGGATAGCTCGCCGAAAGGTAGTACTTGGGTCCATGACCAGGGCCGTCGGCGCACTTGCACCCTGGCTTGCCACAGCGTTTGTAACGCTCGATCAGCGAGCCGCGCAGGATTGCCTTGAGCGGGGGCAGTTGACGTAAGAGGGCTTGGCGGCGTCTTCTCAAACTGGCAGCAGGCTCGTTCTTCTTCATTGATATCAGACCACGTATATAACTGGTCTGATTCTACTTGAGAAAAATACATATTTCAACCTTTTTGTTTGGGATTGGTCAGTTGTTCCAGGAGGGCGACCAACTCGAAGAGCGAGTCAGCATCGAGTCGCCGTGGTGGCAAATCGAGCGAGTTGTACGGGGACGGATCGGCCCAGTCTGTCCATTCGCGTGCAATGCTGAAGCTGCCGCAATCCAACTCCCGGAGTAGGAGGGTGTCAATACCTGCGATTCGACGCGCCTTCAAAACCTGGAAGCGCTGGCCGCGAAGCGGATGGAACGGATGTCGGATCTCCGCCCATCCCAAATGCGAATTGCGCTCTGGTGCAGTTCGCGCTGACCGTCGGGAT
>JAIQEX010000091.1 GCA_020073615.1 Terriglobia bacterium
ATACGCTCATTTTGGCTCCGGCACGACTCCGATCGCTCGGGATCGACTGCCGCTTCGGCGGCCTAAATCATTGGCGAGAACTGCTTGCAGTTCTCCACTGTCGACCGGAGCCATCTACCGGATTATGCCCGATCTTCAGACCCGGCGGAAATATACCTCGTCGGTCTGAGGCGGAGCCTCGTTAGACAATCCCTCTTTTCCTCCCACAGAAATCGAGCCATCTGGAAGTAACTCATCTTCCGCCCGTGCCAAGAGGGATTCGCCTGAAGAGCTTCATGCATCATCCGCCACATGGTATCAGCGCAACTCGCCTCTCGTCCGAAATGAGCGGACAGTTTTTTTCGCGCCTGCTGAAACTCGGCCTCATCGAACTGCAAACGAGAGCACCAATCGATAGCGCGCCCTTCGTCTTCCGTGTATAACTGCCCCTTCCGTACCAAGATTGGTTCACCACATGAGGGACAGGCAGCGCGCCGCTTCGGCACACGAATGAGTGATGCCCTGCAATACGGACACGTATTCATCGCTGCGTCTTGAAAGGCCCGTTACTGCCCGGAGTCGCATGTCCTGTTACCCCAGCCCGGCAGCGTAGCTTTCTGCTCGGCCTTTGAAACCATCAGATTGTAAAGCTCTACGTATTGGGAGCGATCACACGCCATTTGAATCGGCGCCGTCTCCAGACGGGTGCCCATGAAAGTTCCGGGGTCGGTCGGGTGCTCGTGCCAGCAGTAGCCACTCAGAAAGCCGCCCGAAGTGCCCCGTGCTTCTGAGATCGATCAAAAGATTGGAAACCCCGGCCTCAGAACGATTGTCGCGGCTGGGCCGTTGTTTCAGTTGGTTGATCCCGAAAGCTGGTTCTATCTCGCGGACCACGAACACAAAATCGCCAGCGAAGCACACTCGGTATGCCTCGCCACCAGGATAAAGGTGTAATGCCTCGCCGAAACCCTGCTGCAGATCGTTCAGTCGTGCGCGCGCCTCAGTTGGATTGTGTGCCATCTGGCAGCTCGTGCCAATCAAGTCCACGCTGGCGGCCAGGGCCCTGAAGCCTTCGTCGTCGCGGCGGACCATCTCAAGTATTCGAGCAACGTCCATGATTAATTCTTGCACCCTGCCGGCCCACGTGACAGGGGTAAGGTTGGCCTCACAATCGCGCGCCACTCGCCCCGGGTCAATCGCCCAGTACTTTCTCTCGCCAGCGCAGCGTGCGCTGCGGTTGGCACGGTTGGAGAATCGTGGCGCTCGCCACTGCGAATTGAGTGCAAGAGCCCGGACCGAGGGGCGGGAGCCTTGCGCTGATCCGAAGGATTCCCGATTCGTCAATTTCAGAAAATCGCCAGAAAGTTTCGGGATCTTTCAGTGCCCGTGAATGCAGCGGGGAGATTTCAGAAAGTTTGCAAAAGGTTTCAGAAGGTTTCACTTTGCCCCTTCCGGGCAGTCGGAGAAGACGGAGGGGAGCTGGTAGTGGAACATAAAGGAAGTGGGATGCGGCGGTCTTGTTTCTTGCACGTTGACGACTTCGTTTCAGCGCTTCAGTTCGTTTCGGTGGGATGCATTTTTCGACCGGTGCATCCCATTTGGGATGCGGGCCAACCATGAACGTTTTGGGGTGGTCACGTCCCGAACACCCCTTGGGAATCACATAATACTTAGAGACTCTGCGCGAAGCTGGGCTTGTCGATATCGCCAAAAGGTGCAGTCATGTTGGATCTGATCACGGAGGATGAGGTTTCCAAACGGCTCAACGTCAGCGTAGCGTCGCTTCGGCGCTGGCGCCTGCTTGGGCGCGGCCCGCTCTTCATCAAGGTGGGCTCGTTGGTCCGATACCGGCCCGAAGATCTTGAAACGTGGCTCGCCGCGCTGCCAACGGGCGGAAGCGCCAGCCGCGGCAGAATTCCCACTCGGACGGTCAGCGCGGCGAACTGATCATTCCTCTCTCGAGCCCCCAAATAACGCCCTGCGCCTCTCGTCTCCAATACCTGAACAGGCAATTGGATCAAGCGCCACTTCAGACAGCAAGAATTATTGCAAACATCATGGGCCTAGGTTTATGATTGCCGCATGAGCAACCTCCGCATACCTGAGAACGTGATGGAATACTTCCGCAAGACGGGCGCAATGGGTGGCAAGGCGCGCGCCAAGAAGCACTCCAAACGACAATTGAGCGCTTGGGGAAAGATGGGCGGGCGGCCAAAAGGCACGCGGAAAGATGCTACGAGAGGCGGCAAGTGATGGCGGTCTACAAGCAGCCGAAGAGCAAGTATTGGTGGTACAAGTTCACCTGGAACGGGGAACAGATCCGGGAGAGCACGAAGCAAGCCAACAGGCGAATCGCCGAACAGATGGAGGCAGCACATCGAACGGCACTCGCCAAGGGAGAAGTCGGCATCCGTGACCGGAAGCCAGCACCCACATTGAAGGATTTCCAGAACACGACTTTCTCCCCTTCGTGCGTTCCACATTCACGGCGAAGGTGAAGACGCAAAAGTATTACGAGTATGGCGTCAAGGCCCTTTTGTCGTTTGAGAAACTGGCTGGCGCTCGTCTGGATTCCATCACAACCGAGACGATTGGCTCCTTCGTGGCAGTGCGGATGGGGGCGGGGGTTCAAATCAGCAGCGTCAACCGCGAACTGCAAGCGCTCCGTAGGATGTTCCACTTGGCCCAGGAGTGGGGCAAGGTGGAAAAGGCGTTGCCAACCGTGCGCATGGTTCCAGGTGAAAACCACCGCGAGCGAGTCCTTACGGCCGAAGAAGAAACCCTGTACTTCGCGGGTGCGAAATCAGAAGCCATGAACCAGCACATGGACGCCAGTTTGCTTTCGGACGTGGCAAGCATCCTCCTGGATTGCGGACTCCGACCCGAAGAGTGCTTCCGGCTGCGTCCGGAGAGCCTCCGGGACGGCATGATCGAAATTCAGTACGGCAAGACCGACAACGCCCGCCGTCGAATTCCCATGACACCAAGGGTACAAGCCATTTTGGACATGCGCCTCACTAAGACAGCCGGCGGTGACTGGGTCTTTCCGGCTCCCACCATGAGCGGACACATGGAACCTTCCACCCTCAAAGAAGCAGCACGCCAAGGCGATCGAGCAAGCAACCGTCATTCTTCGCAAGCAGACCGGGCGCGAAGATGTGGAGTTCCGGGGCTTCGAGCTTTACACGCTGCGGCACACCTGTCTGACCCGATGGGCGCCACACATGGACCCGTGGACGTTGGCGTATCTCGCTGGCCACCGCGATATGAACGTCACCAAGCGGTACGTTCACCCGCAAGAACAGACGATCCGCGCGGCCATGGAAAGAGCTCGGGAGGAAAAGAGTGGGCATACTTCCGGGCATACCGCGCAAAAGGCAGACTTAGAGAAGATGCCAGTTTCCACGCCAAGAATCTGAATTTGAAAGATTTGAGTGGCGCGCCCGGAGAGACTCGAACTCCCGACCTACTGGTTCGAAGCCAGCCGCTCTATCCAACTGAGCTACGGGCGCGCGCTGAGGTCGATTCTAGCAGGCTCTACCCTTCCGCCACCACCGGGTTCACCAGTTCGCCCAAGCCAGCCACGCGCACCGCCACTTCATCGCCCGGTTTCAGCCAGCGCGGAGGCTTGCGCGCGAAGCCCACCCCGGCGGGGGTGCCGGTCGAGATCACATCGCCCGGCTCGAGCGTGAATACGCTCGATAGGAACGCGATCAGGCGAGGAATTTGGAAAATCATGTTGCTGCTGTTGGAGTCCTGCATCGTTTCGCCGGATAGCGTGAGCGAAATCGCCAGGTTGTGCGGGTCCTCGATTTCGTCGGCGGTCACGATCGCCGGGCCCAGGGGCGCGAAGGTGTCGAAGGTCTTGCCCATCATCCATTGGCTGGTGGCCATCTGGAAATCGCGCGCGCTGACATCGTTCATCATGGTGTAGCCAAACACGTGCTCGCGCCAGCGCGCCTCCGGAATATGGCGGCCGCCACGGCCGATCACCACCGCCAGTTCGGCTTCGTAGTCCGGCTTGGTGGAATTCCCGGGGAGCACGATAGGGTGTCCGTGGCCAATCACCGCGCTGGGGAATTTCGCAAAAACCGTCGGCACGGCGGGGACCGCCATCTTCGCCTCTGCGGCGTGGTCGCGGTAATTCAGGCCGATGCAGACAATCTTCGGCGGCCTGGGGATCGGCGCCGCCAGCTTCTCCTGCCCGCGCTTGACCGATTCTCCGCCCGGCGGAAACTCCACCCAGCGCAGCACGCGGTCCAGGGCATCGGCGCCGCCCGCGATCACCGAGAGCAGGTCGTCGAACCCCGCGCCGCGGAGCCCGATCGCCTGGTCTTCAAACAGGACGCCCGGCTCGGTGTAGCCCGGCCGTTCGAGGGTCACGAATCGCAACTGAGAACCTCCGCTGGCGGCCCATTGTATCATTCGGATTTCCGCTTCCCGACGGGCCGGCCCACTCCGTGGAGTAGACTGTAGCTATGCGGTGGCTGCTCGCCTTGGTGTTCCTGCTCCGCCTTCCCCTGACCGCCGGAACCGCCGCCGACCTGGCGCGCGCCATCCGCGAGAACAGCTTCGACCGCGACCAATGCTATCGCGTGCGCGACCTCAAACTCATCAAGGAAGACATCCGCATCTACCTCACCGACGGCCACCTGATTTTCAGCAAGCCGGTGGCCGGCCGCCCCATCGCCGCCGTGTTCGCGGCCGACGTGGAGGGCGGCGACGGCGAAGTGATCCTGCTTCCGCCCAATCGCGCCGAGCGCCGGTCGCTGGCCGCCAATATCAACGCGCCCAACCTGGATGAGCACTTCCGCAGCGCGCTTTTCCTGTTTACCGGCGGCGACTACGATGCGCTCCTGTCGCAGCTTCCCAACAACCCCGCCAACCGGAAGACGCCCGAGTTGGGTCCCGTGATGGATGAGGAGTGGACCCCGGTGCTGCGCAATCTCGCCGCCAGCTTCCAGACGCGGCTCACCCTGGACTTGCTGGGCGGCGCCGCGCTGCGCTCCGGTCTCTTCGCCGCCCTCATTACCGGCGACACGCTGGGCAATTTCGACCTGGTTCTGGACCCGTACAACCCGGAACAGATCACCGCCGGGAAGGTCAACACCCGCAACAACCGCCTGTATTTCGACACCTGGGCCAGTTTTTCCGCGCACTCTGCGCGCGGCTCCGCGGCCCCGCCCGCAGACGACGCCGTGCTCAGCGACTACCGCATCGAAGCGGCTATCAACCCCGATCTTTCCATGAGCGCCGTCACCCGGGTGAAGGTGCGGCCGCTGGTGGAGGGGATGCCGGCGCTCCCCTTCGACATCTCGCCGCAGATGACCGTGACGGGCGCCTCGGTCGACGGCCGCCCCGCCGAAGTGCTGCAACGCGAATCGCTGCGCATCAACCTGCTGCGCGGCGGCAACGAGCTGATCCTGGTTCTCCCCGCCGAGCCGCTGCACGCCGGCCGCGAATACGAGTTCGAGATTCGCCATTCCGGCCAGGTCATCCACGACGCGGGCGACCGCGTGTTGTTCGTCTCCTCGCGCAGCAACTGGTACCCCGTGCACGGCGTCCAGTTCGCGCAATACGACCTGCTGTTCCGCTATCCGCACGATCTCGATCTGGTGGCCGCCGGGGACGTCGTCGAAGACCGCACCGAGGGCGAATGGCGCGTCACGCGGCGCCGCACCCCGGCGCCGATTCGCATGGCCGGGTTCAACCTCGGCAACTACGAGCACGTGCGCGTGGAGCGCGGCGGATACCTGGTGGATGTCTGCGCCAACCGCGCGCTGGAGCGCGGCCTGCAACCGCGGCCCGACCCGGCCCCGCCGCCGCCGCTCCCGGAGCTCCGGCCGCGCCGCCAACTGGACCTGCCTTCGACGCTGGCGGCGCCGCCTACTGCGCCCAACCCCCTCGAACGGCTGCAGGCTCTCGCCTCGGAAGTCGCGTCCGCCCTCGAGTTCATGGCCTCCCGGTTCGGTCCCCCGGCACTGCCCCACCTCGCCGTCTCGCCCATTCCGGGAACGTTCGGGCAAGGCTTTCCCGGCTTGATTTACCTCTCTACCCTGGCCTACCTCAAGCACCTCCCGGGAGCGCGCAGCACGGATTCGCCGCTGCAGGAACTGTTCTTTGCGGACGTTCTGCAAGCCCACGAAGTGGCGCACCAGTGGTGGGGCAACCGCGTTATGTCGGCTACCTACCGCGACTACTGGCTGATGGAGGCGCTGGCCAATTACTGTGCGTTGCTCTATGTGGAGAAGACCAGGGGCGCACATTCCATGGAGCGCATGCTGGACAGCTACCGCACTATCCTGCTGGAAAAAGGCGAAAGCGGACAGACCGTGGAATCCGCCGGGCCGATCGTCCTGGGATTGCGCCTGGAGAATTCGCTGGAGCCCCGCGCGTGGCGCGCCATTACCTATGGCAAGGGCTCCTGGATCATGCGCATGCTGTGCCGCCGCATGGGCGACGAACGTTTCCTCGCCATGCTGGTGGAAATGCTCCGGCGCTACGATCACAAGGAGATTTCGACCGAAGGGTTCCGTGAGCTCGCGGCGCAGTACATGCCGCCCAAATCGGACGACCCGGGGCTCGAGTCGTTCTTCGATCAGTGGGTCTACGGAACCGGCGTTCCCAATCTCGCCCTGGCCTGGTCGGTCAAGGGCAAAGCGCCCGCGCTGCGCCTGGTGGGGACGCTGACCCAATCGGACGTGGATGCGGATTTCACCGCGCTGGCCCCGGTGGAGATCCAGACGGCGCGCGGCCAGACCATCACCCAGTGGGTGCGATCCGGCAAGGACCCGGTCACCTTCACGGTTCCGCTGAAGCAGCCGCCGCTCAAGGTAGCGCTCGATCCGCATCACGCGCTGCTGCGGCGCTGACGTTTCCGGCTCTGAATGAAAACCCGCGGCCTCTACCCCACCAATGCGCGGACGGTTTCGATGGTATCGGCATCCTCCGGCTTCTTGTCGCGCCGCCAGCGGGCCATGCGGGGAAAGCGCACGGCGATGCCGGAACGGTGGCGCGGGGAGCGCTGGATGCCCTCGAACGCCAGCTCGAACACGAGCTCGGGTCTTACCGCGTGCACCGGCCCGAACTGCTCCACGGTGTTGCGGCGCACAAACGCGTCCACTTCGCGGATCTCCTCGTCGCTGAGCCCGGAGTAGGCTTTGGCGAACGGCGTCAGCTTCCCCTGGTCCCAGATGCCGAAGGTATAGTCGGTGAACAGGCTGGCGCGCCGGCCGCTGCCGGCCTGCGCGTAGATCAGCACCGCGTCCACGGAATACGGCTCGATCTTCCACTTCCACCAATCGCCGCGGCGGCGGCCCACGCGGTAGGGGGAGCCGCGCCGCTTCAGCATGAAGCCTTCCACTTTGCGCGCGCGCGATTCCTGGCGCAGATGCCGCAGGTTCTCCCAGGAGCTCTCCGCGACCACCGGCGAGAGCACCAGCGCGCTCGACGGCGGCGCCAGCGCCTCCAGTTGCGCGCGGCGCCACTCGAGCGGCTGTTGGCGCAGGTCGGCGCCGCCGTGTTCCAAGAGGTCGAACGCCATCAGCGCCACGGGCACCTCCGCCAGAATGCGGCTGCCCAGCGTCTTGCGGCCGATGCGGCGCTGCATTTGGGCGAAGGGGAGCGGCGCGCCGTCTTTCCAGGGGAGCACTTCGCCGTCGATGGTGGTGCCTTCGGGAAGCAGCGCGCCCAGCGCCGCGAGCTCGGGAAAGCGATCGGTCATCAGCTCCTCGCCGCGCGACCACAGGAAAGTGCGGCCCTGGCGGCGAATGAGCTGCGCGCGGATGCCATCCCACTTCCACTCGATCTGAAACTCGCCCGCGCCGCCCAGGTCCTCCACCTTGCCCTCCACGGGAAAGGCCAGGCAGAACGGATAGGGACGGCCGAGCGCGTCCTCCGGCGCCGCTCCGCCCGCCGCGGGAGCCAGCAGGCGCTCCCAGAATTCGGGCGTGGGCTGCCACTGGCCCATCAGGCGGTGGGCGACGATTTCCGCCGCCACTCCCGAAACCGCGGCCAGCGCCCGCACCACCAGGCTCTGCGAAACGCCCACGCGGAATTCGCCGGTGATGAGCTTGTTCCAGGCGAAGCGCTGGCCCTGGTCCATCTCGCGCCACGCTTCCACCAGCCAGCCGCGGCGCGTCTCGTCGCCGGCCGCGGCCAGCGGCAGGAGCCGCTCTTCGATCCAGTAGTGCAGCGGAAGGCTGGTGGAGAGGGCGGCGGGCGGCAGCAACAGCGCGATGGTCTCCGCGAAATCGCCCACCGCGTTACCGCACTCCGCGAAAAGCCACTCCGGAACGCCCGCCTCTTCCCAGGCCCACTGCGCCAGTTTGCGCGATTCCAAGAGCCGCTTGGGGCGGCGGCCGATCAGGAAGTGCATGGCCCACGCGGCGTCGGCCGCGGGCGCCGCGGAAAGGTACCGGGTGAGGGCGGCCACCTTCTCGTTGGTCTTGGTGGTTTCGTCCAACGCGGCGTAGAGTTGGGCGAAGGCTCTCACCAATCCGCCTCCTCGAAGCGCGCGTCGATGGCCAGCGCCCGGCGGCCGTGCTCCTCCAGCCAGCGGACCAGCGGCGCGCGGTAGCCGTGCGTCACCCACACCGTCTCCGCGCCGGTCGCTTCGATGGCGCCGAGCAGCGCCGGCCAGTCGGCGTGCCCCGAGAGCACGAAGCCGCGATCGAGCGAGCGCCGCCGGCGCGTGCCGCGGATGCGCATCCAGCCCGAGACGAACGCCGTAGACGCGCTGCCGAACTGCTTCTCCCACGGCGTGCCGTGGCACGAAGGCGGAGCGGCCACGAGCGCGTCCCGCCCGCCGGGCGCCTCCTCGGCGGGCGGCAGGGCAACGCCCTGCTCGCGGTACAGGCGGTTGAAGCGCGCCACCGTTTCGTGCGCGCGGATGGGGCCCGCGGCCGGGTCGAGCGCCGCAAGCACGCGCTGCGCCAGGCCCAGCGGATGGACGAACAGCAGGCTGGCCTTGCCCGCTTCCCGGTTGGCGCGCCACCAGGCGTGCACCTCGGCCATCGTCTCGCCGAGGGCAGGCCAGCGGAATACCGGCAGGCCGAAGGTAGCTTCGGTGACGAAGGTGTGACAGCGCACCGGCGCAAACGGCGCGCACGTGGGGTCGGCCGCAAGCTGGTAATCGCCCGAAAACACCCAAACTTCCCCGCCCTGCTCCAGGCGCACCTGCGCCGAGCCCAGCATGTGGCCGGCGGGGTGCAGCGAAACGCGCACCCCGCCCATGGTGACCGGCTCGCTATAGCCGATGCCTTCGATGGCCGCCTCAGGGCCGGCCAGCGCGGCCACGAGCGCCCCTCCGCCGCGCGCCGTCAGGTAACGGCCGCACCCCGCGTGGGCGGAGTGCGCGTGGCTGACGATGGCGCGCTCCACGGGCGCCCACGGGTCGAGGTAGAAGTCACCCGCCGCGCAATACAGCCCGGATTCGCGAAGTTCGAGAAGCGCCACTGGACCTATTATGCAGGGCAGGTTGTTTATGCGGGGTGGGTTCTCTGGGGTAGGCCGCCATCCGCAATTTTTCTCATTTGTCGAGGCTGGCGGCGTAAACCTCGTACGCCTGCCGGCCGAACAGCACGAAAATCACCTGCTGGACGGTGGTCCGCGGCTGCTCCAGGTGGGCCTTCACCTCGCGCAGCGCGATGGCGGCGGCTTCCTCCAGCGGATACCCGTAGACTCCCGTGCTGATGGCGGGGAAGCTGATGGTGCGCACCTCACGTTCTTCCGCCATGCGCAGGCACTGGCGGTAGCACGAGGCCAGCAGGTCCGGCTCGCCGTGCCGGCCGCCGCGATACACCGGGCCGACCGCGTGGAAAACGTATTTGGCCGGCAGCTTTCCCGCGGAGGTAGCTACCGCGCTGCCGGTGGCACAGTGGCCGGTCTCCCGGCGGATGGCGTCCAACTCGCGCATGATCTCCGCGCCGCCGGCGCGATGGATGGCGCCATCCACGCCGCCGCCCCCCGCCAGCGCCGTGTTGGCCGCGTTCACAATGGCATCCGCGGCCACGCGCGTGATGTCGCCTTCCTGGAGAACGATTTTTCGTCCCGTGGCGCTCGTCCACTCCATACCTATCCATTACAATCGTTTTTATGATCAGGCGCGAACCTGCGGCCGCGTACGCTTCCGCACAGGGGACACGAATCTCATGAGCCGCGACTTCGCCAAGGCATTCGGCATCGGGCTGGCCGTCATCGCCGTGGCGGTGGGGGGGATCCTCTATATGCAGCGCGGTGCGCACACCGAGCTGCAGGGCAGCATCCTCAAAGTCCGCACCGCGCCGCTCGACGAACGCAACTCGGTGGTGGCGCTCGACTTCCGCGTCACCAACACGGGCAGCTATCCGTTCATGGTGCGCACCGTCTCGGTGATCATGGAGGACAAGGATGGCGCGCAGTACCAGGGAGCCGTGTCCTCCGAGGTGGATGCCCAGCGGCTTTTTGCGGGTGTACCGCTGCTGGGGCCGAAATACAACACCACGCTGCTGATGCGCGAGCGCATTGCCCCGCACGCCACCGCCGACCGCATGGTGGCGGCAACCTTCAACGCCCCGGAAAGCAGGCTGCAGGGACGCAAGCGTTTCATCCTGCGGATCGAGGAGATGGATGGGCCGGTTTTCGACTATCCCGAGAAGTAGCGCGGTAGCGGCGCTGCTGTGCGCCGTGGCGTTCGCGCTGGATGTGCCGGCGGGGACGGAGATTCAGATTCGCCTGAAAACCAAAGTCTCCACGCAGAGCTCCCAGGCCGGGGACGCGGTGGAGGCCGTGGTAATCGCGCCCGTGATGGTGGACGGACAGTTCGCCATCCCGGCCGGGGCGATGGTGCGCGGGACGGTGGCCAAGGCGGCGCAATCGGGCAAGGCCGACGAGCGCTCGGTGCTGGTGCTCGGCTTCACGGAGATCGAAATCGACGGCGCGAAGCTCCAGGTGGCGGCGCGGGTGGCGGGCGTCGACAACGCGCGCGAGGCCGTCGACGAGCAGGGGCAGATCAGCGGCATTCTGGCCTCGGAGACGGTCACCGGGCGGCTGGACGCGGGCATCGGCAAGGTGGCCGAGAAGTATTCCGGATTCGCCGACATCCTGAGCGCCGCCAAGGGCGCCGTGCTGAAGAGCGCCGAAAGCGGCGTCACCTACGACGCGGGCGTGGAAATGGAGTTGCACCTGACCGCGCCGCTGTCCTTAAAGGGGCCCGCGGGACCGGGGCCGGCGGCGAAGCTGCAGCCGGTCGCGGACGAAGCCGCGTTGCTGCGGCTGGTGGAGAGCGAGCCGTTTCAGACCATGGCCCAGAGCCCCGCGAAGCCCTCCGACATCACCAACATCATGGTGATCGCCACCGAGGAGCAGTTGCGCCAGGCCTTCCAGGAAGCCGGGTGGTCCAACGCCGCGGCCCTGAACGCCAGGGCCAAGCTGGAAACCTTCCGCGCCATCGCCGAGGACCGCGGCTATAACGAGGCGCCGGTTTCCGTGCTGCTGCTCGACGGCAAACCGCCCGGCCTGGTATTCGAAAAGCTGAACAACACGTTTGCCCAGCGGCACCACCTGCGCGTGTGGCGGCGCGCCGCGGTGTGGCAGGGCACGCCGGTGTGGGCCATCGCGGCCACGCACGATACCGGGATCAGTTTTTCGGAGGCGAACCGCACCTTCATCCACAAGATCGATTCGCAAATCGACCGCGAGCGGGCGAAGGTGGTCAACGACCTGATCTTCACCGGGCGGGTGCAATCGGTGGCGCTGGTGGACCGTCCGCAGGCGCCGCAACACGGGCGGAATGCCACCGGCGACAGCCTGGAGACGGATGGCCGGATCGCGGTGCTGGCGATGGACGCGAAATAGCCGTACCGGCAATCGCCGGCTGCCTAACTTTTCCCGCGGCCGCTCGTCCATGGGATACTGACTGTCTGAATGCCGAAGGTTCTCATCGCCGGAGGCGGGCTCGCCGGTCTGTCCGCGGCTGCCGCACTGGGCGGAGCCGGGTTCGAGGTGGAGCTTTACGAAGCGCGCCCCTTTCTGGGCGGGCGCGCCACGTCTTACGCTGTTCCCGCTTCTTCGGGCGAAGTAGCCGAGACCATCGACAATTGCCAGCATATCCTGCTGCGCTGCTGCGTCAACCTGCTGGATTTCTACCAGCGCCTGGGCGTGCGCGACCGCATCCGCTTCTACCGGGAATTCTATTTTCTGGAGCCCGGCGGGCGGATTTCGGTGCTGCGCCGCGGGCGGCTGCCGGCCCCGTTCCATTTCACCGGCGCGCTGCTGGGCATGCACTGCCTGGGCCGCCACGATAAGCTGGGCATCGCGCGGGCGCTGATGGCCATGCGCCGCGAGCGCACGCGCCGCAAGGATCTGGACCGCATCAGCATGCTCGACTGGCTGCTGCAGAAGCGCCAGACGCCGCACGCCATCGACCGCTTCTGGCGGCAGATCCTGGTGAGCGCCGTGAACGAGGACCTGGAGCGGATGGCCGCCGTGCACGGCTTCCACGTCTTCTGGGAGGGTTTCCTGGCGCGCGCCGATTCCTACGAAATGGGCGTGCCCGCAATTCCCCTGGCCGACCTTTATTCTGTGGATTCCTGGAGCCGGCTGGGCAGCGTGAACATCCGGTTTCGCAGCCCGGTGGAGCGCATCGACGCCGCCGGCTTCACCGTGGGCGGCGAGCTGCGCACCGCCGACTACTACATCTGCGCGCTGCCCTTCGAGCGCCTGGAGGCCGTGGGCCTTCAGGCGCCGAAGCTGGAGCATTCGCCCATCACGGGCGTGCACCTCTGGTTCGACCGCGAGATCACCACCCTGCCCCACGCCACCCTGCTCGACCGCACCATGCAGTGGATGTTTAATAAGGACGGCGGCCGTTACCTGCAACTGGTGGTGAGCGCCTCGCGCGACCTGACCAACCTGTCGCGCAACGAGATAGTGGATATCGCCATCGGCGACCTGCGCCTCTACTTCCCCCGCGTGCGCGAGGCCAACCTGGTGAAGGCGCACGTGGTGAAGGAACAGCGCGCCACGTTTTCGGCGGCGCCGGAAACGGAAAACCTGCGGCCCACCACCGAATCGGGCGTGCCCAACCTGTTTCTGGCCGGCGACTGGACGCGCACCGGCTGGCCGGCCACCATGGAGGGCGCCGTGCGTAGCGGCTACCTGGCGGCGGAATGGGTGTCGCAGGCCGCCGGGAAGCCGGCGCGGTTCCTGGTAGCGGACGCGGGCTGAAGAAGAATCCACCGCAGACAAATCCACAGCCACCACTTGCAGGATGGTGTGCTTTAAGTTAAACTGATCCTAAATTCTCTTAACGGGCTAGTTTTTCCGTGTCTCGACTTTGATTACAGGGAGCACGCAATCCCTCTGCCTTATAGGGATTCCTTTGCTTTACCCCCCGGGCAAAGCCTGGGGTTGAAAGGGGTTTTATGATTCGTACGCGCATTTTCGCGTTGCTGGTGGCAGTGGGTTTGTCGGCGGCAGCGCTCTATGGACAGGTCGCGGGACGCTTGAGCGGCAGCGTGGTGGATCCGACGGGAGCGTCGGTTCCGAACGCGGCCGTCAGCGTGTTCCTCGCCGGCGGCAAAGAGCCCGTCTTGACGGGAAAGACCAACGAAGCGGGCTTATTCGCCTTCGCGACGGTCCGTCCCGAGACCTACGATGTCAGCATCGAAGCCGCGGGCTTCGCCAAATCGATGGTGCGGCAGGTGAAGGTCGATCCCGGCCAGGATGCCGGTCTCCCGCCGATTAAGTTGGACGTGCAGACGGCCACGCAGAGCGTGGAGGTGTCCGCCGATGTGCAGGCGGTGCAACTCTCCAACAGCGAGATCACGTCCACCATTACCAACACCCAAGTACAGAACCTGCCGGTGCTCGGCCGCCAGGTCTCTACCCTGTTCCTCACGCAGCCGGGCGTGATTTCGGGAAGCAACACCACGTCGGTGAACGGGCTGCGCCCGTCTTTCTCCAACGTGACCCTCGACGGCATCAACATTCAGGATAATTTCATCCGCACGAATGACCTGGACTATGCGCCCATGCGCACCACCATCGACCAGGTCGCCGAGATCAGCATTTCGACCTCGAACGCGGGGGCATCCATCGGCGGCGGCGCGTCGCAGATGGTCATGTCCACCAAGAGCGGGACCAACACCTTGCACGGCTCGGTCTACTGGTACAACCGCAACAGCGCGCTGGCCGCCAACGACTGGTTCAACAACCAGGCGGACGTGAAAATTCCCTTCCTCGATCTGAACCAGCCGGGCGCCGCGGTGGGCGGGCACATCATCAAGGACAAGCTGTTCTTTTACGCAAACTACGAGCTGTACCGCAACAAGGAGCAGACCAGCGTCCTGCGCACCGTCCTGACGGACTCCGCCAAGAACGGCATCTTCACGTACCGGGACACCGGCAACAACGTGAAGACCATCGCCCTGGCGAGCCTGCGCAGCCAACTGTCGGACCCGACCACCAAGGCCATGATCGCGCAGTTGCCTTCGCCCAATACGACCGGCGGCGACGGCCTGAACACCTCCGGCTACCGCTTCAATGCACGGTCCAACGAGTTCCGCGACCAGTTCGTCTACAAAGGCGACTACTACCTGTCCAGCAAGCACAGCTTCAGCGGGACCTATAATTACATCAGCAATCCCACCGACCGTCCGGACCAGGGTGGCTTTTACACCACCGTGCCGCCGGTCTCGAACACCATCAAAGACAACCTGCTGGCGCTGAGCTGGCGCTGGACCATGTCTCCCACGCTCACCAACGAACTGCGCGGCGGCTTCATGCGCGCCGATACGGCGTTTGTGGACAGCAACAAGTATCCGTCCGCCATCGTGGGCGGCCTGATGTACAGCAACCCGGTGAACACCTTCATGAACCAGGGACGCAAGGTCAACACCTACAACATCCAGGACAATGCCAACTGGATGAAGGGCCGGCACGAGCTTTCCTTTGGTTTCCAGAGCCAACTCCTGAACGTTACGCCCTACAACGACGCCGGCATCATTCCCACGCTGACCCTCGGCATCAGCTCGGTCAACACCCAGGGCTTCGCCTCGGCCGACATTCCGGGCATCAAATCCACCGACCTCGCCACCGCGAACAACCTGTTCGCCAACCTCGGGGGCATCGTCAGCGCCGCCTCGCAGACCTTCAACGTCACCAGCACCACCTCCGGCTTCGTGCCCGGCGCCACCAACCTGCGCAACCTTACCAACAGCAACTACGCCGGTTACCTGGCGGACAAGTGGAAAGTGCGCCCGAACTTCACCCTGAACCTGGGCATGCGCTACGAATACTGGAAGCCGATGGACGAGACCAACGGACTGTACCTGGCGCCCAAGCTCCAGGGCAGCGCCAAGGCGTCGGTTCTGGATCCCAACGCCGTGCTCGATTTCATCGGCGGCAACTCCGGCCGTCCCTTCTACCAGGCCGATAAAACCAACTTCGCGCCTAACGTGGGCTTTGCCTGGGATCCGTTCAAGAGCGGCAAGACATCGATCCGCGGCGGCTACATGATCGCCTATGTGAACGACAACATCGCCACCACCATGCGCGCCATCGTGGGCTTCAACCAGGGTCTCTCGTTCGGCAATTCGCTGGCGAACCTGACCACCACGCTGGCCACGCCGCCCACTGTTCCGGCGCCCACCTACAAGGTGCCGCGCACGCTGGCCGACAACCTGGCGCTTTCGGGCACCAACAGCCTGAGCATCGGCATGGTCGATCCCAACCTGGTGACACCCCTGGTGCACCAGTGGAACATCGGCATCCAGCATGAATTCAAGGGTGCGGTGTGGTCGGTCCGCTATGTGGGCAACCACGGCAGCAACCTGCTGCGGCAGATCGATTACAACCAGGTGAACTTCAACGCCAACGGCTTCCTGGCCGATTTCCTTCGCGCCCAGAGCAACGCAAATCTGGCCGGCGGCAACCCGGCTTACAACGCCAGCATCGCGGGCAGCCAGCAGTTGACTGTGTTCCCGCTGCTCGCCAGCAACTTCAATATCTCCAGCTCCACCAATTCCCTCCTCATCCGGCAGGGGCAGGTGGCCGAGCTGGCCGCCCAGATCATGTCCAACAAGCAGAACGGATCCCTCAACTTCAACAACAACCCGAACGTGCAGAATGCATATGTCGTCACCAACGGCGGCTACTCCACCTATCACGGGCTGCAGGCGGAAGTGACCAAGCGGACCAAGTCCGGTCTGCAGGCGCAGTTCAGCTACACCTACGGCAAGTCGCTCTCCAACACCACCGGCGACTCGCAGTCGGGCGCCGAGGCGCTGCTCGACAACGCCAACCCGAGCCTGGAATACGCCCGCTCTCCGTTCGACCTGCGGCACGTCTTCAAGGCCAACTACTACTACGAGCTGCCCTACGGCAAGGGCAAAAAATGGAGCGGGAACAAGTTCATGAACACCGTGCTCGGCGGCTGGGCCCTGAGCGGCATCTGGGGTTATCAGTCGGGAGCTCCCTATTCGATCCTGTCCAGTTACGGCACGTTCAACCGCGCGGCGCGTTCCGCCTCCACCAACACCGCTACGGTAAACGGAACCAACTACGCGACGCTGGCGCCTTTGACCAGCGGCGTATTCATGACCGGCGACGGTCCATACTTCATTTCGCCCTCGATCATCGGAGCGGATGGCCGCGGCGCATCGCCCGTCGGCTCCGCGCCTTTTGCCGGCCAGCTCTTCTTCGACCCGGCCGCGGGCACCGTCGGCAACCTGCAACGCCGCATGTTCAACACGCCGTGGGAGTGGTCGTACGATGCCTCGGTCAAGAAGGCGTTCCAGTTCAGTGAACGGCACACCCTCGACCTGCACTTCGACTTCTTCAACTTCATGAACCATCCCACGTTCTACGTGCCGCCGTCCACTTCGGGCGACTACGGCTCCACCACCAACTTCAACATCAACAACACGACGTTCGGTCAAATCACGTCGATGAACTACAACCCGCGAGTCATTCAGATCGGGGCCTACTACCGGTTCTAACCGGACCTGGCCGAATCGGCCGCCAGCCGGCGGGGCGCCGCAAAAGCGCTCCGCCGGCTCTTTTTTTGTCCCGGCGGACCACGGAGCGGTAGGGGGGCCAAGCCCGGAGGCCCACCCAACCGCCTCTGTTCCGGGGCAGTACCCTCCTTTGGGGGCATTCGGGAGATGCCCTCCGGCCATTTTCCCTCCGCATTATCATATTTTCGGGTATTGAGGTTTTTTACTTGAAAAGTAGGCACACTGTGGCTAAACTAGACACATCTCCGATTCAGGTACGTTTGGAGAAGGTTAGTCTCTTTCAGTGTCCGCGCAAGCGTGAAGATTGTGCTGCGCGAAAAACTGGGCACTGGCCCCGTTGCTTCGGGGGATGAATGAATGGTTCCACATTTCAGGTCTCTGTTCTAGAGAAAGGACGAATATGGGAACGAAGTTGTACGGAAAGTTTGTTTTCTTGCAGGTTCTGGTTGTTGCCATGCTCGCCGCTTCCATTTGCTTCGCGCAGGTGGGAACCGGCCGCTTGGATGGTGGAGTGGCTGATACAACCGGCGGAGTAATGCCGGGCGCCAAGATTACGGCGACCAACCATGCTACTCAGGCGAAAGCGGAAACAACCACCAACGCCGATGGGAATTTCGTATTCCCGTCTCTGCAACCCGGTTTCTACACAGTCTCGGTCGAGGCCAAAGGCTTCCGCACCGCCGTGGTTGATAACGTGGAAATCAACGTCGCCACCGCGGTAACGCAAAGGTTCAAACTCGAGGTCGGCGAGATAGCGGAGCACGTGCAGGTGCAAGCCGAGCAGGTTCGCGTCCAGACGAGCGAGGCGCAGGTGGGCCGCACGGTCACCCTGAAGGATATCGACACCCTGCCGGTCCTGGGCCGGGCCCCGATCAATCTGGTAGTATTCAGTCCCGGAATTCAGATGTCGAACCCCGGCGACGTGACCTTCAGCAACGTCAATGGCCAGCGCCAGGGCGCCAGCAACGCGACATTGGATGGCATCGACGTGAACGACGCCGTGGTCCCGCGTCTTGGGCTGTCGATGACCGCCAACAACACCGACTCGGTGGCTGAAGTCCACATGGTGACCACCGCCGCCAAGGCCGAGTATGGCCGCAATGCCGGCGGTCAGCTCGAGTTGATCACCCGTTCCGGCAGCAACAGCTTCCACGGCAATTTGTTTGACTACCTCCGCAACAACGATCTGAACGCCAACAGCTTTTTCAACAATTCCTCAACCCCGGCGGTCCCGGTGGCAAAGTACATCCAAAACCTCTTCGGCGGGTCCGTGGGCGGTCCGGTGAGGAAGAACAAGACCTTCTTCTTCTTCAACTACCAGGGTAGCCGCATCTCGCAGGACGTCACGCGCAACCGCACCGTGCTGACCGCCGCTGCCAAGCGCGGCATCTTTACCTGGAAGACCCCGGCGGGCGTCCTGTCGACCTACGACATCGTCGCCAACGATCCGCGCCACGTGGGCATCGACCCCGCAATGGCGGCCATTTTCAAAGTGCTGCCCGATCCCAACAACTTGAACGCCGGCGACACGCTGAACACGGCCGGGTTTCAGTTCAACAATCCCGCCGGAAGCTGGAATAACTCGTACACCGGGAAGGCCGACCATAACCTGACCGAGAACATCCACCTGTTTTTCCGCTATAGCTGGTTCCGCACGTATTCCATCGACTCGCTGAACAATGCCGACGCCACCTTCCCGGGTTTCCCGCAGGGCAACCAGGGCGGCGTGCGCTGGGGCTTTTCGACCGGGGCCGACTGGGCCATCACTCCCACTTTGATCAATGAGCTGCGCGTGGGACATCAGAGCGCCGGCGTGGATTTCAATCGCCCGGGCCGCTTGCAGGGGCCGACGGTCATCTCCAACCTGTTTACCGATCCTTACGCCTCCGGTTTCGCCCAGGGCCGCAACTCCCCGGTCAACGAAGTCACCGACTACCTGACGAAGGTGAAGGGTAGCCATACCTTGAAGTTTGGGGCTAACGTCCGGTTGACCGAACAATGGGGGTACAACCTGGCCGGAACAGGGGGCGGCATCTACCCCAACGTCACTACGGGGGTCAGTTTCGGCAACAACGTGCCGACCACAGTCGGCCCCACGGGCAGCAGTATTTCATCGGCCAACCGTACCACGTTCGAGAGCCTCTACAACGACGTGCTGGGCCGCATGAACTCGGTGGTGCAGTCTTACTTCAGCGACCTGACCAAATTCCAGGCCGCCGGAACATCGCGCATCCGCGACTTCAACGTGAAGGAGATGGGACTCTTCGCGCAGGACGATTGGAAGATCCGCCGCAACCTGACCCTCAACCTGGGTCTGCGCTGGGAGTTCTCCGGCATACCCAGCGAGGCGAGCGGCCTGGTCGGCACCATCGATCAGGCGGCGGCACTGAGCACGATGTACTCCGCCAGCAATCTGACGGTGAAGAAGGGCGGACAGTGGTACAACAACGATTGGAATAACTTCGCCCCCCGCATCGGCTTTGCCTGGGACGTGAAAGGGGATAGCAAGACCGTGGTCCGCAGCAGCATCGGCGTGTTCTACGATCGCATGATCGGGGCCACCATCAGCGCTGTCGACGGCGCCACTCCCGGTTTCGGACAGGACGTGCAAGTATTTCCCAACGCCAACGGCACCGATGTGCGCGTTAACGACGGCATCCCGGGCACGCCGCAACCGGCCGCCCCGCTCCTGACGCTGCCCAACACCCGGTCCACCACCATCGACGTCTTCAATCCGAACCTGCGCACGCCCTATGTGGCCCAGTACGTCTTCAACGTCCAGCGGGAACTTCCGCTCCGGACGGTGTTGGAAGTGGGTTACGTGGGCAGCCGCGGCATCAAGTTGTTCATGGCCCAGAACCTGAATCAACAGAAGATCTTTGGAAGTGATTTTCTAAAGTCGTTCCAGGAACTCCAGGCCTTCCAGGCCAACAGCTCAGCTCTACCGTCGGCGGGCAACACGTTAGTGAAGATCTTCGGCACCCCGGCCGCCGCCATCAGCGCGCTCGGCGCGACCACCGTTTCGCAGGGGCAGGTCGGCTCCGCGGCGACCACCACGGATCGCACCAACTTCGCCAAGTATGTCGCCGCCGGCGTGCCCGACAACTACCTCCGCAATTTCCCGCAGTACATCAGCGTTCTGCAGGGGACCAACTCCGGCCGCTCCTATTACAATTCGCTGCAGGTTACCTTGCGGAGACAGTTCCGCGATCTGATGATCCTCGGCAACTACACCTGGGCGAAGAGCATGGACAACAGTTCGGTGGAAGGGAACGGCTTCGCCAGCCCGATCGATAGCTTCAACCTGGCGCTCAGCCGCGCGCGCAGCGATTTCGACCGGCCCCACTCCTTCAACGGCTCCTTTGCCTATACCCTCCCGGTCGGCAAGGGCAAGAAGTTCGGCGGCACCATGCCGCACATCATGGATACGCTCATCGGCGGCTGGGAAGTCGGTTCGCTGGTCATCTGGCAGAGTGGCGGCCCGTTCACCATCTCGTCCGGCCGCAACACCACCTATGGCCTCGTGAACTCTCAGGCCAACTACACCGGCAGCCGCAACGTGGGCACTGTGACGCGCCAGGGCAACGGCGTCTGGTTCTACCCACAAGACACGTTCGCCACCAACTTCACCTTCCCGATCGCCGGCGACTTCGGCAACACGGGACGCAACACCTTCCGCGGTCCCCGCTACTTCGACACCGACGTATCCCTCGTGAAGCGTTTCCGCATCTATGAAAAACACGCGATCACGTTCCGTGCCGAAGCTTACAACATTTTTAATGACGCGAACTTCGGGAACCCCACGGTGAGTCTGACCACGCCGCAGACCTTCGGCAAGCTCACCAGCATTGTGGGCAGCCCCCGCATTGTCCAACTGGCATTGCGTTACGACTTCTAGGAAGTTAGCGGTACTTGCTTTTCAGTCGACAGGCTGGGGCTTCGGCTCCAGCCTGTTTTTTTTTGTGCCTACAATCCGACCGCCCCGGCCAGGCGCTGCATGTTACGCAGATAGCCGAGCAGTGCCTGGCGGCCGGCGATGGTGATCCGGTACGTAGTCTTCGGCCTGCGGCCCACAAATCCCTGCGTCGACCCGATGTAGCCGGCTTCCTCCAGTTTTTGCAGATGCATTCCGAGCGCGCCGAGGGCAGCCAGAACTCCCAGGCGGACGGGGCCGTGGACCGCGGTGTCAAGACCGTTAAAATCGAATGGCGCCGATGATGAGCATCGCGTACCCATCCTTCAGCGCTTGACTGCGGACAATTGAAGCTGGCATTTTGGAACGGAGTCGAGCGCAGCGAGCCTTCCTCCCCCCCGGTCCCCGATCCCCGGCCCCCGGCCCCCGGCCCCCGGCCCCCGGCCCCCGGCCCCCGGCCCCCGGTCCCTGGCCCCCGGCCCCCGGCCCCCATCTTCCTACTTCTTCACCAGGCGGATCTCAAACAGCTTGGGCCAGTGCTTTCCGGTGACGAACAGGCGGTCGCCCTGGGCGTCGTAGGCGATGCCGTTGAGCACGTTGCCTTCGGGGGATTCGCTGCGGTCGGCGGCGCTCAGCAGGCCCGCGAGGTCGATCCATCCCACCACTTTGCCGCTGGCGGGATCGATGCGCGCGATGCGGTCGGTCTGCCACACGTTGGCGTAGATTTCGCCCTTCACCCATTCCAGCTCGTTCAGGTACTGCACAGCCCGGCCCCCGGCGGTCACGGTAATGCGGCCCGTCTCTTTCAGCGTCTCCGGGTCCCAGAAGCGCAGGTCGGGCGAGCCGTCGCTCATGATGATGCGCTTGCCGTCCTGGGTGAGTCCCCAGCCTTCGCCGGGATACTGGAACTGGCCGCGCGGTTGGAAGGTGGCGAGGTCGTAGACGAAACCCGTTTCGGCTTTCCAGGTGATCTCCATCAGCCGGTCTTTCCAGTTGACGATGCCCTCGCCGAAGTAGGCTTCGGGAAGATCGTGCTTCTGGAGCACCTCGCCGGTTTCCAGCCGCACCTTGCGAATGGACGACTGTCCTTCGAGGCCCGTGCCCTCATAAAGGAACCCGTTCAGGTACAGCAGGCCCTGCGTGAAGGCTTGCGGGTCGTGCGCATAAGTGTGCACTACCTGGTAGCCGTACTCCGGAATCCCGCCGGACTGCGAGGCCGAGCTGCAGGCGAAGCCCGCCAGGGCAGCCAGAACAATCAGTATGCGCATACTCAGGTACAGAGTAGCGCGAAAATGGCGCCGCGTAGCTCACGACACACGGGTCACTTCCCCTGCACAGGCAGAAGCGGAAACAAACCGAGGCGCGCTCGCGCCGTGGTACGTGGTCCGTCATCGTGCTATAGTAGGATCACTGGTCGGATGATGGTTCCTACCTCCCGTAAGCGCACAGCTCACAAAGCCAAGAAGAGTTATACGCTCTCGCCGGAGTCGGTAGCGTTTCTGGAGACGGTGCGCAAGAAACGCCGCGCTCGCTCGGTATCCTCAATTCTGGAGGAAATCGTGCAAGCCGCTCGTCGCGACCAGGGAAGGGCCACTCTCGAAAGAGCGGTTTCGGACTACTATTCCTCGCTGTCCCGGCAGGAAACCGAGGAACAAAGCGCGTGGGGCGACTTTGCCCTGCGCGAGTTTCCCGATGGGGGCGCCTGAGTGCCGCCGAACAGACCTCCGCTGCGCGGCGAGATCTGGTTCGTGCAACTTCCCGTCGACCCGCCGGGAAAAGGAACCCGGCCGGTGGTCATCGTGTCGCTTGATGCCAGGAATCGCCATGAACGCGCCGCTACCGTATTAGTTGTACCCCTGACTTCGGCCGTTCATAAGGGCGCTCCCACGCACGTCTTTCTGCCGGCGGGTGAGACCGGCCTACATGCGGACTCCGCGGCCCGCGCCGAAGACGTCACGGTCGTGCGCAAGCAGAACCTGATGGAACCGCGCGATCGCCTGCGGAGGCTCAGCAACCGGCGGGTTTGCGAATTGGCCGCAACTGTGAGCCTGGCGATGGGCTGCACACCCGGCGAAACGCCCACCTAGAACGGAAACTCTTCCTTGGGTCCCGGCTGATATGCCGGGGTGGCAGCCAGATATTGGCGGGGGTTCTTGGGCAGGCCGCCCAAGCGGATTTCATAGTGCAGGTGAGGGGCGGTGACGCGCCCCGTGCTGCCCACGGCGCCCACCCGGTCGCCCCGCCGCACTTCCTGACCCACGTGGACGTAGAAGCTCGAAAGGTGGGCGTAATAGGTCTGGTACCGCCCGCCATGGTCCACTACCACCAGCCGGCCGTAGCCGTTCTCCGATTCGGCGTGGATGACGATACCGTTGGCGGTGGCGCGCACCGTGGTGCCCGTGGGCGCGCTGATATCCACGCCCTTGTGGAACTCGCCTTCACCCGAGAACGGGTCCGTCCGGTCGCCGAACGCGCCCATCAAGCGGCCTTCCACCGGCCAGCCGCTCGGCGCCAGGTCGATGGTGTGAAAGGTTCGGGAGGCGCGCGTGGCCAAGGCCAAGGCGTTGGCGCTGCGCAGAAAGTCGTAGTCCTTCACGCTTTCCGCGAACGTGGGCACCAGCCTGCCTTCGGCGGCGATATCCGCGGGCCCTTCCAGTTTCTGCTTGATGCCGTAGGCGATGGAAATCTCGTTGGCGTAGATCTCCAGGCTGGCCAGTTGTTGATCGGTCCGGCTGACCTGCTTCTGCAGACTGCGGTAGCGGACGCGCAACGCGTCGGCTTCCCGCCTCAGGGCGTTGTAATTGGCCACTTTCCAGGCCATGCGGGCATAGCTGGCGACCGACACACACACCGTGAAACTGCCTAAAAGCGCAAGCGCGAGAATGATGTAAACGGCTTGATGCGGGATGTGGATACGCCTGAGTCTGCCGCGCAGGGAATGGGCCAGCACGACAACGAAATATTCCTGCTTCATAGTCTTCTCCGGCCGAACTCTTTGAGATTCGGAACCGCCAGTCCCTTTTCGGCGATGCCAGTTCCGGAGCCCGGTGGGGCTATTCAGGGTAGATCCGATTGGCGAACAACTCTAAACTGTAACAGTATAATAACCGGCTGTCAATGCCAAGTTTCCCTTGCAAGTCATTGATAAAATTGGTATTGTTGAAATTTACACCGTGCCCAGGCGACTTCCCGGAACGCTGTTTCTGCATAATCTGGTCGAACGGCGCAGCCTGCTATTTCAACTCGTGCGCCGCGATTTCGAGCAGCGCTTCGTCGGTTCGGCCATGGGATGGATCTGGGGCATCATTCATCCGCTGGTGCTGCTGGTTTGCTGGACGTTTGTTTTCCAGATTTGTTTGCGGCAGCAGCCTCCCGCCGGGGTGGACAGCTACCCGCTGTTCATCTTCGCCGGCATGCTGCCCTGGCTGCTGTTCAGCGAGACCGCGCAACGCTCGGCGTCCAGCCTCTTGGAACATAGCAACCTGATCACTAAGACCGTATTTCCGGCCGAGATTGTGCCGGTTTCCGTATTCCTCTCTTCGCTGGTAAGCCACCTGCTGGCCGTAGCGCTGCTGGTGGCCGCCGTGGGGGTGTTCCTGAACCAGATCAGCATTTTCCTGATCCTGTTGCCCTTGTACCTGTTGCTCCTGGGTCTGCTGGCGGTGGGGGTGGGCTGGATCGTGGCCAGCCTCCACGTTTTTCTGCGCGACACGGCACAGGTGCTGGCCGTCGTCCTGACGCTGTGGTTCTGGCTGACCCCGATCTTCATCGTGGAAGGGCAATACCCGCCGCAGGCGCGCTTTCTGCTGGCGATCAATCCGCTCTACTACGTGGTGCGCGCCTACCGGGCGCTGCTGCTCACTTCGGAGATGCCCGACCCGCGGGATCTGGCCATCGCCACGGGATTCGCCCTCGCGTCGTTTGTGGCGGGCGGCCTCTTCTTCCGCCATATGAAGCGTGGTTTTGGCGACGTGCTATAGAATCGGCGCGACCGACTCCATGGTATGGGGCGCCAGCGCTTCCAGGCTGGCGTAGAGCGCGATAACCGGATCGGCGGCGGCGCGCAGTTTGTCGGCCAGGCTTCTGGAGCCCTGGGGGTCGATGCCGGTGAACGCGATCAGCACGTGCGCCGGCAGGAACCACTCCTCGCGGTTTTCCACTGCGAGCCGGCTCTGCCGCAGATAATCCAAAATGGCTTCCACCACCATGTCCCGGCCGCGGCCCGGGGGAGCCAGGTTGCACACCATGTTCAGAATTCCCGCCTTATCGCGGAAATGCTGCGCCGGCGTGGCGCCGGTGCTCTCCTTCCAGCCGGCCATGGCAACCAGGAACTGGCGCAGCTTCTCCTGCCACTCGTCGGTAGCGCGATTGGCCGACTGGGCATACGCGCGATCCGGGCCGGCTCCGAGCTCCCGATACTGTTTTTGGATCTCCTGGCACTCGGGGTCCTTACAGGCTTCGAGGTCCGCCACCGTGCCTTCCACTTTCGCGGGAGCCGCCTCCGGCGCCTCAATGGGCGCGAGCGGCGCCGCGCGGATCTTCTCGTTGAAGAAGGCGACGCCGTCACTGCCCGCCAGTTCGGCGAGCTGCGAGGAACCGAGGCTGAATGCGGAGATGCCCGAGGGCTGCATATCATTGTCGTCGGCGCAGCGCGCAGCGGAAAGATGGTTCACCAGGTAAAGGCGGTAGCGTTCGATGAGCGCCAGGGGAGGAGCCTGGCGGCGCCGGCCCTCTTCCACCAGCTCCAGGATCAGGCTGCCCGCCGCCGGCAAGCTAAACGTGAACGACCGGTCGTCTCCCTCGATCCTGCCCAGGGCATGGGCGAAGGTTGCCACCAGCAATTGGAAATCGTCGTCCTTCAGGCCCGCGGCCGCGATCATCGCCGCCGCCGGCGCCACTTCGACCGGCGAAGCGATGGCCCCGGCGTACCGTGCCAGGAATTGAAACGGCTCCCCGCGCTCGATCTCCCTGGCCGTGAACGATTGGCTCGCCACGCGGCCGGCCACCGCGAAAAAGCGGCTCACGTCGTAGACCAGGAAGTCTTGACAAGCAAGCTGCGGCAGGCGCGGGGGCGGGATCTGTTCGAACAGCTCCCGGGCCTTCCGGCTGTCCAGCGGCAGCATGCGCTCGACCGCGCGCAGCCGTAGCGACAAGCCATCCAGGTCCTGGTTGAAGGCGCGGTTCTGAAAGCCGGCCGGCGCGTCCAGGCGCGAGATGGCGGGATGGCGCTTATAGGGCTGTTGGGCCTCGGAGGCGCGCAGGAACGCCTCCTCCAGCAATTGCATCTTGCGGGCTTTGTCCACCCGGTCGAGGCCGGCAATCCGGATCATCACGTCGGCCGCGAACTCGCCGGGCGCCCCGCGCGCGCGATCGATCAACGCCGCGATCTCATCGGGCGCCCCGGCGGCGATGCAGAGCAAGGGGACCAGCAAAGCAGCTAATGTTCGCATGTTTGGGGATTTTGGAGCGTACCGCTCGGTCGTGCCGACCCCCGTAATTGACCCACGTTTGTAAACGGGGCGGGGTCCTCCGAGCGCCTTTAGGCTTCTCCCTCGCGGCCTCCCGCCAGGAGCCTGCTCACCAGCGCATGTAAACGAGTCGGACCCCCTATTTTGAGGTGTTGGATCAAAATAGGAAGACCAGCACCGACATCCCAGACACGCTCCGGTCCTATTATCGCATCATTTCCGGAAAACGAACCATTCCCCCAGCGCGAAATTGAGGAGCGAACAAAGGGCGATGGTGATGCCGTTGGCCAGCAGGTATCGCACGTGCCAGTAGCCCACCAGCAGGCGCATCAGCGCCACGTTGCCCAGAATGGAGACCGCGCCATTGCCGGCGTGGAAGCGCACCAGGCGTACCAGCGAGTCGCGCCGGCCGCCCTTGCGGTCGCGCCAGGTGAAGCGCTCGTGCCAGACGAAATTGTGGAGCACCGCGGCCTCCACGGCCAGCGCCGTCGCGGGCAGGTAGTTCATGTGGAGGCCGCTCACCAGCGCCGCCAGGCAGGCCAACTGGACGCCGATGCCCAGCGCCCCTACGCCGTTGAACTTCAGCCAGCGCGCGGCCAGCGGCTTCACGGCAGCCGCTCGGCCCGGTACAACTCGCGCGTGTGGCGCACCGCCGACCAGACCAGCATCAGCAACATGCCGAAGATGCCGATAGCGCCGCCCACGTCGAACAGCAGGAACTTGCGCCCGAACAACCCCACCACCGGCCGGAAGAAGAGCGCGATGTTGCCGAGGCACAGGAGTATGCGCAGCTCCGTCGGCCCGAAGCTCCAGAAGGAAAGATGGAACGAGCCGATCGTGTACGTGGTTAGGTAGACCTCGATGGAGAGCAGGAAATAGGCGATCAGCAGCCCAAGCGCGATGTAGGGGGTCATGTATCCGGAGAGGCCCAGCCCGCCCATCAGGAAAAACGTGCCGATGGCGTCGGTGATGTGGTCGACGTAAAAGCCGTACCGCGGGCGCAGGCGGTTGCGCACCCGGGCCAGCGTCCCGTCGAGGCTGTCGCCGAACCAGTTCACGGCCAACGCCGCGATCACCCCCAGCAGCGCCAGCGGCTCGCGCCTGGCCGCCCAATAGCACAGGCCCGCGGCGAACATGGCGGCAAAGCCGAGCATGGTGAGATGGTCGGAATTCACCCACATGGGCATGCGGTGAGCCATCCACACGAGCGTCCTCTTCTCGATGGCGGCCAGAAAGCTGAGCTGCTTCCGCTCGGCGTCCCGAAAGGCCGGATTCGCCATATCGACTCACGATAGCGCAAATCTCGCCGCACGGACGTTGATTTACTCTTAGCCGAACCTTCGCAGTTGAGCCGAGTTTCACACTAAATTCGGGCGGATCGGCGAGGTAAGCCCTTCGCGGTGAGTAAAACATTTTCGCAAGTGCTTGTAGTGGAGACCTACCCTCTATGCAGCCGGGCAGGATTCTGGCATTCTGCAATGGAGCATGTTTCTGCGCAGCAATACGCGGATCAAAGACGGCAAGCCGCACCGGTACTACACGGTAGT
>JAIQEX010000092.1 GCA_020073615.1 Terriglobia bacterium
GAGACTTCACCACTGCAGTTGGTGTCCGAAAACCAAAACCCCCAGAACGGGCACATCAGGCCCGGTTTGACTGGGGGCTTGGTGCCGTCTGCTGCGGAGCCAGCCCCGTCGCATCGGCTTTGGATCTTCCCCAGGAACGCGACTTCCCGAAGAATCGAATCCACCCTACCACGCACCCTCCAGTCGGCCCGTCAAAACAGGACATTTCTACTTGGCAGAGAATAGGACATTTCTACTTGGCGTTGACAGACCCTGCTGGCCTGGGAATGCGGGAGAACCCGCATTAACCCGGGGACGCGGCGCCGGAAGCCAGAGGCTCGAAGTAGGTTGCGTACCGCCGCGCCGAGCACCAGGAACACGAATCCTGCCAGCACCCAGATAGCGGCATCGAGGAAAGTAAGGCCGTGCGCCGCGAGGATCTCCGAAATCCTATCGGTCACGCTCGCAAGCGCGTTGAGAATGGCTTGACCCATATTCCAGAAACATCCTGCTGATAGTATGACGCCGGATCGGAATCGACCGAGTCCCAAGACGACCGCTTCTGTACTGGAACCCGGACGGTCTGGTTCCATGACTATGCGGACGCATTCGCCTGGTACTTTCGGCCAACGCGTCAAATTCCTGGCGGACCGGGTGCGAAAAAAAAGGTTGACCGGGGCGGGCATTCTGGTTTAATAAATAAATATGCACTCACAAATAAATTTTGGGTACCCCTGGGCGTTCAACTACGGACACCTCGTGGTGGCGGTGGTTTTCCTGGCGCTCCTGTGCCTCGCTTGGATTCGCAAATGGCACAAGGCGGTGATAGTGGTACTCGGGCTGGCGACGGTCTGGGCGTCTGCGTCGTTCGTGATGGTGCGCTACGGGTTCAATATGAACGGGCGGGCCACGATGCCGACGGAGGCGTTCCTGCGGTTGGGAGCGGGCAAGGTCCTCGACATGGGGGCGGGGACGGGCCGCAGTACCTTGATGGTGCTGGAGGCGCGGCCGCAAGCAACGGTAGTGGCGCTCGACAGCTTCGGCGAATCTTACGTGGAACATTTTGGGGACCGGAAGAGCGGTGCAGTGGTGGACCAGGGGCGGGCGAGGCTGCTGGCCAACCTCACAGCGGCGGGGGTGGCGCAGCGCGCATCCATCCAGCCCGGCGACATGCGGCAGATGCCGCTGGAATCGGACACGTTCGACGCGGTGGTGAGCGCCTATGCCATCGACCACCTGGGCCGCGAGGGGATCCGCAAGTCGCTGAGCGAGGCGAACCGGGTGTTGAAGCCACGCGGCGAATTTCTGCTGATGGTCATCGCCAAAGACTTCTGGCTGGAGTTCACGTTCGGGCCGCTCCTGATGCACGCCCACAAGGTTGCGGCGGACTTCTGGGAGCGGAGCCTGCGCGATGCCGGCTTCGAAATCGTGGAACAGGGAATGCGGCCGGCGACGAAATATATCCTGGCTCGTAAGACATGACCCACCCGGGAATGCCACTATGAATGGGGATGGGCAGAACCAGGACGATCACCGACGCGGAGCTGCTGGAGGTGGCCCGCGAGGTCTTCGTGACCGCGGGGTTCGGGGCTTCCACCAAGGAGATCGCGCGGCGCGCAGGCATATCGGAGGGCGTGATCTATCAGCGGTTCGCCACCAAAGACGAACTGTTCTTCGCCGCCATGATTCCGCCGCCGGCGGACCTGAGCCAGATCTTCCGGCAAGCGCGGCTGAAGGGGCGCGCCCTGGTGGAACAGCTCACGCTGGCCATGATCGAGTACAGCCGCGCGAGTTTGCCGGTACTGCTGCCGTTGATGTTACATCCCCGGTTTCAGTTCGAAGAGTTCGCCAGGCGCCATCCCGAGTCGCCGTTGTTCTTCCTGCGGCGCGAACTCATGCAGGTGCTGCTGCGCGAGCGGGAGGCGGGGAGGATCGGCGACGTGGATCCGGGAGGGGCGGCATTGCTGGTGTGGTCCACGGCGCAGACCATCGCCTTCTTCGAGCGGCTGGGGGCGCACGACGGAAAATTCGATCCGGAGATCATTCGGCGGACGGTGCAGTGTCTGTGGGACGGGCTCAAGCCGCCGCGCCAGCCGCGGCGCCACAATCGTACGCCGCCGAATCCGCCGTAGATCCTGCGGCAGTCGATCCTGCGGCAAACCCGAATCCGCGGCGCCGTGTTAAAATACGTAACTTCACAAGCCAGCCGCCAGTTCCATTCCTGGCCGGCTGGATTGCCCTTCCCCGAATGGCCGGCTTGTAGACACTGGCAATCTCATGGAAACATACGGCAGCACGCGGTACCGGACCCGTTATTGCGGCGATCTGGGTGTGGAGGACATCGGCAAGGAAGTGAAAGTGGCGGGCTGGACGGAAGTGATCCGCAGCCACGGCAACCTGGTGTTTATCGATCTGCGCGACCGCTCGGGGGTGATCCAGCTTCGCCTGGACGCCCGGGAGTCGCCGCAGTTCATGGAGATGGCGGACACCGCCCGCCGCGGGTGGGTGCTGAATGCCCACGGAACGGTGATCGCGCGTCCGGAAGGGATGGTCAACCCGAAGCTCGCCACCGGCGGCGTCGAGATCAACGTGCAGGACTTCGCCATCCTGGGGCAGTCGGAGCCGTATCCGTTCCCCATGACGTCGGCCGCGGAGATCGACGAAACCATCCGCCTGCGCTACCGCTACCTGGATCTGCGGCGCCCGGCGCTGCAGCAGAACCTGATCCGCCGGCACCACATGACGCAAGCGGCGCGGGCCTTTCTGGACCGCGTGGGATTCATCGAGGTGGAGACGCCGTTCCTGATCGGCACCACGCCGGAAGGGGCGCGCGATTTCCTGGTGCCGTCGCGGCTGCAGCGCGGCTCCTGCTATGCCCTGCCGCAATCGCCGCAGCTCATGAAGCAGATGCTGATGGTGGCGGGCTTCGACCGCTACTACCAGTTTGCGCGGTGCATGCGCGACGAGGACCTGCGCGCGGACCGGCAGCCGGAGTTCACGCAGATCGATCTGGAGATGTCTTATGTGGGGCTGGACGACATCATTCCCATCGGCGAAGGGGTGGTGGCGGAGATCGCGAAAGTGGCGCGGGGAATCGAACTGCCCATGCCCTTCCCGCGCATGAGCTGGCTCGAAGCCATGGAGAACTACGGCACCGACAAGCCCGACCTGCGTTTCGGCCTGCGCATCCACGGCGTGCCCGCCGAGTTCATGGAAACGGTTCCCATCGCGCGGGACCTGGGCCCCGGCGTGAGCGCGCGGTACCTGCCGGTTCCGGCGGCGTTCGGCGCGTTGTCGCGGTCGGCCGCCGACCGGCTGGTGGAGAATGCCGCCAAGGAATCCGGTTGCAAGGTGAGCTGGCTGAAGCTGACGGCGGAAGGCGCGGCAGGGCCGCTGGGGAAGAACCTGGTGGGACCGCTGCGCGAGCACATGCTGGCCTCGCTCGGTGAAGCCCGCGGCGGAGAGGCCGTGGTCTTCGTGGCCGCGGGCAAGACTTGGGTGCACGCCGCGAAATGCCTGGGCAGCCTGCGCGGCACCATCGCCGAGCAGTGCGGCGCGGTGGATCGCGAGGCGCTGAAGTTCCTGTGGGTCACCGAATTCCCGCTGCTCGAGCGGGACGAGGAGCGAGACTGTTGGGCGCCGGCGCACCACCCGTTCACCTCGCCGCTCGAAGAAGACCTGGCGGTTCTGGAATCCGCGCCGTCCACCGTCCGTTCCACGGCGTACGACATGGTGTTGAACGGCACCGAGCTGAGCTCCGGTTCGATCCGTATTCACGACCGGGAGATCCAGCGGCGGGTGTTCAGCGTGCTGGGTATCGGAGAGGATGAGGCGCGGGCCAAGTTCGGTTTCCTGATGGAAGCCCTGTCCTATGGCGCGCCCCCGCATGGCGGCATGGCCATCGGCTACGACCGCCTGGTGATGCTTTTGTTGGGTGCGACCTCGCTGCGCGAGGTGATCGCGTTTCCCAAAACCTCGAGCGGCAAGGACCTGATGTTCGGCGCGCCTTCGCCTCCCAACAGGCAGCAACTGTCGGACCTCGGCCTGAAGTGGATCTCCGATGCGCCGAAGCCGGCCCTATAGAATGTAGCGGCTCAGATCCTGGTCCTTGACGATATCGGCCAGTTGTTTGCGCACGTAGGCGGAATCGACTTTCACCTTTTTGTTTTTCAGGTCGGGCCCGGCGAACGACACCTCTTCCAGCATCTTCTCCATGATGGTGTGCAGACGGCGCGCGCCGATGTTCTCGGAGCTTTCGTTCACCTGCGCGGCGAAGCGCGCGACCTCTTCGAGAGCGTCGTCGGTCAGCACCAGCTTGATGCCTTCGGTCTCGAGCAGCGCCGTATACTGCTTGGCCAGCGCGTTTTTCGGCTCCTTCAGGATGCGGATGAAGTCATCCACGGTGAGAGACTTCAGCTCCACGCGGATGGGGAAACGGCCCTGCAGCTCGGGGATCATGTCGCTCGGTTTGGAGACGTGAAACGCGCCAGCGGCGATGAAGAGGATGTGGTCCGTGCGTACAAAACCGTAGCGGGTATTGACCGTGGTGCCCTCCACGATGGGCAGGATGTCGCGCTGCACGCCCTCGCGGCTGACATCGGGCCCGTGGCCCGACTCGCGCCCCGCGATCTTGTCGATCTCGTCGAGAAAAATGATGCCGCTCGATTCCACGCGCTCCAGCGCGACGCGCGTCACCTGGTCCATGTCGATGAGCTTCTGCTCCTCTTCCTGCACCAGGTAATCGAGCGCTTCGGCCACGCGCATCTTGCGGCGGCGCGTCTTCTGGCCGAACAGGTTGGGCAGCATGTCTTTCAGATTGATGCCCATCTCCTCGATGCCCGAATTGGTGGAGACCTCGAGCGTGGGCCCGCGGTCCTTGACGTCGATCTCCACCAGGCGCTCGTCCAGCTTGCCTTCGCGCAGGCGCTCGCGCAGCTTCTCGCGGGTGCGCTCCACGCTTTCGCTCGGTTCCGGCTGGGGGGGCATCAGCAAATCCAGCAGGCGGTCTTCGGCGTTCAATTCGGCGCGGTCGGCCACTTCATCGAGCCGCTCTTCGCGCACCATGTCGATGGCGATGTCCACCAGGTCGCGGATCATGGATTCCACGTCGCGGCCCACATAACCCACTTCGGTGAACTTGCTGGCCTCGACTTTCAAGAACGGCGAATTGGAGAGGCGCGCCAGGCGCCGCGCCAGCTCGGTCTTGCCCACGCCGGTGGGGCCGATCATGAGGATGTTTTTGGGCATCACTTCCTCGGCCATTTCGGGCGCGAGTTTCTGGCGGCGGATGCGGTTGCGCAGGGCGATGGCCACGGCCCGTTTCGCGTCGGCCTGCCCCACCACGTGCTTGTCCAGCTCGCGGACGATCTCGCGCGGAGTCAGCTCGTCGAGGATCGGCTCCTCGTCCACCGACTGGCCGGGAAGATAGATGACCATGGCTATTCCAGCTCCTCGAATGTGACGTTTTCGTTCGTATAGATGCAGATCTTGCCCGCGATGGCCATGGCCTGTTCCGCGATGTGGCGCGCGGAGAGCTTGGTATTGCGCGCCAGCGCGGTGGCCGCCGCCAGGGCGAACGGGCCTCCCGAGCCGATGGCCGCGATGCCTTCGTCGGGCTCAATCACGTCGCCGTTGCCGCTCACCAGGTAGGTGGTGCTCTTGTCCGCCACCAGCAGCAGGGCCTCGAGGTGGCGCAACACGCGGTCGGTGCGCCACTCCTTGGCGAGCTCCACCACCGAGCGCGGCAGGTTGCCGTTGAACTGCTCGAGCTTCGATTCGAAGCGGGCGAACAGGGCGAAGGCATCGGCCGTGGAGCCAGCGAAGCCCGCCACGATTTTGTCGTTATACAGCCGCCGCAGCTTCTTGGCCGTCGCTTTGATGACTTCCTGACCGAGGGTGACCTGGCCGTCGCCGGCCATCACGACCTTGTTGTCGCGGCGGACACAGATCACCGTCGTCGACCGTATCTTTGGTCCCATTTTGATGTGATCTCATTCTAGCGCACCGGGTCGGCGAG
Organism: Terriglobia bacterium; assembly: GCA_020073615.1. Lineage (GTDB taxonomy): Bacteria > Acidobacteriota > Terriglobia > Bryobacterales > Bryobacteraceae > JADGNR01. Next base: position 5,996 of record JAIQEX010000092.1, read on the forward strand.
AACGGTTGAACCGGTGGAGGGGGCGAAGGGAGCCGGCGATGACGCGGGACAGCGTATGGCGGGCTCGGCAGGCGGCACCGCCTGCCCCACCACGTGCGATCCGGAGCAGTTTTGGTGGCGCAGGCGGTGCCGCCTGCGATCCGCAGCTCCCCGCTTCCTACGGTCGCGGCTCGGTCTAAAGCGCAGCGCGCGTGGTACAACGTTGCTATGCCTTCTTTTCGGGTCGAAGCGCCCGGGGGCTGCTATGCGGCAATCGTGGAGCGCGGCATCCTCGCGCAGGCGGCGCAACATGTTCCGCGCCGGGGCGGGAAGGTGTTCGTGGTGAGTACCGCGGATGTGTGGCGGCATCAGGGCGATGCGCTGGGTCGGGGCTTGGCGGGCGTGGCGTATGAAGTACTGTATCTTCCCGGCGGGGAGGAACAGAAACGGCTGGCACCGCTGGAGCGGCTCGCCGAAGAGATGGTGGCGCGCGGCGCCGACCGGTCGAGCGCGGTGATCGCCTTCGGCGGCGGCATCGTCACCGACATGGCGGGTTTCCTGGCCGCCATCTTCATGCGCGGCATTCCCGTGGTGCAGGTCCCCACCACGCTGCTGGCGCAGGTGGACGCGGCCATCGGAGGCAAGACCGGCGTCAATCTCACCAGCGGCAAAAACCTGATCGGCAGTTTTCACCAGCCGCTGGCCGTGCTCATCGATCCCGATGCCCTCCGAACACTGCCCGAACGCGAGTACCGCGCCGGGCTGTGGGAGATCGTCAAAGCGGGCGTGATCCGCGAAGCCGCCCTGTTCCACTATCTGGCTGGGCACCGCGACGACGTTCTCGCGCGCCGGCCGGACGCGGTGGACCGCATAATCGCCGACGCAGTGCGCATGAAGGCCGAGGTAGTTTCCGCCGACGAGCGCGAGGGCGACGTGCGCCGCATGCTGAATTTCGGCCACACGTTCGGCCATGCGCTCGAAGCGGAAACCGGCTACACGCGGTTCCTGCACGGCGAGGCCGTGGCGTGGGGCATGCGCGCCGCGGTCCACCTGGCGCAAACTACCGGCCACCTTTCCGCCGAGGATGCCGTCGACATCCTGGAGTTGCTGCGGCTCTACGGCCCCATCCCGCCGCTCGGAGGAATCGACCCGGGCAGTCTTCTGGCGCGGCTGGTCCACGACAAGAAAACGGTGCAGGGCCGCGTGCATTTCGTGCTGCCCGTGCGCATCGGCGAGGTCACGGTGGCGGCCGGCATAGACGACAAGCCGGTGCTGGCATCCATCCGGTCCGCGCTCTCATGAAGGGCGCCACACCGGAGGGTGCGCGCGACCAGCAGGAGGCCGCCCGTTGGGTGCGCGGCATGTTCGGCCGCGTGGCGCACCGCTACGATCTGGCCAATCACCTGCTCTCGTTCAACATCGACCGCCTGTGGCGCGCCCACACGGTGCGCCGCGTGCGGGCCGTCCTGGAGCGGCCGGACGCGCTGGCGCTGGATATCTGCTGCGGCACGGGCGACCTGGTCCTCGCGCTGGCCAGGCGCGCCGGCGGGGCGCACCCCGTTTACGGCTCCGACTTCTGCCACCCGATGCTGGTCGCCGCGAGCGAAAAAATCGGGCGCCGCGGCGCGCATGCCCGTCTGTTCGAAGCCGACGCCCTGCGCCTGCCGGTGCGCGACGCATCGCTCGATCTGCTCACGGTCGCCTTCGGCTTCCGCAATCTGGCGAGCTACGAAGATGGTTTGACGGAAATGCGGCGGGTGCTTCGTCCCGGCGGCATGGCGGCGATCCTGGAGTTCTCGCAGCCGCCGAATCCGCTCTTCGCGGCGCTCTATAACTTCTATTCGCGGCGCATCCTGCCAGTGATCGGCGGCGCTCTTTCGGGTTCGCGCGACGCCTACCGGTACCTGCCGGAATCGGTGAGCAAGTTTCCCGGCGCGGCGGATCTGGCCGCGGACATGCGCCGCGCCGGCTTCGCCGATGTGAGCTTCGAGTACTTCACCGGCGGCATTGTGGCGTTGCACACCGGCGTGAAGCCGGGTGTAGATTAGGCATGAAGGAACAGGAGGAACGATGAAGAGTTGGAATTTCGCCATTCTCGGCGGGGGCATGGTGGCGGGCTACGCGGCCAAACAGATGGTCGAGCTCGGATTGAAGCCCGGAGACCTGACCATCCTCTCCGCGGATACCGCCGTGCCTTACGAGCGGCCGCCCTTGTCCAAGGGGTTTCTGGCGGGAAAGGACACCGAAGAGGGCATCCGGATCAATGCGCAGGAATTTTATGGCACGCACGGAATCGAGCTGCGGCTCGGTTGCCAGGTCCGCGGCGTCGACGCGGGCGGCCAGCGTCTCACATTGGCCTCGGGCGAAGAGATCGGTTTCAACAAACTGATCGTGGCGACCGGCGCTCGCCCGCGGACCCTCGACATACCGGGCGCGTCGCTGGCGGGCGTGCACTATCTGCGTTCGCTGGACGATTCGAAAGCCATCCGTGCGCGCGCCGCGCAGGCCAGAAGCGCGGTGGTGATCGGCAGCGGCTTCATCGGCATGGAGGTGGCCGCCGTGCTCGCGCAGCAGGGGATCGAGACCACCATGGTGCTGCGCGACGAGCGCATCTGGCGGCAGTTCTTCTCGCCGGAGATGTCGCATTTCTTCGAGTCCTACTACCAGGCGCGCGGCGTACATTTCGTCAAGACGGCCACGGTTCGGGAATTGCGCGGCGGCGCGGCAGTGGATCGGGCGGTGCTGGGCGATGGCCGGGCGATCTCCTGCGAGATGGTGGTGGCCGGTATCGGCGTGCAGCCGGTCACCGAACCGCTGGCCGCCAGCGGCATCACGCTGAACAACGGCGTGGAGGTGAACGAGTATCTCGAGACCAGCCGGCCCGGCATTTACGCCGCGGGCGATGTGGCCAGCTACCAGGATGTGCTGTTCGGCAAGCGCCGCCGCGTGGAACACTGGGACAACGCCGTCTCCCAGGGCCAGCACTGCGCGCGGGCGCTGATGGGGGACCGCGCGCCGTTCCGCCACGTGCCGTACTTCTTTTCCGACGTCTTCGATCTCTCCTACGAGTTCTGGGGCGACCCTTCGGGCGCCGATGCAATCGTACACCGCGGCGACGTGGCCGGCAACAGCTTCAGTGCGTGGTGGCTGCGGCAGGCGACGGTAGTGGCGGCCTTCACCATGAACCGTCCCGACGAGGAGCGCGAAGCGGCACCGCAGTGGATCGAAGCGCGGCAGCGCGTTTCGGCGGCGAAGCTGAAGGATGCGGCGCGTCCCGTCGCGGAAGCCGCGGAACCGGCGCGGTAAGTGCTACGCCGGCGTTGCTGTCTTGGCCGCCGGCTTCGGCTCCTCGCGGCCCATTTTATCGATCTCGTTGAAGTACACGCGGCGCCCCTCGTCCATTGCCAGGTTGGAGAGAATCACCGCTACCGAATCCGCCAGGCCGGTCTCCAGGCCGGCGCGCGGGCGCTGGCCGTCGCGGCAGTTCCGGAAGAAACTCTCCAGTTCCACGTCCACCGGGTTGCGCTGCTCTTCCTGCACCATCACGCCCTTGGCGGTGAGCCAGCGCCGCGCGAACTTCACCTCGCGGTCGAAGAAGCTCTCCTTGCCGGTGAATTGCAGGTCGGTGGTCATGATGGGAATAGGTCCGTTGGCGCCGCCCGACGCTACCATGGTGGCGCCCGCGACGAAGGGCTCCTCTTTTTTCTTTTCGCCCGCCCTGGTAACTTCGGTGACTTTGGGCGGCTCGCGATACCACCAGGCGATGCACGGAGCCTTGTCGTCGCCCACCGTGATCTCGATAGTGCCGTCGGTGCCCATGATGATCTCGCCCATCTCCGGACGCATGCCGTTGAAGTAGGGCAGAAACTGGTTGGTGCTGATGGAAGAGTAGGTCATCTTCCGGCCGTTGGGATACTGGTAGATCAACTGCACGTTGTCGTAGACGTCGCGGCCGTCCTTGAGCGTATCCAGGCTGCCCAGCCCCATGACGAATTCCGGCGACGAGCCGAACATCCAGTCGGAGACGTCCACCTGGTGCGAGGTCAGCTCCGCGGTGAGCCCGCCCGACATGGAGCGGTACACGCGCCAGTTGGCGATGTTCGATTCGCCGCCCGGCTTCATGGTCCACAACGCGCTGGGCTTGTTGATCATGTTGCGGTGCCACTGCGCGTGGATGTGGTGGACATTGCCCAGGATGCCCTTGTCCACCATCTGCTTCACCGTCTGGTAGAAGTAGCTGTAGCGCCGTTGCAGGCCGGTCTGCAAGGTCTGCTTGGGATGCTCCAGCGCCAGCGCGCGCAGCGCGTGCACCTCCTCCGGCTTGAACACCAGGCACTTTTCGCAGAACACGTGCTTGCCCGCCAGCAGGACGTCGCGCGTAATGGGAAAGTGGACGAACAGGGGCGTGACCACGAACACCGCGTCCACGTCCTGCAGCGCCAGCAGTTCGCGGTAATCCTGGAACGTCCTGGGATTGTTGCCGATGGTGGCGACACCCTTGTCGATGGCGTCCTGCTTGATGTCGCAGAGGGCCACGCACCGCCCGCCGGCGATGTTCTTCAGGTGTTTCAGAAGGTACGTCCCGCGGCTGCCGCAGCCGATGATGCCGTACTGCACCTGGTCGTTGGCGCCCGCCGCTTTTTGAATGGCGGGGGCCCCTTTGACGGCCGGCATGGCGGCGGCCACAGCGGTGGCCGCGCCGGCGGCTTTCAGCAAATCGCGGCGGGAGAGGCGATGATTCTGTGCCATAGAAAAGCAACCTCGCTGAGTAACGATATTTTCCCGATTGTATCATTGTAGATTCGGAGAGACTCCGCGGAACGGACATGCGCATCCTGATTCTGGGCGGCACCAGTTTGACCGGGCCATTCGTAGTGCGCCGGCTGCACGGCCTGGGACACGAGGTCACCGTGTTTCACCGCGGCGAGCACGAGACGGAGCTGCCCGCGGGAGTGCTCCACCGGCACGGCGACCTCAGCCACCCGCCGCGTGATTTGTGCGGTGGCGCGCCCGACGTGGTGGTCCACATGTGGGCGCTCACCGAAGCCCACGCCACCGCCTTCCTGGACTGCTTCTCGGGCGCCGCCGGCCGCGCCGTAGTGGTCTCCAGTTGCGACGTCTATCGCGCCTACGGCCGTTTGCAGCGCCTCGAATCGGGACCGCCCGATCCCGTCCCGCTCTCCGAAGACGCGCCGCTGCGCGAGTCGCGGTATCCCTACCGCAAGATGGATCGGCCGCCGTTGGAGGGCCTCGACCAGTACGACAAGATCCTGGTCGAGCGGGCTCTGCTGGCGCAGTCCGCGCTCCCGGTGACGATTCTGCGCTTCCCGGCGGTCTACGGCCCCCACGATATGCACCGTCTCCGGCAGTGGCTGAAGCCGATGGAGAAAGGCGCCGCCGAGTTGCGCATGCAGGATGACTTCGCGCGCTGGCGCTGGACGCACGGTTTTTGCGAGGACGTGGCCCAGGCGGTGGTGCTGGCCGCCACCGACGAGCGCGCCCGGGGCCGCATCTACAACGTCGGGGAGCCGGCCACGCCCACCTGGGCCGAGCGCATCGCGGCTTTCGGCCGCGCGGCGGGATGGAAGGGACGAATCCTGCCCGTGCCCGCTGCGGAGCTTCCGGAAGACCGCCAGATGGCGCACGATTTCGCGCATCACCTGGCAATCGATAGCCGCCGCATCCGCGCCGAGCTGGGGTATGCCGAGGTCGTATCGCCGGCCGAGGCCATGGCACGCACGATTGCGTGGGAGCGCGGGTAGGCCGTTCCCCGCCCCCACGATGCAATCGGCATGGGCCATACTCAAAGGGAGCATGACGGTCGCCCACATCCAAATACCCGAGGCCGAGATCGCCACGGTATGCCGGCATAACCGCATCCGGAAACTCGCTCTGTTCGGTTCCGTGCTTACCGATCGCTTCTCCCCATCCAGTGACATCGACGTGCTGGTTGAATTTCAGCCGGACGCTCACGTAGGGTTCTTCCGCCTGGCGGACATCGAGAGCGAGCTCAGCCTGCTGCTTGATGGACGGAAAGTCGACTTGAGGACACCGATGGATCTGAGCCGGCACTTCCGGGAGGAAGTCGTCCGGGATGCTGTCGTCGTTTATGCCGAGCCCTGATGCCGTTCGCCTGCGACATATGCAGGAGGCCGTCGCGACTGCGCTGAGGATGGTGGAAGGGCGCAGCCGCCTTGATCTTTCCAGTGATCCGATGTTGGCGATGGCCTTGACTCGCTGCCTTGAAATCCTCGGCGAGGCGGCCTCAAAGCTGAGCGCTGAATCACGCCTCCGATTTCCGGATATCCCTGGCGCGAAGATGGTTTCGATGCGAAATCGCTTGATCCACGCTTATTTCGACGTGGACCTCGATATCGTGTGGACGACCGTTTCCGAAGATCTCCCGCCGCTGTTGGCAGTTCTCGACTCCGTCTTGGCTCAAATCGATACTTGAGGATCCTGGGGTGTGTGCGGATATCTGGCAGCGGTTTGGAGCTTCTCGGCCCTTACAATTCCGCTTCAGTCCTTTGCCTTCTACAAGCCGTTCATTGTTGCCGCCGGCAAGCAGATCGGCAGCAACTACGATCCCAGCGGCAACAATACGCAGGGGCGCGTGACGGTGGTGTTCCGCAGCAACTGGGCTCAGGCTACGGATGTTGTGCGGACGAACGTGCAGGGGATTGAATTGGTAGAGGTTGCGTAATGGTGGTAGTATCGCCTTGACGGACGCTCAATCTACACCAAACCGCCGCCTTATGAAAAAGAGTTCTTCCAGGACTGACGCGATCATCCCACTAGAGTTGGGACGAAAGGCGTTGGCGGTTGTGGAGCGAACACATCAAACAGTCAACGCACGCGGCCTACCCAATAAAATTGCGACCCGAACGAACGCCGTGGCGGTGGCGATGTTGCCAGAGGCGTTTGTCATTCTGCGGGCGGCTACCTCGACTTTTAAGATTCGCCTTTTTCTCTGGGTGTTGGCTATAGGTGTCCTTATCGTGTCTTGGCTGCTGACCTGGTGGCTTGCAATTCTTTCCGGGCTGATTCTCGTCATTGAGCGAGTTCTAGCCGCGAATGAGCGGCGATTCTATATACTGCTTGCCGCGATGCTTTTGAGTGCTGAAATGCTGGCGTCGGATTTCGCTGGCTGGGGTACCGCGTATCCGTTTGCCCGCCACGCATGCGTCGAGGCATTCGGTTGCGAAGGCGGTACGCAGATGGAATGGCTCGACTATTACCTGCCCCGTCGCGCCGAACTCGGAGCAGACCTCGTAAGATCGTTTGGCCCAGTCGAGTAGTAGTTACGCTGTTCTAGCACCGGCGAACGCGGCTCAATCTTGCTCGCAGTCTCTCCTGCTATGTCTGCAACCTGAACAACCTCTTATACGGGCACATGCTTCCGCATTAAGGAGGGAACGCATCCCCAGCGGCAGGGGGGTCGGTCCTGGGCGCCCCCCTCTTCCGCCCTACAATAGTATTAATGCTGTCCGGTTTCGATCCCCTCATCCAGGAATGGTTCGCCTCCCGTTTCGCCAACGCCACTGAGCCGCAACTGCGCGGCTGGCCGGAGATTCGCCAGGGGCGCGACATCCTCATCTCCGCGCCGACCGGTTCCGGGAAGACGCTCGCCGCATTTCTGCATTGCATCGACACGCTGGTGCGCCGCGCGCGCCGGTCGCCGCTCGCCGACCGGACCGAGGTGGTCTACGTTTCGCCGCTCAAGGCGCTCAGTAACGACGTTCATAAGAATCTGGAAGTGCCGCTCGCCGAGATCGCCGCGCTGGCCGCGGCTCGGGGCATTCCGCTCGCGCCCATCCGCGCCGCGCTGCGCACCGGCGATACGACGCAGGCGGAGCGCCGGAAGATGGCCCGCAGCGGGCCGCACATTCTGGTCACCACGCCCGAATCGCTTTTCATTCTGCTCACCGCCGCCGGGCCGCGCGCCATGCTGGCGCACGCCGGCACGATTATCGTCGACGAGATTCACGCCGTGGCGGGCAACAAGCGCGGTTCGCACCTGGCGCTCACCCTGGCGCGGCTCGACCGCCTGGTGGAGCAGTCGGGCGGCGGCAAACCGCAGCGCATCGGCCTCTCCGCCACGGTGAAGCCGCTGGATGAAGTCGCGGCCTTCCTCAGCGACGGCGCGCACATCGTGAACGTCGGCCACCGCCGCGAAATGGAGCTGGCCGTGGAAGTGCCGCGCGACGAGCTCGGCCCCGTGGCCAGCAACGAAATGTGGGGCGAGATCTACAACCGCACCGCGGAGCTGATCCGCCAGAACCGCACCACGCTGGTATTCGTGAACACGCGGCGGCTTTCCGAGCGCGTGGCGCACCATCTGGCCGAGCGGCTGGGGGCCAACGCCGTGCTGCCGCACCACGGCAGCCTTTCGCGCGCGCTGCGCATGGAAGCCGAGCGGCGGCTGAAATCGGGCGAGCTGCGCGCCGTGGTGGCCACCGCTTCGCTCGAGCTGGGAATCGACATCGGCTCAGTGGACCTGGTGTGCCAGATCGGCTCGCCCCGCTCCATCGCCGTCGGTTTGCAGCGCATCGGCCGGGCGGGCCATTGGGTGGGCGCCCTGCCCAAGGGGCGCCTGTTCGCCACCACGCGCGACGAGCTGGTAGAATGCGCCGCCCTGGTGCGCGCCATTCGCCACGGTGAGCTGGACCGCCTGGAGATTCCGCGCAACCCGCTCGATATTCTGGCGCAGCAGATGGTGGCCGCCTGCGCCGCCGAGGATTTCGGCGAAGACGAGCTGTTCGCCCTGGTGCAATGCGCCTGGCCCTACCGCACGCTCGAACGCCGCGATTTCGACGCCGTGCTCTCCGTGCTTTCCGAAGGCATCTCGACGGCCCGCGGGCGCAGCGGCGCCTGGCTGCACCGCGATGCCGTCAACCGGCGCGTGCGCGGGCGGCGCGGCGCCCGCCTCACCGCCATCACTTCGGGCGGCGCCATTCCCGATACCGCGCAATACCTGGTGGTGGCCGAGCCGGAAGGCACCACGGTGGGGACGGTGGACGAGGATTTCGCCGTGGAAAGCATGGCCGGCGACGTCTTCCTGCTGGGCACCACGTCCTGGCGCATCCGGCGCATCGAAGCCGGCCGCGTGCGCGTCGAGGATGCCCACGGCGCCGCGCCCGACATCCCCTTCTGGCGCGGGGAAGCGCCCGGCCGCACGCTGGAGCTGTCGCGGGAAGTGGGGCGGCTGCGCGAGGAGGTTGCCGCCGCCGCCGGCATTCCCGCCGCGGCCGATCTTCTCGAGCGCGCATGCGGACTCGACCCGCGCGGCGCCGCGCAGGCCGCGGAATACGTGCTGGCCGGTGGCGCCGCCCTGGGCGCCATGCCCACCACGGAGACCATTGTGGCCGAGCGCTTCTTCGACGAAGCCGGCGGCATGCAGCTGGTGCTGCACGCTCCTTTTGGGGCGCGCATCAATCGCGCCTGGGGCTTGGCGCTGCGCAAACGCTTCTGCCGCTCGTTCAATTTCGAATTGCAGGCCGCCGCCACCGACAACGGCATCGTCATCTCGCTGGGCGAGCAGCACTCGTTTCCGCTCGAGATCGTCTTCGAATTCGTGCGCCCGGAAACGGTCGAAGAGGTGCTCACGCAGGCCCTTCTGGCCGCGCCCATGTTCACCGCGCGCTGGCGCTGGAACGCTTCCCGCGCGCTCGCCATCCCGCGCTATCGCGGCGGGCGCAAGGTGCCGCCGCCCATTCAGCGCATGCGCGCCGACGACCTGATGGCCGCCGTGTTCCCGGACCAGGCCGCCTGCCCCGAAAACCTGGAGGGCGAGGTCCGCATTCCCGATCACCCGCTGGTGCGGGAGACCATCGACAACTGCCTCTACGAGGCCATGGACCTGAACGGGCTGCGCGCCGTGCTCGCCGCCATCCGCAACGGCGACATACGCACCGTGGCCCTGGACACGCCCGAGCCATCGCCCTTTTCTCACGAGATCCTGAACGCCAACCCCTACGCCTTCCTGGACGACGCTCCGCTCGAAGAGCGCCGCGCGCGCGCCGTGCAGATGCGCCGCACGCTGCCCGCGGATTACGCCGAAGGCGCCGGCGCGCTCGATGCCGAGGCCATCGCGCAGGTGGCCGCCGAAGCCTGGCCGCCCATGCGCGATGCCGACGAGCTCCACGAAGCGCTGTGCGGCCTGAGCCTGCTGCCGGCCGCCGCGGGCAATGACGACGGCCTCTTTGCGACGCTTACCGCCGCTGGCCGCGCCACCGCTTGCACCATTGACGGGCGCGATTTCCTGGTGGCCGCCGAGCGCCTCAACCTGGTGCGCCGCGTCTACCCCGAGCCGGCCATGCACCCCGCCATCGCCGCGCCCGCGGCGGCGCGCGATATCCCCGAGACCGCCGAAGCCTGCGCCGCCGAGATCCTGCGCGGCTGGTTCGAATGCTCCGGGCCGTTGCGCGCGGGCGAGCTGGCGGAGCGTCTGGCCATGCCGCGCGACCTGGTGGACCAGGCGCTGGCGCAACTGGAGGCCGAGGGGCAGATTCTGCGCGGGCAATTCTCGGCACGCGGCCAAGATGCCGGTGTCGAATGGTGCCACCGCCGCCTGCTGGCGCGCATCCATCGCCTGACCATCGGGCGGCTGCGCCGCGAAATCGAGCCTGTGACCACCGCGCAATTCTTCGCCTTCCTCAACCGCTGGCAGCATCTTTCGCCGGGCAGCCAGTTGCACGGCGTGGATGGCACGCTGCAGATCGTGAAGCAATTGCAGGGCTCGGAATTCGCCGCCGCGGCCTGGGAAGCGGAGATCCTGCCGCGGCGCGTGGCGCGCTACAAGCCCGAGTATCTGGACCAACTCACGCTTTCGGGCGAAGTGAGCTGGGGCCGGCTTTCGCCCCATCCCGCGTTCGAGCGCACAGAAGAAGAGCATAAAGGCCGCCGCGTCCGCCCCACACGCGTGGCCCCGCTGGCCTTGTTCCTGCGCGAGGATGCGCCGTGGCTGCTGGCCACGCCGCAGCCTTCGCCGCGCGATTCGCTGTCGCATCCCGCGCGCGAGGTGCTGGCCGCCATCGAAGCGCAGGGAGCCTCGTTCTTTGCCGACCTGGCGCGCTCGACCGGCCGCCTGGCCAGCGAAGTGGAGGACGCGCTGTGGGAACTGGTGGCCGCTGGTCTCGTGACCGCCGACGGTTTCGAGAATCTGCGCGCGCTGCTCGACCCGCGCCGCCGCCGCGGCCAGGGACGCGCCCGCTCCGCGCGGCCGCGGCACGCGCCGGGACGCTGGGCGCTGCTGCGCCACACCGGCGGCGCCCCCGAGGGCCATGCGGAAGTTTTCGCCCGCCAGTTGCTGCTCCGCTGGGGAGTGGTGTTCCGCGACTTGGCGGTGCGCGAGACCATCGCCCCGGCCTGGCGCGATCTGCTGGTGGCGCTGCGCCGCCTGGAATCGCGCGGCGAAATTCGCGGCGGCCGGTTTGTCGCCGCCTTCCTCGGCGAGCAGTTCGCGCTGCCCGAGGCGCTCGATCTGCTGCGCGCCATTCGCCGCACCGGAGAAACCGCGCCCGCGCCCGATATGGCGCGCGCGCTGGCCCCACCAGCGGCGCCCGTGGCGGCCGCTGCGGCCAGCCTCACTCCCGCGCTCTGAGCCGCTCCATAAGGCCGGGCGGGATCCGCAAATTGCCCGCGCACCCCGTGCCCAGCAGCACGCCCGGCTTCACCGCGCCGTGGAAATCGGAGCCGCCCGTGACCTTCAGCCCGTAGCGCCGGGCGAGACCCAGATAGAGGTCCGTCTCCATGGGGCCGTGATCGCTGTGGTAGGCCTCGATGGCGTTCAACCCCGCGCGGCACAACTCCGGCATGAGGGACGCCACATCGCCATTGACGCGCACCGGATGGGCGAGCGAAGCGATGCCGCCGGCATGGCGAATCTTCTCCACGCCCTCGGCCAGTTGCGGCTCGCGGCGGTACACGTACCCCTTGGCCGATTCGTCCAGGTACTCGTCGAAGGCCTGCCGGAGGTTGGCGACGTACCCCTTTTCCACCATGATTTGCGCGAAGTGCGGGCGGCCGGTCATGCCGCGCCCGCGCGCCTCGGCCTCCTCCACGGTGATGGCGAAGCCCAACTCGCGCAGGCGGGCCGCCAGCCGTACATTGCGCTCACGGCGCGAGGCCTGCAGATCCAGGATCCAATGGCGAAATTCCGCCAGGCCTTCCGCCGCCAGAAAGTATCCCAACAGATGCACCGAATGGCCGTACAGTTCGGTGGAAAGCTCGATGCCGCAGATCAACTCCACCCCGGCTTCGGCCGCCGCCGGCAGCGCCCGGTCGTAACCGGCAAACGTATCGTGGTCGGTGATGCCCAGGACCTTCACGCCCGCGCGCACCGCCTCGGCGATCAACTGCGCGGGCGAACAGGTGCCGTCAGATTCGTTGGTATGCGAGTGCAGATCGATCAAAGGAAACCAGACCCAAGCGTTTCAGTGTAGCTTAAATCGGATTTCCCACACGCCTGCGAACCGTCAGCGGGTTCGGAAGGTGAACTCCGGCCGTTCCTCGCGCAGCGACTGCAGGTCCAGTTCATCGGCCATGGAAAGGTCGAGCACGCGCACGCGCTGCCCTTCCCGCAGGTCCTGCAGCCGGACTTCGCGGCCGTTGGTAAACCTTACGGCATCGCGATAGCTGTTGACCACGGCGGAAAGCTGCGTGAACGTCACCTCTTCCACCGGGCCCACCGCCAGGTCCTGCTGCAGCCTCACGGGAATATCCCGCAGGCGCAGGCGGGCCCCCGGCGGAATGCACACCGCCGGCGCCGGCTCCGTCCGGGGCGGGTTGAAGAACTCTCGGATCGCGCACCAGATGCTGCTGCGGGCCGGTGGCGGCGCCATCGACCGCTTCAGATCCGCGGGTGAGGCCAGCCCCAGGGATCCCGTGGGAAACCGGTGTGCCACCAGTTCCTCGCCTTCCTGAGCCAGCCGGTTCGGTACGGCCATAAGCGAGTAGTCACACATTTTCGTTAATCCTCCTTGTCGATCGAGAGACCTTGGCCCTTCGGGTTGCGGGTACCCTGTTCGCCTGCGTGCGCAAGAGTTACTGGAATGCCCTGCCTGCCACGCCCTCCCTATTCTGAGTTTGCTTTCTCCTCCCGAAGTTGACAAGGTTCAAATGGGGCGTGAGGTGGTAATGGAGACCGTATCAATGTGAGCTATGGCACAGTCGGGCCGCCGCGCATGGGGGAGAGGGGATTACGTTAAGATGTGATGAGTGACTCCCGAGCCGAATGCAGAGCCCGCGCCCGCGGCTGAGCCCCATCCTGCCTGGCGCCGGGTGCAGCTGGCGCGCCACCCCAAGCGTCCCCACTCGCTGGACTACATCGAGCGCCTGTTCACCGATTTTCAAGAGCTCCACGGCGACCGCTCCTTTGGCGACGATCCCGCCATCGTGGCGGGCATGGCGCGCTTCGAGGGGCGCCCGGTGATGGTGATCGCCGAGCAGAAGGGGCGCGACACCAAACAGAAGGTGTACCGCAATTTCGGCATGCCCAAGCCGGAAGGCTACCGCAAGGCCCTGCGCGTCATGCAGATCGCCGCCAAGTTCAACCGCGCGGTGCTCACCTTTCTGGACACCCCCGGCGCGTACCCGGGCATTGACGCCGAGGAGCGCGGCCAGGCCGAGGCCATCGCGCGCAACCTCCGCGAAATGGCGCGCCTGCCGGTCCCCGTGCTGGTAACCTGCATCGGCGAGGGCGGCAGCGGCGGCGCGCTCGCCCTGGGGGTGGGCAATATCGTTCTCATGCTGGAAAACGCGGTGTACAGCGTCATCTCACCGGAAAGCTGCGCGGCCATCATCTACCGCGATTCCGGGAAAGCGGAACAGGCCGCCGCCGCCCTGCGCCTCACCGCCCAGGACCTGCACGGGCTGGGCCTCATCGATGCCATCGTGCCCGAGCCCGAGGGCGGCGCCCAGGAGGACCCCGCCGGCGCCGCCGAGATGCTGCGCCAACACCTCCGGTGCCGTCTCGAGGAGTTGTCGGGACGCACCCCGCGCCAGTTGGTGGACCATCGCTACGCGAAATTCCGCCGGATGGGCAACTTCTTCGCGTGAAGAAAACCGCCTGGATCGCCGCCGCCTTCGCCGCCCTGGTATTGGGCTACGTGGTGATTTCCTCGTTCCGCACGCAGCCGTTTCGCTGCCGCGTGTGCATCACATTCAAAGGCAACCGCGACTGCCGCACCGCCTCCGGCGAAACACGCGAGCAGGCCGTGCGGACCGCCGTGATGACCGCGTGCGCGCAGCTTTCCGGCGGGGTCACCGAATCGAACCAGTGCGAGAACACGCCGCCCGATTCGCTCGAGTGGCTCCGCGGCAACTGAAAGGCGAGCATTCCGCCCCCCGCTAATTTCCGCAGCCCCCAGCCGTCTCTTGGGAGCGGTCTCCGGCAGATTCAACACCAGGGGTGTAGAATATTGGGTGAACTACCGGCAACAGATTTGCGTCTAATGCAGGTGACCGTAAAAATAGGGAGACTTTTGTCGTGAAGACTAAGTGGAAGATTGTCATCGGCATAGTGGTGGTTCTCGGCCTGGTGATCGGGGTGTATGCCAGCACGGTGTACAGCAAGCGCGGGGTGATTTCCGTGCAGACGGGCAGCGCGGTGCGCATGGATCTGCTCAGCCAGGTGACTGCTTCGGGCGAGATTAAGCCCAAGAATTACATCAACATCGGCGCCAACGCCATGGGCCAGATCACGGGCCTGACGGTGAAGGAGGGCGACCGCGTGCGCAAGGGCCAGTTGCTGGCCAAAATCGAAAACACCCAGCCCGCCGCCACCGTGGAATCGCAGAAGGCCAATCTGAGCTCGGCCGAAGCCGACTCCGGCGCCGCCGAAGCGGGGGTGAAGGCGGCCGATGAGAACCTGGCGACCCTGCGCGCCGCCGTCACGCAGAGCAAAGCCGACCTGGAGCGCATGAAGGCCGATTACCAGCGCGCCGAATCGATGTACAAGGAAGGTCTGGGCGCCAAGCAGGACTTCGACGTGAAGAAATCCTACTACGATGCCCAGGTGGCCGCCGTGCAGCAGGCTGAGGCCCGCCTGGTGCAGGCCAACGCGATGCGCGAACAGACCGCCGCCCAACTGGTTGCGACGCAGCGGCGGATCGGCGTGGCGCGCGCCGACCTGGCACGCATCAACGATATCCTGCACAAGTACGATTCCTATGCCCCGCTCGATGGCGTGGTGACCAATCTGCCGGTGCGCGTCGGCGAGACCGTGGTGACCGGCCTGCAGAACCAGACCGGCAGCATTATCATGACCATCGCCGATATGTCGCTGATCACGGCCGAAGTCAAGGTGGACGAGACCGATATCGTCAACGTGAAGCTGGACCAGGTGGCGGAGATCACCGTCGACGCCATTCCCAACAAAACCTTCAAGGGCCACGTAACCGAAATCGGCAATACCGCGATCCTGCGCTCCACCGGCGTGGCCGCTTCGCAGAGCGCCATCTCCAGCCAGGAAGCCAAGGATTTCAAGGTGGTCGTGGCCATGGACAACCCGCCCGACGAGATCCGCCCGGGACTTTCCTGCACCGCCAAGATAACCACGGCCACGCGGAAAAACGTCATTACTATTCCGATCCAGGCGCTGACCGTTCGCCAGAAGGGTGACCTCGAGCCCAAGAAGCCCCTCGGGACCGGGACCCAGGCGGCCACCAAGCCCGATCCGGTGGCGGAGAAAGCGCGCAAGGAAGAGGTACAAGGCGTGTTCGTGGTGAATACCGGCAAAGCGCAATTTCGTAAGGTCGAGACCGGCATCACCGGCGCCACCGATATCGAGGTGCTGAGCGGCCTCAAGGAAGGCGACCAGATCGTCACCGGGACTTACCAGATCATCCGCACCATCGCCAACGACGCCCAGGTGAAGGTGGACAATAAGAGTCCGGCACAGCAGCAGAAGACCTAGCAGCACACGGACCCGCGGGCGTCAGCAAGCGGCCGATCTCAGGAAACGAGAATTCATCCGATGGCAGCAGTAGCAGAAAAAGAACTCATCCAGCGCGGCGAGCAACTCAAGCGGGATGGCATCGTCATCCGCACCTACAATCTCTGGAAGACCTATGTCATGGGCGACCAGGAGATTCATGCCGTTTCCGGCGTGGACATCGAGATCAAGCGCGGGGAATACTGCGCGATCATGGGCCCGTCGGGCTCGGGCAAGTCGACCCTGATGAACCTGATCGGCTGCCTCGATACGCCCACCAGCGGGCAGTACTACATCAACGGGAACCTGGTCAGCGAGATGAGCGACGACGAGCTGGCACGCATCCGCAACAAGGAAATCGGCTTCGTGTTCCAGACCTTCAACCTGCTGCCGCGCGCCACCTCGCTGCATAACGTGGAGCTCCCGCTGATCTATTCCGGCATGGCTTCCGAGAAGCGCCTCGAGATGGCCAAGCTGGCCATGAAGCAGGTGGACCTGGAAGCCCGCATGTACCACAAGCCCAACGAGCTTTCGGGCGGCCAGCGGCAGCGCGTGGCGGTGGCGCGGGCGCTGGTGAACAACCCCTCCATCCTGCTGGCCGATGAGCCCACCGGCAACCTGGACACCGCCACCGGCAACGAAATCATGGCCCTGTTCGAGCGGCTCTACCAGCAGGGCAACACCATCATCCTGGTGACCCACGAGCACGATATCGCGCTCCACGCCCACCGCGTGATCCACATCCGCGACGGCAAAATCGAAAAAGACGAACGGATCAAGTAGGGTAGGGCCAGGGCACAGAGCCCCGGCCCGAGGGAACCGGCCCCCGCGCGCCTGCTACTTCAACGTGCGCACGAAGGCTACGACGTCGTCCGCCTGTTTCTCGCTTACGCCGGAGACCGGCTTCATCTTCCCTTTGCCGGAAAGGATGACCTTCTTCAACTCGGCGTCCGATTTGGCCTGCACCTCCTTGGAGGCCAGCGGCGGCATGGTGACGTTGAACATCTTGGCGATGGCAGCCTTGCCCTCGCCATTGGCGCCGTGACAGGACTGGCACTTCGCCACGTACACTTCTTTGCCTTCCGGCGCGCCTGCGAATGCCAGGCCCGCGGATGCGATCAACGAAACAGTTCCGATCAGGATTGTCTTTTTCATAAAGTCTTTTCTCCCGAAGCAGTCATGGCCGTGGGGCCGCTTTCGATCCGCCGGATCAAGCCGCGGATGGCCAGGATGGCAATGGCAATCAGGATCACCGATACCGCCAGGCCCCACCGCCGGATGTCCTTCTCGCGCAACGCAGCCTGTCCGGCCTTGAGTGTTTCCGCAGCAACTGCCATGCCCGCCTCGACCGGCTTGCGCATCTCGCCGGACACCATGGAGTGCATGGCGAGGCGCGCTTTAACCAGATTCTCGCGTCCGTCGATCAGGCGCAACTGGGCTTCGGACACTTCCATACCGTACTCTTCGGCGCGCGCCAGCACGGTCTCGGAGTTCTTGAGCGCGCCATCCAGGCCGTCCAGCCAGGCGCCCATCTCGACGGCGGTCTTGGCGGGGCTGGTCTCGGCATCGTGGCAGCCGGCGCAGACCGCTTTGGGACCGGCCAGCATGGCTGTCGAAGGCTGGTGAATTCCGTGGTTGGAGTGGCATACGATGCAGCCCCCGCCGCCTCCCACACCGGAAAACACGGCCTTGTGAACGCTGCGGTCGTAGAGTTGGGCGAATAGCACGTGACACGTCCCGCAGACCGCCGAGACCGACTCCACTTGCGGAGGCTTGGCCCCGTGGTTGCCGTGGCAGGATGCGCAGCTCGGCGCGGAGAGGTCGCCGCGCTTGGCCAGCGCTTCCCAGTGCACGCTCGAGCGGTACTCCTCGAACTGGTTGGTGGGAATCCCGTAAGGCGCCATCTTTTCCTTGTCGGAGTGGCAGCGCGAGCAGGTCTCGGCGACATGCAGGGGATGCACCGGGGACATGCCGTCCTTCACCGCGCGGATGTCGTGGACGCTATGGCAATCGATGCAGGTAGCCACGTTGCCATCGCCCGACGCCAGGCGCTTGCCGTGCACGCTGGTCTGGTAGAGCTCGAACTGGTCGACCCGCTCCCGCGGCGCGTATTGGCGCATGATGTCGGGATTGCTGTGGCAGCGGGCGCAGAACTTGGGAATGGCGGTGCGCGCCGGCTTGCCCAGGAAGCCCTTGGCGCGGTTCATGGATGCGTCCTGATCGTCGGTGGTGCGGTCGCCGCCATGGCAATCCGCGCAACTGAGGCCGTGCGCCGTGTGCACATCGCCCTTGATCAGGGTGGCCGGGCCCTTGGCTCCTTCCTCCAGCGCGGCGTGGCACGTCACGCAGGTGTCCACCGCGGCGGCGCCCGCGATTGAGCAGAGCAGGAACAGAATGGCAGGCGCTCTCATTTGAGATAACCCAGAATGGTGAATGCGAACAGGTAGCAGACCAGGAAGACCCCCGCGCCCGTGGCCCACTTGGTGCGCGTCTCGCCCTCCCGGCCCTTGGCCCAGAACGGCAGCGTCACCCACACCGCGGCCAGCAGCCCAAATCCCAACAGGCCGAGGAGTTCACCCTCCATAAACCAGACGTGGCTGGGGATCAGCTTGAGGGTGTAGAACTGCGCCAGGAAATACCACTCCGGCCGGATGCCCGCGGGCGCCGACGAGAACGGGTCGGCTTTCTGGCCGAGCTCCCACGGGAAAATGGCCGCCAGCGTTCCCAGGATCGCCAGCACGCCATACCAGACCATCAGCTCGCGCAGGAAGAAGTTAGGGAAGAACTTCATCTGGGCGAGCCGCGCCGGAGAAATCCCGCTGGGAGTGCTCATCCCGGCCTTCTGTACCAGCAGGAGGTGCACGCCCACGAAGGCGAAGGTGAGCATGGGCAGCACCGCCACATGAAAAGCGAAGAAGCGGGTGAGCGTGGCCGCGCCCACATCCTCGCCGCCGCGCAGGAATCGCGCCAGCGCCGGTCCCGCGAACGGCATGCTGGCGGCTACGTCCGTGCCCACCTTGGTGGCGAAGTAGGAGATCTGGTTCCACGGCAGCAGGTAGCCGCTGAAGCCGAAGCCGAGCATCAGTCCCAGGAGCACGATGCCCGTGAGCCAGGTGAGCTCGCGCGGGCGCCGGTAGGCATGCGTGAAGACCACGCTGAACATGTGCACGAAGGCCGCGAAAATGAGCAGGTTGGCCGACCAGCTATGGATGGAACGGATCAGCCATCCGAACTCCACGCGCGTCATGATGAAGCGCACGCTGTCGAAGGCTTCGGCCACGCTGGGACGGTAGTAGAGCAGCAGCAGGATGCCGGTGCCCAACTGGACCGCCAGCAGGAACAGCGTGATGCCGCCGAAGTAATACCACGTGGTTCCCCCGTGTACCGGCACCACTTTGTGGTCCAACAGGTCGCGGCCCTCGCGCAGCCCGAGCCGCTCATCGAACCAGTCGAATGTCTTGGTCTTCAGTTCCTTCGCCGACAAGCGAAATCTCCCGTTATACCCGCCGTGAAATGACCACTTCGTCGCCGCGCACCTTCACGGCCAGTTCCTCGAGCGCCTTGGGCGGAGGGCCGGACGCCACCCTGCCATCCAGATCATAGGTGCCGTTGTGGCAGGCGCACCAGATTTCCTTCCTGGCCTCCTGATACTGCACGGTGCAGTTCAGGTGCGTGCATACCGCCGAGAAGGCCTTCCACTCGGTGTCATTGACGCGCACCAGCAGGGCGGGCTTGTTCCCAAAGCGCACGATTTTGCCGGAATTCGGCTTGAGATCCTGCACCTTGCCGGCGGCGACCTCATTCACCGCGGCCTCCGTCACCTGGGGCGGATCCAGAAAGCGGGCCACGGGATAGAAGAACGACGCCAGCGAAGCGGCCACGCCGCCCCCCAGCAGCCACGAGATCAGGGTCCGCCGGTTCTGGTTGGTCTCGGAATCCGTGCCGGCCGCCGGCTGGGATCGTTCGTTCCGCTGCATCCGTTCGTTTTCCTTTCCATGCGGCCGGGAGGGCGGCGCGCACAACTCCGCTGCGTAACCGAGCTACAGACCGATTGTTCCGATTCTCTTCGTGGGCAAGTTCCCATCCATACTACCGCGTTGCGGCAAGTGCCGGCAGAAAGGGGAGTAAACACAAGCTTCCGGCAGGCGCACGGAGCTTCTGGCCGGCGAGTCCGCCGTCTGAAAAACAGCCGCTGTCAAATTATCGGACAGTTTCAGACCGGGAAGACTCTTTCCGGCAGGCGGATGATCGGCTCACCGGACGCGCTCCAGGACCAGCGTCTCGAACCCATCCACACGTTCCAAGATGCGGTCGTTCGTGACCAGGCCGGTGGCCTGAGATCGAATCGCCGTCGCGGCCTGCAGAGCATCCGGGGGCCGCAGCCCGTACCGCGCGCGAAGCTGCGCCGCGAGGCCGGCAATTTCCAGATCGGGAGCGACCCATTCCAAATTGGGATAAGTGACGAGCAAGCCGTAGAACTCGTCGACCCGCTTCTGATCGGCTTCGCGATACGGCTGAACCAGCAATTCCGTCATGGTGATGGTGGATGTGACCGCCGAGTGCCCCGGCGTCTCCAGCCATGAGAATATGGGATCGCACAGAGCGGCGTATCGCGGATTTGCCTCTAATTCGTAGATGAAGACACTGGTGTCGATTGCGATCCGGCGATGCCGCACCAGAAAGGACCGCAAGAGGCTCAGTCCCAACTGCGGCGTTCCTTTTGAAGGTATCCGCGGGGATAGCGGCGCGAAGCCAGCCCGCGGATTGCCTTTTGATACGATTCCTCTCACTGCCGTAGAATGAAATTGGACCACCGATGAGCCAAGTCACGCTGTCCATACCGGATGAGACCCTGCGCGCATTGAAGGCGACGCCGGATGACTTTGCGGCCACGATTCGTTTTGCGGCCGCCGTCAAGCTGTATGAAATGGGCCAGCTTTCATCTGGCGCCGCCGCCCAGCTTGCTGGTGTGCCAAAGCCATTTTTCCTGAGCCGCCTGGCGGATCATGGGGTGAGTACATTTGACCTCAGCGAAGAGGAACTGACCCACGATTTCAAGAACGCGTGAAAAGGCCTGCAACACTTCTCCAATTCAGTACCTCCACCAGATCGGCCTTCTCAAGCTCTTGCCGGAGTTCTATGCTCGCACTATGGTCCCGCCCGCCGTCGCGGGCGAGTTAGAGCGAGGCAGAGCGCTTGGCATCGATTTGCCGGATATCGGAACGTTGCCCTGGATGAGAATTCAGGCCCCGGAAGGGCTGGATAAGGTACCCACGGCGGCTGATCTGGGCGCGGGCGAGAGGGAAGTGCTGGCGTTAGGATTGCAGATTCCAGGCGCAGTGGTGATCCTGGATGAACGCCTCGGCCGCCTGCACGCCGGGACTCTGAAGTTAACCTTCACCGGCACTCTGGGAATCCTGCTGCGCGCAAAAGCGGAAGGCCGGATTCCAGAGATGGGGTATTTACTTGACTCAGGTGACCCCAAGATGTAGTATGGGTGCCGTGGAGGATTATCCGCGAAATCTGGCCGAATTCGAAGCCCGTTTCTCTACCGAGGCCGCCTGTCGGGAGTATCTGGTCCGGCTGCGGTGGCCGGGGGGCTTTCGCTGTCCTCGGTGCGGCGGGCAGAAGACGTGGCCGCTGAGCGAGATTCTGCTGCAATGTTCGAGTTGCGGCTACCAAAGTTCGGTGACGGCCGGGACGATTTTCCAGGACACTCGCAAATCCCTGAC
>JAIQEX010000229.1 GCA_020073615.1 Terriglobia bacterium
TCAGTTTCGGCAACCGCAGCCGGAATGGTGAAATCGCCACTGCCCGCTTACTCACTGTCACCCAAACCTGCAAGCGGCAGCAGCGCCACGTATTGGGTTACCTCACAGACGCTGTACGATGCCGCCGCCGCCGAGTTGCCGCGCCCTCTCTGCTCCCGCAGCAGCCTTGACCACCTGAACTGTTACGAATGAACTTCAGGCGAGGCTGTTCGCCGCAGATAAAGCACTGGATTTGGGGCGTGGCGGCATAAGTCGGCTGGCGGCTTTGACGGGGCTGTCCCGGACGACGATTACGAAGGCAGTCGAGGAGTTGGAAAGTGGCAGAAGGCTGGTGAGTCCCGGCGAAGGCCGGGTGAGGCGGGTAGGCGGATGGAGGAAGAAGGTCGCAGGGGTTGACTCTGGCGTACGGGATCTGTTGGCCAAGATCCTGGAGGAGACGACCGCCGGGGATCCGATGAGTCAGTTGCGGTGGACCAGCAAATCGACACGCCCGATGGCGGAGGAGTTGACTCGATTAGGGCACCCCGTGTCGTGGGTTGCCGAAGCGGCTCCCGGCGCGCCGGCCCGGAAGCAGTTCTAAGCCCGAAGCCACGCCGCGCGAACGCTCTACAATACAGGTTTATGATCGCTCTGCTGCGCGGCGTGCTGCTCGAGAAACATCCCAACCAGGCCATCGTCGAGGCGGGCGGCGTGGGCTACGACGTCACCATTCCGGTCTCGACCTTCACCCACCTGCCGGAGGCCGGCGCGGAGGTCCGGCTGCGCATCCATACCCACGTGCGCGAAGATGCGCTCGCGCTCTACGGCTTTCTCACGCAGGACGAGAAGGCGATGTTCGAGCGGCTGATCGGGGTGAGCGGCATAGGGCCGACGCTGGCGGTGAAGATCCTCTCCGGGCTGGCCGCGCCGGAGCTGATCAACTCCATCCGGCGCGGTGAGGTCGAGAAGTTGGTGCGCATTCCCGGAATCGGCAAGAAGACCGCGGAGCGCATGGTTTTGGAACTGCGCGACAAACTGCCCGCGGCGGCGGGCGCGGAAGCCGAAGCGCCGCCTGATGCATCGCTCTCGCCCGTCGATCAGGACGTGCTCTCGGCCCTGCTGAACCTGGGCTGCGCGCGGGCGCAGGCCGAGGCCGCGGTGCGCAAAGCCAAGGCCGCGGGCGCGTCCGCCGGGTTCGAACCGCTCTTCCGCCGCGCGCTGGAACTGGTACGGTAAGCTGGTAGCACATGCCCGACCGGCAACTGATTTCCGGAGACCGCCAGGTCGAGGACGTGCAGTTCGAAGCGGGCCTGCGCCCGCGCCGCCTGGCCGATTTCACCGGGCAGAGCAAGCTCAAGGAGAACCTCTCGATCGCCATCGAGGCCGCGGTCAAGCGCGGCGAAGCCATGGATCACGTGCTGCTCTATGGCCCGCCCGGGTTGGGCAAGACCACGCTGGCCTCCATCATCGCGGAGGAATTGAAAGTGCAGTTCACCGCCACTTCGGGGCCGGTGCTGCAGAAGAAGCTGGACCTGACCGGCATCCTCAGCGGCGTGCGCCTGCACCAGGTGTTTTTCATCGACGAAATCCACCGCCTGCTGCCCGATGTGGAGGAGATGCTGTACTCCGCGCTGGAGGATTTTCGGGTGGACATCCTGGTGGGCACGGGCCCGGGCGCGCGGACGCATTCGCTGCCCATGCCCAAGTTCACGGCCATCGGCGCCACCACCCGGCAGGGCCTGATCAGCGCGCCGCTATTGGGCCGCTTCGGGCTGGTGCTGCGCCTGGAGCCGTACGGCGAGGCGGAGCTGAAGGCCATCGTGAACCGCTCGGCGCGCCTGCTGAACGTGCTGGTGGACGATGGCGCCGCCGGAGAGATCGCGCGCCGCTGCCGGGGCACGCCGCGCATCGCCAACCGCTTGCTGCGCCGCGTCCGCGACTACGCGCAGGTGCGCGCCGACGGCCGCATCACCCCACCGGTGGCGCAGACCGCGCTCGACATGCTCGACGTGGACCGCCACGGCCTGGACGAAATCGACCAGAAGATCATGCGCACCATCCTGGAGAAGTACCGCGGCGGGCCGGTGGGCGTCACCACCATCGCCGCCTCGATCTCCGAGGAGCCGGGGACCATCGAAGAAATGTACGAGCCGTACCTGATTCAGCTCGGCTTCCTGAGCCGCACGCCGCGCGGCCGCGTGGCCACCGAGCAGGCCTTCGAGTATTTCCAGGTGAAACGCAAACTGCTGCGCGACGACCAGCCGCCGTTGTTTCAGGATCCATGAAACTCGTGTACCTCGGCCTGGGCTCGAACGTGGGCGACCGCGAGCGAAACCTGCGCGCGGCCATGGAGCGGCTCGCGGCGCCCGGACTGCGCATCCTCCGCGTCTCGCCGGTCTACGAAACCGAGCCGCTGGAATACACCGCGCAGGCCTGGTTCCTAAACCTGGTGGTGGAAGCGGAAACCGAACTGTTCCCGATGCAGCTTCTGGCGCGTGCCGGCCGCATCGAACGCGCGCTGGGGCGCGTCCGCGCGGTGCCCAAGGGGCCGCGGACCATCGATATCGACATCCTGCTCTACGGCCAGGCGGTGGTGCGCAACGCCACGCTCGAGATCCCCCATCCGCGGATGGGGGAACGCCGCTTCGTGCTGGCGCCGCTGGCGGACCTCGCTCCCGGTCTGCGCCACCCGGTGACGCAGCGCACCGCGCGCCAGATGCTGGAAGCCGCGCCGCACCAGGCCGTGCGCCTGATACACTCGTAGTTTCCACGGTGCAAGACCTCCACGCAGCCCTGAAACGCTACTGGGGCTACGACTCCTTCCGCCCCATGCAGGAGCGCATTATCCAAAGCCTGCTGGCGGGCAGCGACGCCGCCGTGATCATGCCTACCGGCGGCGGCAAATCGCTGTGCTACCAGTTGCCCGCGCTGGTGCTGGGGCAGACCGTGGTGGTGATCTCGCCCTTGATCGCGCTCATGCAGGACCAGGTGGCGCAGTTGGGCGAGATGGGGATTCCCGCGGCCGTGCTCAACAGCACGCAGCAGGCCGAGGAACAGCGCGCCGTAATGCGCGCGGCCGTGCAGGGCGCCTTCCGCCTGCTGTACCTTTCCCCCGAGCGGCTGGCGCGGCCCGACACCATCGCCTGGCTGGAACGCGTGCCGGTGGCGTTCTTCGCCATCGACGAGGCGCACTGTATCTCCGAGTGGGGCCATGAATTCCGCCCCGAGTACCGCCAGCTCAGCTCGCTCCGCCAGCACTTCCCAGGCAAGCCCATCGCGGCCTTCACGGCCAGCGCCACCAGGCGCGTGCGCCACGACATCCTGGAGCAGCTCCGCCTGCGCGAGCCGCACAAGTACATCGCCAGCTTCCACCGCGCCAACCTGCGCTACGTGACGCACCAGTGCGATAGCGACTCGCACCGGCGGCTGCTGGCGGCGGCGCTGCGCTCCTATCAGGGGGAAAGCGTCATCGTTTACGCCCCCACCATCGCGGAAGTGGAGCGCACCGTGGATTCCCTCGCCGACCGGCGCATCGCCGCCGTGCCCTATCACGGCCAGATGCAGACCGCCATGCGCCGCCGCAACCAGGAGCGGTGGATGAACGACGAAGTGCGCGTGCTGGTGGGGACCATCGCCTTCGGGCTGGGCATCAACAAACCGGCGGTGCGCGCGGTGATCCACACCTCGCTGCCCAAATCCATCGAGCAGTATTACCAGGAGGCGGGACGCGCGGGGCGCGACGGACTGCCCGCGGACTGCGTGATGCTGTGGCAGCCGAAGGATGCGGGACTGCTGGCCTACTTCATCGACCAACTGAAGGATCCCGACGAAAAGCAGCGCGCCTGGCAGCGCTACCACGCCGTCCGGCTGTTCGTGGAAAGCAGCCGCTGCCGCCATTTGCAGATCTGCGCGCACTTCGGGCAGACGCCCAAGTGGCAGCGCTGCGAGATGTGCGACGTGTGCGGGAATGTCCCGGAGTGGCTCGCCGCGGCGCCGGAAGATTTGCCGGCGAAGAAGAAAAAGAAGCGGCGGCCGAAGGCCATGCCGCTGGAATCGCCGCGTGAGGAGCCGAAACCGCAGGCGAGACCGCAGCCGCCGGCGCAGGCGGCGCGCCCCGCTCCGCTTGCAGCCAAGAGCACGCCTGCGGGCGAGCTGATCGATTTCTTCAAGGAATGGCGCCGCCGCACGGCCGAGCGCGCGGCGGTTCCCGCCTACGTGGTGCTGAGCGATGCGGCGCTCGAAGACCTCTGCCGCAAGCGGCCCTCGACTCTGCGCGAGCTGCTTGGCGTCAACGGCTTCGGCGAGCGCAAGGCGGAGCTGTACGGCCGCGAGATCTTCGCCGCGTTCGAAGCGTTCCGCCACGGCGCCCGCGCCGCCGCGCGCGAGGTGTCGCAGGCATCGCCCGCCGAAGAGACGCTACGGCTCCTGGCCGAGGGCAAGACTTTCGCAGAGATAGCCGAGATCCGCAACCGGCAGCCCGCGACGGTGGTCAACCTGGTGGCCGACCTGGTGGAAAAGGGACGCCTTCCCTACCGCCAGGAGTGGGTGGGAGAGGAGCACCACCGCGTGATCGAGGAAGCCGTGCGCCGCCTCGGATCGCAGTGGCTGAAGCCGCTGCGCGAAGCGCTCCCGCCGGAAATCACTTACGAGCAGATCCGCCTGGTAGTGGCCTTCGTGCGCAGCCAGACACCAATTGCCGGTGTCCCGAGTAACATTTGAGGACCGCTCCGTTAGCCTCAAGAAAGAAGCAGTGCGGGGCGCACGACGGGCCGAAGGACCCGTGCAGCGAATCGATCAGATGGAACCGGCGCCCGCGGTGCAGACCACCTCCAGTTCCTGCTGCGGCCCATCCGGTTCGCTGAGAAAGATCTCTTCGGACACGCGCCCGTTGTACCTGACCTGGCTGACGTAAAAATTCGCGGGCAGGGGACGAATCTGCAGCTGCGACCTTCGGCTGGGAGTCGCTTCCAAGAGCCGTCGCTTGACCTCGCTGCCGGCTTCCACGCTGATTCGGCCGTGGACCGGGATGGGTGGGCGGACGGTTACGGTCAGTTGCAAGTCCCGGTCGACAACCTCGATGACTTCAGACCCATACTCGCGGACGGCCCCGCTCTGCCACGGCGCCTCGGCTTCGACTAGACCGAAGTTCCCGGCCTTTTTGATGCCATTTTGCCCGTAAGATCTTGAAGGGCTTGTGGATCTGGATTTGCTGCGGCGCGATTGTGTACCCATGTAAATATGAGAAATGCGTCTTGTATTGTCGGATTGTTAGCTGTATCATGGACCCATGTACGTCGAGTCCGTCCCCAATCGCAACTCCCCTCCTGCCATCCTCCTCCGCGAATCCGTCCGCATCGGCTCCAC
>JAIQEX010000093.1 GCA_020073615.1 Terriglobia bacterium
CAAAGCGTTGCCGCCATTTCGAGACGCGGGCAGGCCGCGTTTTCAATTGCTGCGCAATCTCCAGATTGGACTTTCCTTGATGGGCCAAGAGGATCACCTTAGCCCGCTCCACCATCCGATATTCACTGGTACCGGCACGTGCCCACTGCCGGAGGGTCTGCTCTTCGTCCGAGGTCAGAGAAATCGTCGCCCGTTGGCCCATGAGCCAATCATTAAAATAATACGCTTATTTGTGCAAGTAGATACTAGTCATAACTCTGCAGTTCTTACCGCCACACGCTGTCCAAGCCATCACCGG
Source organism: Terriglobia bacterium (assembly GCA_020073615.1). Lineage (GTDB taxonomy): Bacteria > Acidobacteriota > Terriglobia > Bryobacterales > Bryobacteraceae > JADGNR01. Next base: position 299 of record JAIQEX010000093.1, read on the forward strand.
TGTTCCAAAGGCCGCCGGCCGCTCGCCCGTGCGTTGCCTCTGGTCGGCTTACGCGCCAAGCGGGAGTTGGGCGAGAGGGGTCAACTTGACGCAAAACGCGTGACTCGTGGAACTGGGACCACGGGCCGCCGAGGCGCCGCAAGGACGGTCGCAGCCGACCCTGGCGCGGTCGCCGCGAAGTGGAAACAGCATCCATCATCCAGTTGCAGGCCTGAAAATCAGACCTCCGCTACCCGGATACCAGGTGCGGCCGCGCAGCGGGCTGGCCCTGCAGAGCGCCATCACCATGCCCAGTGCGCCGGGCACCATCGACCCGGGGTATCGCGGCGAAATCCGCGTGATCCCGTTCAACCTGGGGCGCGCGCCCTACCCCTCCGCGCGGGAGACCGCATCGCGCAGACGATCGTGGCCCGCTATGAGACCGTGGAGTGGGCGGGGGCGGCCTGACCGATCCGCTCCGGCGGGGAGCGGGCGGGTTTGGATCGTCGGGACGGTGAAGCGCGCGCTACCGCGTGTCGCGCGACTCCAACAGGGACTTCAGGGCGTGGAACATGATGAAGGTGTCGAGACCCAGCGACAGGTGCTTGATGTAGTAGAGATCGTATTCCAGTTCGGCGATGGCATCTTCCAAAGGAAGAGGGCTTTTGAGCTGGCCCCAGCCGGTGAGGCCCGGCCGCACGCTGTGGCGCTGCCGGTAGAAGGGAATGTACCGGGAGATCGCGGCGACAAACTCCGGCCGTTGGGGACGCGGCCCCACGATGGACATTTCGCCTTTCAGAACGTTGATCAGTTGCGGCAAGCCGTCCAGGTGAAGCTTGCGGACGATCCGGCCCGCGCCGGACCGGCCGGCGCGAAACCGGTACAAGGTGAACGGGCGGTTGCCGAGCCCGGCGCGGGGCCGGCGATCCAGACGAAACCGCACTGCCAGCGCGGTGAGCAGCATAACGGGAAGCGCCACAAGAATGCCCAGGAAGGCCAAGGCCGCGTTAGAAAGCGACTGGTAGAGGAAACGCTGGCGGGACGGTTCAAATTCGCGGGAACAAACGAAGCCGGGGGGCCGGAGCCCCTTGATGGACACGCGTCCGGAGATTCTCTCATAGGTGCCGGCGGCATCTTCCACGGCGTTCCCCGCAAACGTGAGACCCAGAAGCTGGTTGGCGAAGCCGGCATCGGAGCGGTCGAGAAGCCCGACCACCAGGCGGCTGGGGCGCGTGGTATCGACGATGTCGGCGAGCGAGCCGAGCGGGCCGAGCATCTTTCCAGCGGGGAGCGGCCCGCCGGCGCCGCTCGGGCCCACACATCCCGCAACCACGAAGCCGGATTCCGGATGGGCGTCGACATACGTGTCGAGATCCGCCAGCACCGGGCTCGATCCCACCAGCAGCAGGCGGTCCTGGATGACCACCCGGATCACGAAGGCGCTGAAAAGAAGGCGCCAGACGAAGATGGCGGCCACGGCCAGCAGACTGCCGAGCAGCATGACGCGGATGGGCACCCGTAGATCGGGATTCACAAAGCTGATCAGCCCCTCCAGGAGAAACGCCAGGCCCATCACCAGGCATAGTTGCTGCGCCAGCACGACGCGGGAGGCGATCCGAACCTGCGAATAAAGGTCGTGAAGATACAAGCCCAGCAGAATGCTGAGCGTGACCAGTAGAATAGCCGCCAGTCCGCTGTCATAGAGCAGGTAATCGGTAGGATCGAATTCGAGGGCGAGATAGGCGGCGGCGACGAACGCCGCGGTCACGATGAGAATTTCGGAGACGAGCAGCACCAGCGTGCTGGCGGGAACAAAGGCGCGAAATATACGAATCATCCGGTAAAAACCGCGGCCGAGCGAACGTCAGACACCACATTATACCCGCATTGAATTGCTGCCGAGACTCCGCCTCGGACCAACCAGACCTCCAACTCGACGCGGAGCCGCCGGGGGCGCACAGGCGGCGGAGAGCCGGTTCCCCTTTTGCTCTGCGCGGTCTCCATGTCTCCGGCGCGGCGCGCGCCTCCATCGCCGCGGCGCAAGCGGAGACCGCGAGCGGGACGGCCAAAGCGGATTTCAACCAGCCCGGAATGCGACCGGAGGCCGGGGACGTGGCTTCGGAAGCAGCTAGCGGAACAGCGCACCAGAGTGCATCAAGTAGTGTTCCGCGATGGGGCCGAGGGCGAGAACCGGGAAGTAGGTCAGAACCGTGACCACTCCGATGGTCGTCAGGATCAAAACCACAAAGACCGCGCCGTGAGTCGGCATGGTGCCGCTGGTGGCCGCCAGCCGCCGCTTCGCCGCCAGGCTGCCGGCAATTGCCAGAGCGGGAATCACGACCAGGAATCGCCCGATGAGCATTCCGAGGCCGAGCGTCAGGTTAAACCAGGGCGTGTTGGCGTTGAGGCCGGCGAACGCGCTGCCGTTGGTCGCGGCGGCGCTCGAATGCGCGTAAAGGATCTCGCTAAGGCCGTGCGGCCCCGCGTTCGCCAGGTTGGCTACCGGCGCACCGGCGGGATTCCAGTAGCTGGACTTAGAGAACTGGGCGGCGACCGTGGCGCCGGACAGCCCCAGAAGAGCGACCGCAGTCGCCACAAACGAAAGCATGACCAACTTCATCTCTTTGGCTTCGATCCTCTTGCCCAGATACTCGGGTGTGCGGCCCACCATCAACCCGGCGATGAAGACGGTCACCATGACCATGAACAGCATCGCCACCAGGCCGGTGCCCACGCCTCCGAAGATCACCTCGCCGGTTTTCAAGTTGAACATCTGCACCAGGCCGCCGAGCGGCGTGTAACTGTCGTGCATGCTGTTCACCGCTCCGTCCGCCGACGCGGTGCCGACTACCGAAAAGAGCGCGGAGCCGGCGATTCCGAAGCGGACCTCCTTGCCTTCCATATTGCCGCCCGCATGGCCGCGGGCGGCCACGGCGTCGACTCCGGCGGCGCGCAGCCTGGGGTTGCCGGCCTGTTCGCTCCAGGTGGCGGCGCAGCTTCCGCCCAGCAGCATGACGGCCATGGCGGCAAACAGCGCCCACCCCTGCCGCTGATCGTTTGCCATCCGCCCGAACGTGTATGTCATGGCCGCCGGCACGGCGAGCATGAGCAGCATTTCCACCAGGTTGGTGAATGGCGTGGGGTTCTCGAAGGGATGCGCCGAGTTGGCGTTGAAGAAGCCGCCGCCATCGGAGCTGAGGAGCTTGATGGCTTCCTGCGAGGCCACCGGCCCCGAGGGGATTGTCCCGAGCCGCTCTTCCACAGTAGTAAGCGCCCGAAGAGGTCGGAGGTTTTGAATTACTCCCTGCGAGCCCAGTAACAAGGCGGCGGCCAGGGAGAGTGGCAGGAGGATGTAGAGTGTGGCCCGGGTCAAGTCGACCCAGAAATTTCCGAGTCGGGGGAGCTTGTCGCGCGCGAAACCGCGGATCAGAGCCACACCGACAGCCATGCCCGTAGCCGCTGAGGTGAAACTTTCGACCGCCACCCCAAGCATCTGCGACCAATGGCTGAGGGTGGTCTCGCCGGCATAGGATTGCCAACTCGTGTTGGTCATGAAGCTCACGGCGATGTTGAAGGCCAGGTCGGGCGTGAGCGGCGTGCCGCCCGGGGCCTGCAAGCGCAGCAAGGCGTAAAAAAAAACAGAAATTGACGAAGCTGAACAATAGAGCCGCACTGGCGTAAGCGGTCCACCTCTGGTCTGTTTGTGAATCGATTTTCGAAATCCGGTAGAGGGAACGCTCGAAGGGGGCCAGCACTTTCGAGAGAAAAGTCGTCTCCCCCTCGAAAACGGCGGCCATGTAGCGGCCGAGCGGCTTCGTAATCGCCGCCAGCAGGCCGAAGAAGACGGCCAACTGGCAAACCCCGGTCCAGGTCATACAGTCGGTAGCGCCGTGAAGTTGCCAGTATACACCTCGCGCCGGGCCGTAGCCGGAATCCGCGGCGCCGCGCGCGCCGCGCCGCGCTACAGGCAGGTGGCGGTGTTGGCTCATAAATAAAGCAGCCCTAGTTTTCTGAAGCTGTTCATAGCAAGTCACCCCCTCCGGCGGTCGGAAGGGCCGCTGGCAGCGCCGTCTCAGGTGCTGCACATGACGGTCCCGCACGTACGCGTCGATCGCGGACGCCATGAATATCGAGAACGAGGACGAATTCTGTTATCCGCCTTACAGCCAGGGGGATTTTCACGGAGCAGTACAAGCGGGGCTTCCTGGTGGCACACGAGTTTCTGAAGACGCTGGTGCCGCCGGTGGGGGTGTAGTTAAGTTCCAGACACGGGCGGAACGGGTCCGCAGTTCTCCGTCAGCTCGATGCCGGCTTTTCGCAGCTCTGTCATGAAGGCGATGGGATCCACCGCAGCGGAGAGGAAGTGAACGCCGGCCCGGACGCCTTTGCCCTCCGAGACCATGCGGGCGGCAGTAGCCAACACGAGTCCGTGGATCCAATAGTCGCGGCGGTCCCGGAAAACGACTTGAACGGTCAGCGCCAGCCTGCGCGCTTGAGAACGCCCGAGGACATGGACCACTACAAAGCCATCCACGGACAGACGGTTTCTGCGAAACACGTTGCGCAGCATGCGCAGACGCAGCCCTTCGGGAAGTGGGACCAGGGCCAGCAGAGTTGACGCGATCGCCGTCCGGAACCCGGACAGGTAAGTGTAGGTGAAAACGTCATATTGGTTGAGCCTGCAGCCCACCTCGCTCAGTTCGGGTAGAGAGTACATCGCGAAACGGCGGGAGCCGACAGGGTCGCCCAAATCAACCAGACGCGAGGACTCCGACATTTTGGCGCGTGTCCATTGGCCCTGATGAAAGTAGCCGGGACTGCGGAGGCCCGTCTGGCGGAGATACCAGGCGGCGTCGCGCAAGGCATTGGCGGACCACTCGCCCGAGTCGGCGAAGTACACGCTCAACGACTCGATGGTTTCCATTTTGGCTCTTGCCATTGCGTCGGCGTAGACGGGCAGGAGGTCGCCCAAGCCCGGCATCCACCCGGCCGAGACCACGAACGACAATCCCACCTCTTCGATCTCCCGCGAATGTGGCAGAAGGCGTTCTCTAACGAACGACAAGCCTGCCGGATCGAGGTAGTGGCACCGCGCGCGAAGGGCCGCTTGTGCGACGCGGTCCTGGAGCGCCATCACCGGCCCGGCGCAGTTGACGACCGTGGAACACCGGCTGCAAAAACCGTCCAGGGAACGGGCGTCGAGGATGTCAAGTTGGGCCGCGGACGCTCTGCCATTCAACTGCGCCGCCAGGGCCTGCGCCTTGGCCAGGTCGCGGCCCCCGATCAGCATCTCGCCGTCCGAGGACTTCGAGAGTTCGGACGCAACGGCGCTCCCGGTGGCGCCGTAGCCGCCGACAATGCCGAAAGTGGCGCGGCTCATCGCTTCGTCTCCACCACTTCTCCGGCCTTCATGACCCAGCGCACTTTGTTTATGGCCACGTCGATATCGGCCAGCGGGTCTCCTTCCACCGCCACCACGTCGGCCAGGAATCCGGGCCGGAGCGCGCCCAGGCTCTTTTCCATGCCGAGCAGTTCGGCGGCATTGCCGGTGGCGGTGCGCAGGGCCTGTTCGGGCGTCATACCGGCTTTGACGAACCATGCCAGCTCGCGCGTGTTTTCGCCGAACATGGTGTAGACCGCGTCGGAGCCCATGGCGAAGCGTACGCCGGCGGCGAAGGCCTTGCGCGCAGTTTCCAGATTCCGCTGGATGAACGCGTTCAGGTCGGCGACCGCGCCGGGCGGATAGTTGAGCCGGCGGTAGTTGTCGGCGTAGTAGCGGTTGTGATCGATGGTGGGCACGTAGAAGATTTTGCGCCGCGCCATTTCGGCGATGGTGGCGTCGTCCATGTCGGTGGCGTGCTCCACGGAGTCGGCGCCGGCGCGAACGGCATCGCGCGCGCCGGTGGGGCCGTAGCTGTGAATGGCGATCCGCTTGCCGAGCGCATGGGCGGCGTCGACGGCCGCCTGCATCTCTTCGTAGGTGAAGGTCTGGTAGCCGGTGACGTCCCGGCCGGAGCCCGTGGAACCGTACATTTTGATGCAGTCCGCGCCCGCGGCCACCTGCTGCCGGACCACGCGCAGCACCTCCGCCACGCCATCGGCGGTGTTGGGCGAGGGCGTCCGGCCGCGCGTCACGCTGAGACCGTAGCCGGCGGCGAACATGCGCGGGCCGGTCATCAACCCCTGATTGATGAGGTCGCGCATGGCGATGTCGGCGTAATCCTGCGCCCCCAGGTCGCGCACCGTGGTCACGCCGGCCGCGAGCGTTTTGCGCGCGTTGTCCTGCGCCAGAAACACGACGGCGGCGGCGCGCGCGGACTGGCCCACACGGTTCTCCAGGACGTACGTCAAATGGGTGTGCACGTCGATGAGGCCGGGAATTGCGGTGTAGCGCGAGAGATCGATGGCGCCTTCCGGGCATGCGCCCACCGATTGAATCCGGTCGCCCTGGGTGACGACGCAGGCGTCCTTCCACACTTTGGCGCCATCCCATACGGCGCCGAACCGCCAGGCGCCCGCAAACGCCGGGGCGGTGGCCAGGCACGCAACCAGCAGGCGCATCCGCATGGCTGGCATGATAGCAAAGCGCGGCCGGGCCGGACCCCCGGCTGCGTCTTGACACAATGTAGCGTGTCACGATATAGTGTGTAGCGACGCATCATCCTGGAGGGGGCCATGAACCTGTTCGAACTTACCTCCGTGCTGGCGGTCAGCGGTCTGGCCATCGGATTTCTCGGCTCGCTCACCGGGCTGGGCGGCGGGTTCATCGTGGTTCCGCTGCTAGTGCTGGGTTTTGGGGTGGACATCCGTTATGCCATCGGCGCGTCGTTGGTCACAGTCATCGCCACGTCGTCGGGCGCCGCGGCGGCGTATGTTCGCGACGGGTACGCCAATATCCGCATCGCCATGTTTCTGGAGATCGGCACTACCGCGGGCGCGCTTCTGGGGACGTCCCTGGCGCTGGCGTTGCCCAAGCAAGTGATCGGAGGGCTGTTCGGCATCGTGCTGCTGCATGCCTCGTGGATGAACGTGCGCCGGAAGAGCGAGAGCAAGGCCTCGGAAGGCGGCAGCGCGGTGGCGGCGTACTTCGGGATGGACGGCGCTTACCCCAGCGCGGCGGGCCTGGTGAGCTACCAGGCGCACCGCGTCCCGGTCTGCTTCGGGCTGATGACCGTGGCCGGGGTTCTCTCCGGGCTGCTGGGCATCGGGTCGGGCATAGTGAAGGTGCTGGCCCTGGACCAGGTGATGGGGTTGCCGTTCAAAGTCTCGACCGCCACCAGCAACTTCATGATCGGGGTCACGGCCGCGGCCGGCGCGGGCGTGTACTTGAGCCGCGGTTATATCGACCCGGGGCTGGCTATGCCGGTGGTGCCGGGAGTTCTGGCGGGGGCGTTTCTGGGGGCGCGTTTGTTGCCGCGGGTGGAGACGCGGCGGCTGCGGGTGCTGTTCGCGGCGGTGATCGCGTGCGCGGCGGGCGAGATGATCTACAACGGCGTGGCGGGCAAATTCTGATGACTGCAATTGGATACCGGAAGGCCGGCATGGAACGGGCGCTGGGACGGCTGCTGCGCGCGGGCGTGCTGGCGGCCCTTGCGCTGGTGCTGCCGGGAGCCTGCCTCTACCTTGCCGGTCACGGGTGGGAGCGCCCGGACTACCACACCTTCCGCGGCGAGCCGGCGGAGCTGCGGCGCATCGCCTCCGTGTTGCGGCAAGCGATGTCGCTGCACGGGCAAGGCCTCATCCAGCTCGGCGTGCTGTTGCTGATCGCCACTCCGGTAGCGCGCGTGGCCTCCTCGGCTTATGCCTTCGCGCGCCAGGGCGACCGCCTCTACGTGGCCATCACGCTGGCGGTTCTGGGTGTGCTGGCATACAGCCTGCTGGGATCGCGGTAGCGCACGCCGTGCTTCCAGCGCAGGCCAGAACCGTGCCGATGCCGCGAAGCAGGGTCTTCAGATCGACCGGTTTGGTGATCACGGCGTCCATGCCGGCGGCGAGGCATTGCGCATGGTGCGACTGGTTGGCGTGAGCCGTCAAGGCGATGATCGGGATGTGGCCGAAGGACCCCCGGCGCAGTTCCTCCCGGCGGATCCGCCGCGTGGCTTCCAAGCCGTCCAACTCCGGCATCTGAACGTCCATCAGAATCAAGTCGAATGGTTCTTCCAGGAAGCTTTGGCAAGCCTCGGTTCCGTTGCCGGCCATGGTCACGCTCCAGCCCTGGCGGCGCAGCATAGAGCCAATCACTTTTTGATTGATCGCGTTGTCTTCGGCCACCAGCACGCGCAGCCCAGCTCGGGCCGGCGGGAGCGGGGGCGGCTCCGCCGCGGGATCCTCCGGACGCTCCGCGGGCCGCGCCTCGAGCGGCAATTCCACGCAGAAGAGACTCCCCTTCCCCGCTTCGCTTTCGGCCCACAGCCGTCCTCCCATCAGGCTTACCAGCCGCCGGGTGATGGTCAGGCCCAGGCCGGTGCCGCCGAACTGCCGCGTGTGCGATCCATCGGCCTGCGTGAACGCCTCGAAGACCGATTTCAACTTGGACGGCTCGATGCCGATGCCGGTGTCCGCAACGTCGATCCGCACGCCGCCGCCAGAGGGCCGCACCGCGACCCGAACCGCACCCTCGGAAGTGAATTTGACGGCGTTACCCACCAGATTGATCAATACCTGCCGCAGGCGCACCGGATCTCCGCGCACCCAGCCCGGGCAATCCGGCGCAAAGGCCAGCGAGAGATCGAGCCCCTTCTCGGCGGCGGCGATCTCGAACATGCGCAGGGACTCCTCGACGGTGCTCCGCAGATCGAAATCGATGGCTTCGAGGGTCATCCGGCCGGCTTCGATCTTCGAGAGGTCCAGAATATCATTGAGGATGCTGAGCAGCGACTGGGCGGCGGTCTGGGCCACCTGGAGCTGTTCCCGCTCCTCGCCATCGGAGCACCGGTCCAGCACCAGGCTGATCATCCCCAACACGCCGTTCATGGGGGTGCGGATCTCATGGCTCATGTTGGCCAGAAACTCGCCCTTGAGCCGGGCGGCCTCTTCGGCCTTCTCTTTCGCCAGCCGCAATTCCGCGTTGACCAACCGGCGCTCGGCGACCTCCGCTTCCAGGCTGCGGCTCTGTTGCGCCAGTTCGGCGTGACTGCGCCCGATCTCCTCGAGCATCTCGTTGAAGGCGCGGGCCAATACGCCCAACTCGTCGGACGATGAAACGGCCACGCGGTCCCCGAAACGATGAGTCGCGGCAATGCGTTCCGCCACATTGGCGATCGCCAGAATGGGAGCGGAGACCCTCGCTTGCAGGACCATGGCCACCAGGGCGGCGACCAGCAGGCTCAGCAGGACAATGAGCGCCGTGCCTCCCAGGTACTGGCGCACCACCGCGGGAACGGAGGGCAGGCTGGCGGCCAGCACCAGGGTGCCCAGCCGCTCGCCATCGGCGCGGATGGCGCGGCAGAGCACCAACTCCGCGCGGTCGCGGCGGATGCCATCGGCGGGCGCCGCCGGGCATGGCTGGCCGCCCTCCGCATCGAGCCTGGCGAAGCACACGCCCCGGGCGTCGTACAACACGGCTTTCCGGATGAGGTGGTCGGCGCGCAGCGACGCCAGGATTTCGCCCGCCGCCCGGCGATCGCCCAGGGTAATGGCGGGCGCCACCTGATCGGCGACGATATTCCCGATGGCGCCGACCTCCGCGCTGGTATGCTGCCAGAACCGGTCCAGGTCGAGCCACGTGAACCCCGCCGCCGCGATGAGCGCCGCTACCACGCTGCCGCCGGCGATCAGCGCGGCCAACTTCCAGCGCAGCGACACCGGCTTCCTCATTGGGCCGGCCTCGCCATGGTCTTGATCTTGGCGAGATCGCGGATCTGGCCCCACCGCAGCAGTTTGGAGCTGATGGCGATCCCCGATTGCTCGAGCGTTCCCAGGCTGACCTCAAAGCTCATGTGCCCGTCCACCAGGAACAGGTTGACGGCGCCGCCCCATTCCACGAAACGGTCCGTCTCGCCAACGGTGAGCGCGTGGGCGGCCCGTGCGGCGGGCAGGAGCTGCTTAATCTCCGTGCCCTTGTCGGTGGCGAAGTAAACGGCCGCGCAACCGTGCAGGTCGGTCACAGCCTTGACTTCGACGACGCGGACCGGGCGGTTGTTGACCGTTTTGCCTTCCAGGTAATGGCCCAGGAACTGGCGGAATGCGGACCGTCCCAGGACTCCCACCGTGATGGGAGTATCCGCGGCGGGCCGGACGGACCAATCGGAGTATTGCAGAAAGGCCCAGACGATCGCCGACTTCAGCTCATCCTCGCCGTCGGAGGCGGCCGCCGGAAATCCGCCCAGGACCGCAGATAGCGCCAGCACCGCGGCCCATCGCGTTCGTTTCAGCCCGAAATGCACACACCCATCCACTCGTCTCCTATAGCCTCTGGGTCCACTTGATCACGAACATACGGCGCAGAGGGATAGCGGGAGTGGCAATCTCGGGATAGCATTCCAGCACGCTGCGGTTGGCCAGGTTCTCCACCGAGACGCTCACCTCCGCCGCCCGGGAAGGGCGCCAGCTCAGCCGCGCGTCGAGCAGCAGCACGCCCGGCAGATTGAAATTCAAGTCGCGCGAGCGGGCACGGGCCATCAGGTCCAGTTGCACGTTGCGCCACAGATCGTGCTGGCTCCGCAGCAGGCCCTGGTGGCGCAGGTCCTCCGGAGTCCGCTCCCACACCAGCCGCCGGCCCGGCGCGGCTGGCAGCCATTCGCTGTCCTTTACATAGGAATACGAGGGAATCAGACGCCATCCCGGACGGGCCTGCCAGGTGGCCCAGACTTCACCGCCATAGGCACGACCCGCCCCGGAATTGACGACACTCAACGGCAAAGTCAGAGACCGCTTCCCCGCCGTGACGGCCAATACCGGCAGGAGCGGGCCTTCGGCGGCGCGCAACCTCTCGTAGTAGCTTCCGAAGGCGGACAGATCCACAGACCAGTGTTGGCCCGATTGCAGCCGGTATCCGGCCTCCAGACTGCGCTCGGTCTCCGACGGCGCCGCTTGCGAGCCGGAGACGAATACCTGGATGGGCCCGGCCGGGCTGGGCATCTGCCCGTTGTCGTATAGCACGTCGCGGTCCACGCGGCTGGGCACGCGAACGGCCCGCGAGACTGCCAGCCACGCCGACTGGCGCCGGTCCGGCGTGTAGAGCAGGCGCACACTGGGCTGGTACTCGACATGGTGGTACGAGTTGTAATCCACACGCACGCCCGCCGACCCCACCAGCTTGGCCGGCACGATCTGCCATTCGTCGCGCAGCACCACGTCGCCGGTGCGGTAGACGGCGTCGGCCGGCTGGAAGGAGACGTAGCGGTTGCTGTAGGTGGCATCCCAATACTGCTGCAAGCCCACACCCCAGTAAAGCTCGTTGCGCTCCCCGGTCTGCCGGCGCTTCTGGAAGTCGATGGTCAGGTTGTTGAGACCGCCGCCCACAAACGGGTAGTCGATGTGGTTGTCGTCGTAGGTGAACTGCAACACGCTCTCGTTGCCGGCCGCGGCCGTCCGCGTCCAGCGCGCCTGGATGTACCCGCCCTCGTAATCGGTGTGGCCTTGCTGCCGGACGACGTTAGGCCACACTGCGGGATATGCCAGCGGGTCCTGCCGGCCGGTCTTGTAGAGGTCGCCCTCGACCATCAACTGGTCCCGGTCGCCCGGCTGCGCATCGAAGCGGAACCCGAACCGGCCGGTCGCCGCGTCCAGGTTCGTCACAGAGGGGTCGCGATACGCGAAATTTCCGAAATAAAACGTTCCGGGAGAGCCGTAGGCGGGCGTCAGGTAGTCCGTTTTTCCCCAGACCCGATAAGCCAGCCGGTCGCCGGCGGCGCCTCCCCAGCGCGCCTCGGCCGCCCCCCTCGCCTCGTTGCCCGCAGCCACGCTGGAGGCGGCGCCTTTGGTGGCCCGCGCCGGTTTGGTAATGATATTGATCACTCCGTTGACGGCATTCGGCCCCCACATGACCGCGCCCGGGCCGCGCACCACTTCGATCCGCTCGATATCCTCGAGGGGTACATCGATGGCATCCCAGATCACGCCCGAAAACAGGGGGCTATAGAGAGACCGCCCGTCGATCATCACCAGGATCCGATCGGAATATACACGCGCGCCGCCGCGTGCCGAGACGGCCCAGGAACGGCCGTTCAGCCGCAGCACGGTGAGCCCGGGCACCCACTGCAGGGCCTCCGGGATGGAAGTGGCCCCGCTGCGGCGGATATCGTCCGCGGTGAGCACGAACACCGCCGCGGGCGCTTTGGAAATCTGCTGCGCCTTGCGGCCTACGGAAGTCACCTGGATGCTGAACAGCTCATCCACGCTGACTTTGTCGAGATCGGCCGTGGGCTCCCCGACACGCTGGGCGGAGGCGCTCCCGGCAGCCCAAATGGCCAGGACCACGGAGCGAGAGATCTTCATAATTATTCGTATCGGCTGTTGGTGGCGGTAGCTTTAGAGGAAGCCGCCCATTGCAGCCTGTCCCACATGCTGTTGTGGTGGTTCAGGGACAAGTTGCCCACGCCCGTGGGGCAGGTTGTTTACCTGCGGCCGATTGACAATTGGCCGGGCGCCGGACCGGGAAAATTCCTCCGGCGTTGGCCCGCCGGGCTTTTGGCGGATCGATTTTCGGAAAGCCGGCAGGCCGATTGACAATCGGCCGCAGGTTGAACAACCTGCCCCACACCTGAGCCGGTCACCTGCGTGGGCAATGTGGGACCGCCAAGGCCTTCATAGCCTTTGGTGGCCCTTCGGCCCATGATGACACTCAGTACACCGTACTGCCCTCGGTGAGCGGCGCCTGGCGGATCTCCAGGCAGCCGCGGCCGGTAGGCAACACCTTGCCGGGATTCAGCCGGTTGTCGGGGTCAAAGAGCTCCTTCAGCCGGCGGATCATATCCAGTGTCTCGGGCGGGAATTGCCGGGCCATCAACTCGTTCTTTTCCATGCCTACGCCGTGCTCTCCGGTGATCGACCCGCCGTTGTCGATGCAGAAGGTGAGGATCTCCTCGCCGCAGGCGCGCGCTTTTAAGAGTTCGCCGGCCTTGCGGGCGTCGAACAGGATAATGGGGTGCATGTTGCCGTCGCCGGCGTGAAAAATGTTGCTGATGGTGAGGCCGTATTTGCGGGCGGCCTGGTTGATGAAATGGAGCGTGGCGGCGATCTTGGTGCGCGGCACCACGCCATCCTGCACGTAATAGGTGGGGCTGACCCGGCCCACGGCCCCGAACGCGTTCTTGCGGCCCTTCCACAGCAGGTCGCGCTCTTCGGCGGAGCGCGCCACGCGGACTTCCCGGGCTCCGCATAGGGTGCAGGCTTCGCAAATCTGTTCCGCCTGCCGCTCCACGGCTTCCTTGAGGCCTTCGAGCTCGATCAGCAGGACCGCCGCCGCGTCCATGGGATAGCCCGCGTGGGTGGCCTCTTCCACCATGCGGAGCATCACGCCATCGAGCATCTCCACCGCCACCGGGGTAATGGCGCGCGCGGTGATCTCGGCCACGGTGCGGCCGGCGTCCTCGTTCGATTCGTATATGGCCAGGATGGTCTTCACCATTTCGGCCTTGCGCATGAGCCGCACGGTCACCTTGGTGACCAGCGCCATGGTGCCTTCCGAGCCGGTGAGCAGGCCGGTCAGATCGTAACCGGGGAGGTCCGGCTCCCAGCCCCCCGTGGAGACCGCCGCGCCATCGGGCAGGACCACATCGAGCCCCAGCACGTGATTGGTGGTGACCCCATAGGCCAGGGTGTGCGGGCCGCCCGCGTTTTCCGACACGTTGCCGCCGATGGTGCAGGCGCGCTGGCTGGAGGGGTCGGGCGCGTAGAAGTAGCCGCTCTTCTCCACCGCCACCGTGACATCCAGGTTGACCACGCCCGGCTCCACCACGGCGCGCTCGTTGTCGCGGTCGATTTCGAGGATGCGGTTCATGCGCGCGAACCCCACCACGATTCCCCCTTCGCGCGGGATGGCGCCGCCCGAGAGTCCCGTCCCGGCGCCCCGTCCCACCAGGGGAAGCCGGAATTCGTGCGCGATCCTTGCGATGGCGGCGACGTCTTCAGCCGTGCGCGGGAACACCACCAGGTCGGGGCGATGTTTCTCCACTCCGCCGTCGTATTCGTAGAGGGTGAGATCTTCCGGCCGGTCGAGATAGCCGTGCGGCCCGAGGAGCGCGGCGATCCGTTTGATGAGGCCGTCGGGCAGCATAGATTTTAGTGTAGACCGTCGCGGACGGCCCCGCCGTCAACCGGAAGATTCACAGTTTCAACCCTTTCAGGTATTCACGGAAGGGGCCGCCCAGATCGCGGCGGCGCAGGGCAAATTCCACGGTGGCCTTCAGGAACCCGAGCTTGTCTCCCGCGTCGTAGCGCGTGCCCTCGAAGCGGTAGGCGTAAATCGGACGGCTGCGCAACAGGTGTTTCAAGGCGTCGGTGAGCTGGATCTCTCCTCCCGAACCGGGGTTGATCTCCTGCAAGGACCCGAAAATTTCGGGCGTCAGCACGTACCGCCCGATAATGGCGAGGTTGGAGGGTGCGTCGGCCGGCTTGGGCTTCTCCACCAGATCGCGTATGCGATACAGCCGGTCGTGGCTGCCGTTGTGGGCGACCGGTTCGGCGTTGATGGCGCCATACGAGGAGATGCGGTCGGCCGGCACCTCCATCACCGCCAGCACGGGGGCGCAAAAGAACTCGTACACATCCAGAAGCTGCCGCAGGGCGGGGGTTTCGGAATCGATCACGTCGTCGGCCAGCACCACCGCGAACGGCTCGTCGCCCACCAGTTCGGAAGCCCGCATCACCGCGTGGCCGAGTCCCAAGGCCTCCCTCTGGCGCACGTACGACACGTTGATCATGTCCGTGATGCCGCGGACCTTGGCCAGCAGTTCCTTTTTCCCGCGCGATTCCAGCAGGTATTCCAACTCGAAGCTGACGTCGAAGTGATCTTCGATGGCCGTCTTTCCGCGGCCCGTTACAATAATGATGTTCTGAATGCCCGAATGCAGCGCCTCTTCCACGCCGTACTGGATGATGGGTTTGTCCACGATGGGCAGCATTTCCTTCGGCTGGGCCTTGGTGGCGGGCAGAAAGCGCGTGCCCAGGCCCGCGGCGGGAAAAACGGCTTTTCGTACTTTGGCAGGCATCTTCTACAGTGTGGTGCCACAACCGGCGGGTTGGCAACTGACATTTGTCTTTCCTGTGCCGCTGTGCTATTTAATATACCTGGACGACACGAAAACCAATGGCTTACGTAATTGCAGAACCTTGCATCGGCACGAAGGATACCGCCTGCGTCGACGCCTGCCCGGTCGATTGCATTCACCCCAAGAAAGATGAGCCCAACTACGCGGAAGCGGAGCTGCTTTACATCGATCCCGTGGAATGCATCGATTGCGGGGCTTGCGTACCGGTGTGCCCCGTGTCCGCGATCTTCGCGCTGGACGACCTGCCCGAAAAGTGGTCGGAGTTCACGGCGAAGAACGCGGCCTACTACGGGCGGTAAACCGCACTGGCCGTGTCGGTCTCCCAGAGCTTTACGGAGCCGACACGGACCCCCTCCCTGGTTTTCAATTCCGCGCTGATCCGTTCGAAGATGTAGCGGGCCATATTCTCCGCCGAGGGGTTGAGCGCGTCGAACGGAGGGAATTCGTTGAGCCACTGGTGGTCCATGCGGTCCAGCACGGCGTGCGTCACCCTCTTCAGCTCCACGAAATCCACCAGCAGCCCGATGGAATCCAGCTCCGCGCCCTCCATGGTCACCTGGCAGCGGTAGTTGTGCCCGTGCACGTTCTCGCACTTGCCGTGGTAGTTGCGGAGGGCGTGGCCGGCGGAGAATGTCTCTTCTATGGTGACTTCAAACATCGAAAAACTTCTCCACTTCGTCCAGGCTGGTGGTGAACCCGTAATCGGGCAGGCTGTCGAAGAACACCTGGCCGTAGCGCTGCTTCGTAATGCGATGGTCCAGCAGCACCAGCACGCCGCGGTCGCTCCGGCTGCGAATCAGCCGCCCGAACCCCTGCTTGAGCGCGATGGCGGCCTGCGGCACCTGGTAGTCGTAAAACGGCTCTCCCCCCGCTTTGCGGATGCTCTCGATCCGCGCGTTTACCACCGGATCGCTGGGCACTGCGAACGGCAGTTTATCTATAATAACGCAGCTTAACTGCTCGCCCGGAACGTCCACGCCCTGCCAGAAGGAAGAGGTCGCGAAGAGCACGCAGTGCGGCGTGGCGCGGAACTCGTCGAGCAGCGCGTTGCGCGGTCCGGTGCCCTGCAGCAGCGTGGGATACTCGATGGCGAGCGAGACCTTGTCGTGCACCAGGCGCATCTGCTGGTAGCTGGTGAAGAGTACGAAGGCGCGGCCGCGGCTGTGCTCCAGAATGCGCGTCACTTCTTCGGCCGCCGCCGCGGTGAACGCCGGGCTGCGCGGCTCCGGCAGGTGCTGCGGCACGTAGAGCAGCGCCTGCTTCCGGTAGTTGAAGTGGCCGGGCACGATGAGGCTGCGCGCGTTGTCCAGGCCCAGCCGCTTCTCGGCGTAGGTGAAGCCGCCGCCCACCGCCAGCGTGGCGGAGGTGAGAATGGCAGTCTCCACCTGCTGGAAGAGCCGCTGGGAAAGGATCTCCGCCACGTCGATGGGCGTGGCCTGCAGGAAGCAGCCCCGCCCGCGCTTCTCCACCCAGTAGACGTACCGCTCGTCGTCTCCTTCCATCACGAAGCGCAGCGCCGTGCCGATCTCGCCCGTGCGGCGCCCGAGCGGCCCGACCTCCTCGGGCGGGTTCTTGAGCAGCTTGAGGTGCGAGCCGATCAGCTCGAGCGCGGCCAGCAGGTTGGTGTAGATCTCCTCGTTGTCTTCCCGGAATGCATCCCGCTCCTGGAACGCCACACGCCGCTCGAGCTCGCCGAAGAGCGCGAAGAACTCGACGGTCATCTCGTCCAGACGGTCGAGGATGCGGTCCAGCTCCGGGCTGCCGAACTTCTTCATGCGCCCGATGGCCGCAATATCGCGCCGCAGCTCCTGCAGCCGGTAGTTGCTCACCGAGACGCCGAAGTACTGCGCCGCGACGTCTTCGATTTCGTGCGCCTCGTCGAACACCACGGCATGATATTCGGGCAGAATGCCGCCTTCGTAGTTTTCGTCCTTGAGCGCCAGGTCGGCGAAAAACAGGTGGTGGTTGACGATCACGATGTCGCTCGCCGCGGCGCGCTGGTGCATCAGGGTGATGAAGCAGCGGTCGAAGTTGGGGCACTTCTGGCCGGTGCACAGGTCGCGGCGGGCGTCGACTTTGGCCCAGGCCACCGACGATTCCGGCAGGGTCTTGATCTCCGCGCGGTCGCCGTACTCGGTGCTCTGCTCCCAGTCGCGGATAATCTGGAAATCGGCCACCTCTTCCAGGCCGGTGAGCACCATGTCCTTGTCCGCGTCGTAGATCTTCTGGCGGCAGGCGAAGTTGTTGCGGCCCTTCATGTAGCAGACCTTCAGGGGGCGCGGAAAGTGCTGTTGCAGAAACGGAACGTCCTTGAAAAAGAGCTGCTCCTGGAGGTTTTTGGTGCCGGTCGAGACCACGATGCGCTTGCCCGAGAGCAGGGCCGGAACCAGGTAGGCCAGCGTCTTTCCCGTCCCCGTGCCGGCCTCGACGATGAGGTGGCGCTTATCGGCCAGGGCCGACGCCACCGCTTCGGCCATCTCCCCCTGCCCCGCACGGAATTCGTAATTGGGATGCCACTTCGAGAGCGTGCCGTGCCGCGAAAAGAACTGGCGCGCGCCTGCGGTGAGGGCCTGGGTGGGCATGAGGATGATTCGATTCTAACGTGCCGGCGTGCTCCGTCACAAAACCGCTGACACTGGCGTACTACGCGGTTTGAAGTTATTCTGAACGTTGGCAATGGATTCACGCGCCGCGCAAGACATGGCGATTCAGATACTCGACCACGCCGGCAGCGCAAGTAAAGAAGCCGCGCGCGGGATCGCGCTCAAACGCAAGTCCCAATTGGGCCAGTTTATGACCCCCGCGCCCGTGGCCCGCTTCATGGCTTCGCTGTTTCCGGCGAGTGCCCTGCAGAGCTGCACGTTGCTCGACGCAGGAGCCGGTGTAGGAGCACTTACCTGCGCCTTCCTCGACCGTTGGGCCGCCGCCGGCCAATTCCAGTTTGAAGAAGTTGAAGTCGAAGCCTATGAGATCGACGCGGCCTTGCGCGGACATCTGGAAACAACGCTGGCAAACTATGCCGCGCGGCTGCCGCTGACAACGCGCGTTCTCGCCGGCGATTTTATTCGCGAAGCCGCGTTGCAGAGAATGGCTTCCGGGCGGTTTACACACGCGATTTTGAATCCGCCTTACAAGAAGATCAACAGCCTGTCGGATCATCGCTTGATTCTGCGCCAGGCCGGCATCGAAACAGTCAATCTCTATTCGGCCTTTGTCGCGCTGGCACTGACCTTGATGAAGCCCGGTGGACAGCTCGTCGCCATCATCCCCCGCAGCTTCTGCAACGGCCCGTACTATCGGCCCTTCCGCGAATTCCTGCTGCACCATGCGTCCTTGCAGCACATGCACCTCTTTGCCTCCCGGACCAAGGCGTTCAAGGAAGACGAAGTGCTGCAGGAGAATGTCATCATCAGGCTCGAGCGCGGCGGCAGCCAGGGCCCGGTGGTGGTTTCCAATTCGACAGACGACAGCTTTGCCGATCTGGTAACGCATGAGCACCCGTTTGAGCGTATCGTGTTTCCCGGCGACCCGGAGAGGTTTATTCACGTTCCAACTTCGTTGGGGCTCACGGCCCTCGAGCTATGCGCGCCTCTCCGCTGTTCCCTCCCCGATATTGGAATCGGCGTTTCGACCGGGCCCGTGGTCGATTTCCGATTGCTCGAACACATTCACCAGCAACCGGCGAAAGGCACCGTCCCTCTGCTTTACCCGGGACACTTCGCCGGGCGGAGCACGCAATGGCCGAAGGACGGCATGAAGCGGGGCAATGCCATCAAGCTCAACGGCGATACGGAAAAATGGCTGTTTCCGAACGGCTTTTATACGGTCGTGCGGCGTTTCTCTTCCAAGGAGGAGCCGCGCCGCGTTGTCGCCAGCGTGGTCAGACCCGATTCATTTCCGGGTGCGCCGATGCTCGGTTTTGAAAATCACCTGAACGTTTTTCATGAGGATAAGCATGGCCTGCCGGAGGCGCTCGCGTATGGACTGGCTGCGTTTCTCAACACCACCGCGGTTGACGACCACTTCCGTCGCTTCAATGGACATACCCAGGTCAATGCAACGGATCTTCGGCAGATGAAGTACCCCGACCGAAGGACATTGATAGCCCTGGGCGCATGGGCGCAATCTCACGACGCCTTGACGCAAGCCATGCTGGACGACCAACTGAAAAAGCTCGCTGGATGAGCAATCGCAAGCACATCAAAGACGCGTACAAGATTCTGGTCTCGCTCGGCTTGCCACGCGCGCAGCAGAACGAACGTTCCGCCCTGTGCCTGCTGGCGTTGCTGAATCTCAGACCCCGCAAGAAATGGTCTGAAGCCGGAAACCCCTTAATGGGTATCACGCCAATCATGGATTGGATTCGCGACTATTATCAGAAAACCTACGCGCCGAACACGCGCGAAACCGTGCGGCGGCAAACGATGCACCAGTTTGTCGATGCCGGAATCGCCACCTACAATCCCGATAAGCCCGGCCGCCCGGTCAACAGCCCCGCCGCCGTTTATCAGATCGGGCCAGCCGCCCTCTCATTGCTGCGCACCTTCGACACGCCCGCCTGGCATGACAGACTGACAGCCTATCTTGCCGGACGCCAGACCTTAACCGCGCGCTACGCTCACGAGCGCACACAAAACCTCGTCCCCGTGCAGATTGCGCCCGGACAGAAAATCGCGCTCAGCCCCGGCGAGCATAGCGAGTTGATCCGGTCCATCATCGAAGATTTCGCGGCGCGTTTCGTTCCCGGAGGCCTCTTGATCTACGCCGGAGACACGGGCGACAAGTGGGGCTATTTCGATGCCGTGCTGCTTGCCGGGCTGGGCGTGAATGTAGACGCACACGGCAAAATGCCCGACGTGGTGTTGTTCTACCCCGAGCGAAACTGGCTGCTCCTGGTGGAGTCCGTTACCAGTCATGGCCCCGTCGATGGGAAACGTCACGCGGAACTGGCGCGGCTCTTTGCCGGATCGACGGCGGGCCTGGTCTATGTCACCGCCTTCCCAAACCGCGCTGTCATGAGCCGTTATCTTGGCGAGATTGCGTGGGAAACGGAGGTCTGGGTTGCCGACGCGCCTTCTCATTTGATTCACTTCAACGGCGAACGCTTTCTCGGCCCCTACACCCTTGCCGGCACTCCCGCGTAGGTCACTGTTCCAGCACGTCGTGAAAGTAGTTGATCATCACCCGCTTGGGTTTCTGTGGCAACTGCACCTCGATCTTGTCGTTGGTCGTGTTGCCGACCATGCGCAGCGCTCCCAGGCGGGCGATCCTGCCGTCGAACTCAGCATAGATCGGCACCGGCATGGCGAAGCCCGGTCCGACTTCGCTTTGCGTCAGGCTGGCCTTCAAGAGCCACTTGCCGCCGTCGGCCGGCGTCACCGTATAGTCGAACTTGTATTTCGGGATCGCGTTGCCGTACACCCATTCCCCGAAAAACCAGTCCAGCTTGCCGTTGCCGGTCAGGTCCATGTTGGGCCGGATGTGTTTCTCGGCCACCCGCTGGAAGGTCTCGGTGGACGCGTTCCGGTTCAGGTTCTGGCTGACGAAGTCGTGCATCATGGCGATGAACGCTTTGTCGCCTTCCTTGGGCTCGTACATCAGGTAGCGCAGCATGTGCAGCACGTATGCGCCTTTGCGGTACACCAGTTCGTTGTAGGCGCCGGGATTCTCCGTGCTGCGCAGCCGCAGCCCCATCCACAGCGGGCCCGCGTCGTTGGGGCGGTGGCCGAAATTGTTCTTCTCCAGGATGCGTTCCCGCGCGTGCTGCCAGTACTTCAGATAGGCATCGAAATTCTTCCCCGTGAATTGCAGGTAGAGCCCCGCCGAAAAAGTGGCGAATCCCTCGGAGAGCCACTGGTCGTGGTACGAGCTGAAACCCACCATGTGCCCCCACCACTGGTGCGAAACTTCGTGCGGCGTCACTTCATCGATGAAATCCGTGAACCGGCTCTGGATGCCCATCAGGCTCCAGCGCTGGGTGGCATCCAGGAAGGCGCTCATGGGCAGGTAGACCAGGGTCGGCCAGGACTGTCCGAAGTTGAATTCGGGCTGCTGCGTGACGGCAATGCGCTCGAATTCCGATTTCCCGAACCAGGCATCGAAGATGCGCAGCGCGTTCTGCGCCTGCACCATGGTGTCGTCCATCAACCGCGCGGGCGACATCACGCCGGCCGCCTCGTCGCCCGCGCCTTTCAGATAGTCCGGCGCCTCCGAGGTGGCGTAACCTTCAATTCCGAAACCCGACTTCGCATCCACGATGGCCTTCTTCTTGAAGGTCCCGTAATTGAAGCCGGCCACCGCCAGCGGCGTCTCCGACGTCCACTCGCTGCACGCCGCGTCCTGCTCGGTCCACTCCTTGGCCAGTTTGCCCACGCTCACCAGGGTGTACTGCTTGGGCACCTTGAAAATCAGGTCGTAGCGCGCGTGGTCGTGGAAGGTGTTCACGCTGGGGTACCAGCTCTCCCTGGCGCCGACGCTGAAATTGCCGCCCCCTTCCTTGGTCACCACCTTGTCGCCCAGGTACTCGATCGCCAGATCGTGCGCACTGCCCTGCGCCATGGCCTCCGGCAGGACCGCGTACAGGCTGCTGTCCTGGTGCCGGTCTTCCTGAATGAAGGGCACCTCCTGCCCCGCGCTGGTGACGCGCGTGACGCGCAGGGTGGGCACGATCCCGAGCTTGACCACGCGGTCGCCCGCGGTCACCGCGTGGAACTGGATGGCGGTCTTGCCGGTGAAATGGTCGTTGCGCGCGATGGCGGTCTCGACGCGGTAGCTCTCGGCCTCTACCACGCGCTTGTCCTCATCCGAGTTGGCCACCCCCTTTTCGATCTCCTTCTGCAAGTGGGTCAGGCACCAGATGCCTTCGTCCCTGGCGCCGGTGTCCACGTTGATCAACGCCACTTCTTCCGGCGAAGGCAGGGCGGGCAAGACGCCGCGCGGCTTCACGTGGAAGCGCAGATCGCTGTGCTTGCGGCCATGCAGGTAGGCGCTGAAAAATCCCGGCTGCGCGGGGTGGTACAGATCGGCCAGCAGATCCGCCTCGACGTTGTCCATGGACTCGCCGGTCAGCAGGGCTTCGATCATGGACCTCGGCTCGTCGGAGCGCCGCCGCAGGCGCTTGCGGAAGTCGCCCAGCGCATCGGCCATCCTGACATCGGCGGCCGGCGCCTTGGCATCGCGGCGCAACTCCTGGCCGGTCTCGTCGGTGAAGCAGAACATGGCGCGGTCGAACGCTTCCCGCACGCTCTCCTGGCCGGTAAGGCTCTTCAGGTAATTCCTGTCCAGGAGGGTGCCGGGCGTGAAGACGAATTCGCCCTCGCCGATGAATACCGCCACCGTGTCGCGGCCCATGGCCGGCGCGGTGAAGCCGATCGTGCCGCTCCTGAGGGTGAGCGTCCCCGCATCGCGCCGCAGGACCAGGTTCTCCACCACGCGCGTATCGGCGATCGCCGCTTCGCGCAGGCCCCGGTAGACCGGGTCGGCATTGGCGGCCGCGAACGCAGCCGTCGTGGCCATCAGGACGAGCGAAACCGCCCGGAACGAAATCTGGGAAATCCGCATATTTCAGTAGTAGCAGGTTTCTTAGTCTCTTATCGGAGGAACTAACCAAAGTAATTCCTCAGGCTAACCAGTCTCCAACTCGCCGCGGGGACGCGGAAATGACGCGGAGAGCGCCCACGCGCCTCCCGGCCGGGACTCCGCGGCGAAGGCGCTTCGCGCACCAGGCAGGCGAGCACGCCTGGCCCACCGGCGCGCGCGGTACCATGGCTCGGTGGAGCAGTTCGCCCTCGAATTCAACCTCGCGCCCGAGCGCCGCATCTTCACCGTCAGCGAGCTGAACGCGGCCATCCGGGGCGTGCTCGATGGCGAGTTCGCCGACGTGTGGGTTTCGGGCGAAATCTCCGGTTTGAAGCTGGCGGCGAGCGGCCACTACTATTTCACCTTGAAGGAGCGCGACGCGCAGGTGAAATGCGTGGCCTTCCGCTCCGCGCAGCGCTACTGGAAATACAAGCCGCAGGACGGGCTGGCGGTGCTGGCGCGCGGCCGCATCGACGTCTACGAGGCCCGCGGCGAATACCAGTTGGTGGTGGAAACGCTGGAGCCGCAAGGCGCCGGCGCGCTGCAACTGGCCTTCGAGCAACTCAAGAAAAAGCTGGCCGCGGAGGGGCTGTTCGCCGCCGAAAGAAAACGCCCCCTGCCGCGCTTTCCGCGGCGCATCGGCATCGTCACTTCCCCGCGCGGCGCCGCCATCGCGGACATGATCCAGATCCTGACGCGCCGTTTTCCGGGGGTGCACATCCGCCTGTTTCCGGCGCTGGTGCAGGGCGAGGGCTCGGTGGAGGAGGTGTGCCGGGGCCTCGCGTACTTCAGCCGGTCGCAGTGGGCGGAGGTTGTGATCGTAGGGCGCGGCGGCGGGTCGCTCGAGGACCTGTGGACCTTTAACGTGGAAGCGGTGGCGCGCGCCATCGCCGCGTGCCCGGTGCCGGTGATCTCGGCGGTGGGGCACGAGACCGACGTGACCATCGCGGACTTCGTGGCCGACCGGCGCGCGGCCACGCCTTCGGCCGCCGCCGAGATCGCGGTTCCCGCGCGCGAAGAGCTGCTGGAGCGCATCGCGCGCGCCCGCGTGAAGGGCACGCAGGCGGTACGCTACCGGCTGGCGATGCTGGAGCGGCGTCTGCGCCGGCAGGGTATCGACCGCGCGCTGGGCCTGCTCCATCGCCGCGTGGGCCGCGGCCTGCAGCGCGTCGACGAGCAGGAGTACCGCATGCGGGAACGGATGCGCGCGGCCTTCGACAGCCGCGAGCGGCGGCGCCGCGCGCTTGAGGCGCGCTTGCGCCGCTTCGACGTGCGCCCCCGCCTGGCGGCCGGCCGGCGCCGCCTGGAGGCCGCCGATGGGGCCTGCGGGCGAAGCATGCAAACCCGCCTGGCGCGCCGCCGCAGCAGGCTCGAGCAACTTGCCGCCAAACTCTCGCAATTGAGCCCCCTGCTCATTCTGGAGCGCGGCTACGCCATCGTATCGAACGAATGCGGCATCGTGAAGGACAGCGCCGCCGCGCCCCCCGGCTCAGGCGTCCACGTGCGGCTGGGCAAGGGGGAACTGGACGCGGTGGTCGAGCCGGTCCACGGGCCGCGGCAGTCCCAGTAACGCCGCAACGTGGGCGGCGGCGGCCGAGCGCAGGCCGTCGAGACTGTAGCCGCCCTCGAGCAGGGAGACCACGCGCCCGCCGGCATGGCGGTCGGCGATCTCCATCATGCGACTGGTGAGATCGGCGAAATCGCCGTCGGTGAGCGTAAAGCGGCCGAGCGGATCGCCGCGGCGCGAGTCGAAGCCCGCCGAGATCACCACCAGGCCGGGGCGGAAGCGGTCCGCGGCGGGGAGGAGCGTACGCTCCACCGCGCCCAGGATCTCGGCGCGTCCGGAACCGGCGGGGAAGGGAAAGTTCAGGGTGGCGCCCAATCCCGCTCCGTCGCCGGTCTCATCGCCGCGTCCCGTTCCGGGATAGAGCGGCCACTGGTGCGTGCTGCAGTAGAAGACCGAGGCGTCGGAGTAGAAGATCTCCTGCGTGCCGTTGCCGTGGTGCACGTCCCAATCGACGATCAGGACGCGCTCGATCCCGTGGCGGCGCTGCGCATGGCGCGCCGCCAGCGCCGCGTTGTTGAACAGGCAGAAGCCCATGCCGCGGCTGGCGGTGGCATGATGTCCCGGCGGCCGCACCGCGCAGAACGCGTTCCTGGCTTGCCCGGAAACCACGGCATCGACGGCATTGAGCACGCCGCCGGCGGCGCGCGCCGCGGCATCCCAGGAACTCCGCGTGAGATCGGTATCGCCGGTGCTCATGCGGCGGCGGCCGGAATCGACGTCGTGTTTCGCAGTGCGCAGGTATTCGCCGGTGTGGCAGAGGAGCAGCTCTTCCACGGTGGCCGCGCGCGGCTCGACGCGCAGGAGGCGAGGGAGGAGGCCAGCCTCTTCGAGGCCCTCGACGACCGCATCGTACCGTTCGGGCCGTTCCAGATGCTCGCGCCCGGCGAGGTGTTCGCGGACGGCGGAATCGGCCAACAGCGCGGTGGCGGCAACCATGACGAACAATATAGCAGGCGCATACCCTGCGGACGGAGACTAGCCTCTCCGTGCCGTGGTGGTTCCAGGTGCGTCGCTCGCCCGGCCGTCTCCATCGGTAACTGGTGAGTCAACGGCGTTCGACAACACTGGATAGTCCCTCACCGAGAAAATCTGCGACCGGATCAATTCGTACACGTTCCGCGCCACCCGGCAGGTCGCGCAGTTCTCGATTTGGCACTTGCCCTGATGATCGAGCAGGTGGCGGAGGTACTCCCGAATCTCGTCGTGCGCACTCATGCCCTATGCCACTCGAGTTGCAGTGGCACTCCCCCATATACCAGTGACTCTAGCCTGCCAGCGGCTTCAGGTCTGGTCAATACTGCTCACCGAACAGCACTATGGTGCTAAATCGCCCCGCCGGGTTAGTCGTGCAGAACGACATTGAGCAGGGAACTGTGGATTTTCAGGCCGCCGTTATATTCGATGAAACCGAGTTTGCGGAATCGGTTCATGAAGAAGCTGACTCGGGAGCGGGTGGTGCCCACGATGCCGGCCAGTGTCTCCTGACTGATCTTCGGGACGACCGGCTCGGTTTGGGCTTCCTTGCCGAAGTTGGCCAGCAGCAGAAGGACCCGGGCCAGCCGCTTCTCGCTGGAGTTAAACAACTGGTCCACCAGATCTTCCTCAATCTTGATGTTCCGGGAAAGCAGATGGGCCACAAACAGTTCGGAGAACGATGGTTCCTGGTGGAGGAGACCCACCACTGCCGCCTTCCCCAGTTTCATGATGGAGCACTCCGAGAGGGCAACAGCGCTGGCCATGCGTAGGGGTTGTCCTGCCAGGCATCCTTCCCCGAAGAAATCGCCCTCTTTCAAGATGGCGACCACTGCTTCCTTTCCCTGCTGGGAGACGACCGTGAGTTTCACTCTGCCTTTCTGGATATAAAAGACGGCATCGGCAGGATCGCCTTGCGCGAAAATCACCCCGTTCTCGTCATAGTCCGTGGTCGTCCTTCCACCGTTGGTTTTGGCCAGAAAGACCTTCGGATCGAAAGCCGGCGTCAACTTTGCTTTCGCCTTCATACGATGCCTCGCCCGGGCCGGAGTCTCTTCCAGAAATCCACCGATCCCTGCCGGCCTCACGGGATATTATCGCACCTTCCGGTCAAACTGAACCCGGCCGCCGGCAGGTCCGCCGTGTCAGCAATCTTGCACAGACTACAGAACGCCAGCCTGCTACCGTGAATGTGCGAACCAACGCGGAAGAACGCAGCGCGTGTCGCTCGCCCTCACCAAACAGGGCCCGGACGTACGTTCATGTTCCGGAGGGCACAGCCAGGCTCAGCGGGAGGCAAATGACTCAAGATAAGACCGGCATGAAAAAGCATAGCAGCAACCAGCAGGTGACGCGGGGGATGCCCGGTAGATCGTAGAAAGTAGCGACTCTCCGCTCAAAGCCTTTTGATAGGCTGAGAGCAAATTTCTTTGCAGAGAAAAAGGAGAGTCGCCATGAAGAAACCATATCAGATTGAATCGCAACAAGCAGTGAAGCGGCTGGAGCGAATGGCCGCCGAGGGGAACCCTGCCGTGCAGTTGGTGTTGCC
>JAIQEX010000094.1 GCA_020073615.1 Terriglobia bacterium
GCAAGCAGCACCTCTTCGTCGGCTCCGGTGTGATCGAAGCTGGCTGCAAGACCGTCATCGGATCCCGCCTGAAACAATCCGGCATGTTCTGGACTGTCCGCGGCGCCAACTCGATCATCGCCCTGCGATGTTGCCACCTCAATGGCCGCTTCGAGGATTATTGGGAGGGCCGTCGGGCGGCTTAACTTCCATTTCTATGTCGCACACCCGAGGTACACTCGAAGGGAAACGCATGAGACGTTGCCGCCGCCCGTGGAGGCCAATCGACACATGAGTCAGCCCGTCCTATGTTCTCTGCCGCTCGTAATCGCGCTTGCCAGCTTCGGCCACGCGCAAACCGAGGCCTCGTACACTCCGCCGCCCGATTCCGCCGGGGCGGTGTCCCGCGTGCCATTTGCGGCGGGAAAACGAGTTGGGCAACGATTCCAGAAGCGCTTCCTCGAATGCGATACCCAGGACCGATGTGACGGCAAACCGCTGAAAGCCGGATGCACCAAAGACCAGAATCGCAACACCGCACTACTCGATCTCCCCAACAACGTGCTCTTCTATGAGGCCAAGATGGCGGTGGATGCGGATGGATCGCCGCTTTCCAAGAACAATCCCGGCAAAACGGACCAGGCGGATACGTCCTTTCGCTACGCGATGGCCGGCCGGCCCAGCGTAGATTCCGACAAGGTCCCTTATATCGCAGTCCCGTCGGGAGGCTTTACGCAAGAACTGGGCGTCCGGCTGGGAGACATTGCCGCGGTTATTTACCGCGACAAGATCGTATACGCCCTGGTTGCGGACATCGGGCCCGCCTGCAAGATTGGCGAGGGATCGATTCAATTGCACGAGCAGATCGGACACCCGGTCTGCCGCTCCCGAAACGCGCAAGGCGAGTGTACGAAGATTCTGGACAGCGGCATTGAAAAGAGCGTTCTGTACATCGTCTTTCGCGGTTCCGGCGCACGCATCCTCAAGGAGATCACCCCGGCAAACGTCAATGACCGGGTGGCCACGGAAGGCGCAAAGTTGATGCTGCAGCTCACCGGTGAATCTGCGGCTCGTTGAGCCGGGGCGCAACGCGCGGGTCACCACCCCGATAGGAGGCGTATGAGACGGATCGCCCGCATCATTGGAATTCTCGCGGCCGTGTTTCTGCTGGTACTTCTCAGCCTGCCGTTCTCGATCGACGCCAACCGGTTCCGGCCGCTGCTCGAATCCAGGCTCAGCGCGGCGCTCGCCAGGGACGTGAAGGTCGGAGACTTGAAGCTGTCCATCCTGTCCGGCGGCGTCTCCGCGGCCGACCTCTCGATCGCCGACGATCCCGCTTTCGGCCGCACGCCCTTCCTGCAGGCGAAATCGCTGAGGCTCGCGGTGGACCTGTGGGCCCTGGTCTCGGCGCGCCGCCTCAACGTAGTGGCACTCACCATCGAGGAGCCGCGCATCGCCCTGATCCAAACGGCCGCGGGAGACTGGAACTTCTCCAGCCTGGGGGCGAGAAGCGCTGCGAGAACCGCTCCACCGGCCGCACCGGCGCCGTCGCCGGCCACCGGCAAGACCGGCCTCGAACTTTCCGTCAAGCTGGTGAAGATCGCCAACGGACGCTTTTCGCTGGGCCGGACCAGCGGCCACTGGCAGCCGCTGGGGGTCGAGAAAGTAAACCTCGAGCTGCGCGATTTTTCGGCCGCCAGCGTCTTTCCGTTTTCGCTCTCGGCCAACGTGGAAGGCGGCGGCACGATCAAGCTGGAAGGGAAGGCCGGCCCCATCGATCCCATGGATGCCGCCATGACGCCGGTCAGCGCCAATCTCAAGGTCGCCGGGCTCGACCTGGCGCGCTCGGGGTTGCATGCCATGGCGCCCACGGTTTCGGGCCTCGTCTCGTTCGATGGCGCCGGCGAATCCGACGGCCGCACGGCGGTGGTGAAAGGGCATCTCAAGGCGGAGAAACTGAAGCTGGCCGCGGGCGGCACTCCCGCGCGGCGGGCGGTGGAGCTCGATTTCGCCGCGGAGCACGACCTGAAGAAGCACGCGGGCGTTGTCCAGCGCGGCGACATCCGCATCGGCGCCGCGCCTGCGAGCCTTACCGGCGCCTACGGCGAGCGCGCCGAGTCCCTGGTGGTCAACCTGAATCTTCACGGCCCCAACATGCCGCTGGCGGAACTGGCGGAGATGCTGCCGGCGCTCGGCATCGTGCTTCCCGCGGGGTCGTCGCTGCAGGGCGGAACCGCCAGCGTGAAGCTCGCCCTGGAAGGCCCGCTGGACCGGCTTGTGACCACGGGCTCGGTCAGCCTCAACAAGACGCGGCTGGCGGGCTTCGATCTTCCCGGAAGGATGGCGGCGATCGCGGCATTGGCGGGCATCCGGGGCGCGCGCGATACCGAAATCGAGCTCCTCAGCACCAACTTGAGGATGGCCCCGGAAGGCATGAGCGCCAGCGAAATCCAGCTCGTCGCGCCGGCCATCGGCGAGATCGACGGCACCGGCTCCGTCAGCCCCGCCTATGCGCTCGATTTCCACATGCGCGCCATGGTTCACACCGGCGGAGTGATGGCCGCCATACGCAACGCTCCCATACCGTTTTCCGTGGCGGGCACGTGTTCCGAGCCGGTCTTTCGTCCCGATCTGAAGGTCGTCGTGAAGCAGGAAATCCAGGGCCTCGGCGGCAACGTGGGCAAGGCCGCCGGGGGCCTCTTGAAGGGTCTGCTGGGCGGAAAGAAAAAGAACTGAGTCCATGCTTCCATAAGCCGTCCCAGTATGGACCGAACAATACCTTGAAGGCTTTGAGCATGGGCGCAGTCTACCACATGCGAAACCGGTTTCGGCAGGCGACAGAAAAGGGGTCTGCGTGTGTCAACACCAAAGCGCTATCGCCTATTTTCAAGAATTTTCAAATGGACCCACTACCCAATGATTCACTCGTATCGCAGAGCTTCGATGGGGTCCAGCCTCGCGGCCTTGATGGCCGGCAGCAGACCGGCCACCAGGCCCACGCTCTCCAGCAGCAGGGTGGAGGTCACTACCGCGAACGGCGAGATCGCCAGGTGGATGTCGCCCGCGCCGCTGGTGTCCTTGAACAGTGGGCCCAGCAGCGGCAGCGTGCCCAGCAGCCACGTGAGACCCCACCCGGCCGCCACCCCCAGGACGCCGCCCACCGTCACGATGGCCATCGCTTCAAGCAGGAACTGCGCGAGGATGGAGCGGCGCGTCGCTCCGATGGACTTCAGCACGCCGATCTCGCGCGTCCGCTCCGTCACCGAAACCAGCATGATGTTAGCCAGGCCCACGCCGCCGATGGCCAGCGTCAGCGCGCCGATGAAGCCCAGCAGCAGCCGCAGCGCCATGCCCATGGTATCCACCAGCCGCATGGATTCGTTGAAGACGAAGATGCGCACGGCTCGCTCGTCGTTGGCCGCGAAGTTGTGCAGGCGGCCCAGCGTCTCGCGCACCTGCCGCACCGTCTCCTCGCGGAATATGGGGTTGGCCGGCATCCAAACAATGTCGTCCGGGTATTTCAAGTCGCGGTAGAGCGAGGCCGTCTCGAAGGGAATGAACACGCACTCGTTGTCCGGCGTGTTGTAGTTGGCAATCTGCGTCTTGGTTTTCAAAACGCCCACCACGGTGAAGCGCAGGCCGTTGATGGAGATCTCTTCGCCCTCGGGCGGAATCTCCCCGAACAGCTTTTCGGCCGCCTTGCCGCCCAGCACGGCCACGCGCTGTTTCTGCGTCTCGTCCTCGGGCGTCAGGTAGCGGCCCGACGCCACGGTCTGGTTGCGAATGCGCTCGTAGGCGGGGGTGGCGGCGCGCACCATGGTGGTGTCGGTGCGATAGCCGCGCACCACGGTCATGTTGCGCATCATCATTTCCGGGGAGATGGCCGCCGCCATGGGCACCGCTTCGCGGATGGCTTCCACATCGGAGCGCTCGATGCGGATGCGGCGGCCGGCGCGCTCCCCGCCCGCCTGCGTCGAGGTCTGCCCGCCGAACATGAGGACCAGGTCCTGCCCCACCTCGCGAAACGCCTTGCGCAGCGCCACGTGGAAGCCGTCGCCATAGGAATAGAGGATGACGAAGCAGGCCACACCCCAGGCCAGGCTGACCGTGGTGAGGATGCTGCGCTGCCGGTTGAAGCGTAGCGCCTGCGCGGCCTCGCGGAACACGGAGCGTACGGTCATGGTGCGTCACCGTTCATATCGCAGCGCCTCCACGGGCGTCAGCGAAGCCGCGCGCCACGCCGGCCACGCGGCCGAGGCCACCGCGATCAGACCCAGCGCCGCGAAGGCCATCGCCGTGGTGGCGCCCGACACCGGAAGCCCGCCGAACATCTCCTGCTTGGGCAACCGGTTTACCGCCGACGATAATCCGTATGCGCCCGCCCAGCCCGCCAGCCCGCTGAACCCCGCCAGCAGGATGCCCTCCAGCAGGAAGTCCGCCAGAATGCGGCCGCGCGTGGCGCCTACCGCTTTGCGCAGCCCGATCTCCCGCGTCCGCTCGGTCACCGACACCAGCATGATGTTCATCACCCCTACGCCGCCGAGCGTGAGCGTCACCACCGCGATGGCGCCCAGAAACATGGTCATCGAAGTGAAAATGCGGTCCACAAGCTGCGCGTTCTCCACCGTGTCCCAGATGAAAACGGCGCTCGGATCGTCGGCCTCGAAACGATGGTTGCGCGCCAGCACGCGCATCGCCTGCGCCCGCGCCGCTTTCCACCCATCGAGCGATACCGGCATGTAGATGATGTCGCTCACCATGCCGGGATGGAAATTTTCGTCCGCCGGCGGAACGTCGCGCACCATGGCCGAATAGGGAATGAAAATCTTGTCGCTGTCCAGGCCGTTGTAACTGCTGTTCTGGTCCTTGGGCGGCATCAGTCCCACGATGCGGTACGGGATGCCGTTGATGGCCAGCGTCGAGCCCGGCCCCACCGGGCGGTCGCCGAACAGTTGCTTGCGCACATTGTCGCCGATCACCGCCACGCGCGCCGCTTCGCCCGCGTCCTTCTCCGCCAGGAAGCGCCCGCTCGCCACCGGGATGTTGCGGATCTCGGAAAAGAGCGGCTCCACTCCAAACACGGAGAACGTGCCGCTGTTGAACGGGGTCGTCGCGCGCGCGGGGTTCTGCAATTCGGCCACCACGTTGCGCACCAGGAAGCATTCCGCGCGCATGTCGCGCACGTCGTCGTAGGTGAGCCGGATGCGCCGGCCCGCGCGCCGCCCGCCGGCCTGCTTCTCCGTCTGCCCGTTGAACAGGATCACGATGTTCTCGCCGATCTGGCGGAACCGGTCGCGCTGCCCCAATTTGAAGCCGTCGCCCATGGCCACGATCAACACCATTGACGCCACGCCCCACGCGATCCCCGACATGGTCAGAAAGCTGCGCAGCTTGTTGCGCAACAGGCTGGAGAGCACTTGCCCGAACAGTTCTTGCAGGTACGCCATGAGACGGCCTGCCCCCTATTACAGGATCACTTGCTGGCCTTCGGCGAGGCCCTTGACGATCTGCGTTTTGGAGCCGTTGCTGATGCCCGTCTCGACCGGCACGCGGCGCTTTCCGCTTTCGGCCGCGGCATCGGGAACCTCCACCTCCGTCGAGCGGTCCTTCTTGTATAGGATGGCGCCTTCGGGCACCGCCATTACGCCCTTGCGCTCTTCCAACATGATTTCCGCGTTGGCCGTCATGGTGGCCATCAGCTTCTTGGATTCGTTGGAGATGGAAACCCGCACTTCGAACGTGGTGACGTTGTCCTTCTCCACGCCCATGGGAGAGATCTTGGTCACTTTCCCGGTGAAGCTCTGCCCCTTGTACGATTCCACGGTGATGCGCGCGGGCTGGCCCAGGTACACTTTCCCGACGTCGCTTTCATCCACCTTGCCCTTGACGTAGACCTCGCGCAGATCGCCCAGCGTCATGATCAGCGTGGCGCCCGAGCCCATGGTCAGAATCGAGCTCACGGCGTCGCCCACCTCGCGGTCGCGCGAGAGCACCACGCCGTCGATAGGCGAAGCGATGGTGGCGTTGCGCAGATCCTCTTCCGACTGGTTCAGTTGCGCGCGCGCCTGCTCGATCTGCGCTTCCGTGCGGGCGATGGCGGCGCGCGACACGCCCAGGTTCACCTGCGCCTGCTGCTGCCGGTTCACGGCCATCTCGTAATTCTTCTCGGCCTCGTCGCGGGCAATCTGCGGCATCAACATTTCCGCGAACAGTTGGCGCGCACGCTCCATGTCCCGCTTCAGGAACGGGATGTCCGGCCCGGCTGCCTCCACCTTGTTGCGCTCGTAGTCGGCCTGCGCGCTTTTGAGCGCCGCCTCCGCCATGGCCAGCGCCGCTTGCGCCTGCCTTAACCGCGGAAGCAGGTCGTTCTGGTCCAGTTCGCAGATCACCTGTCCCTGGCGGACCACATCTCCCACGTTGACCGGCAGTTTCAGAATGATGCCGCTGGCCTTCGACTTGATTTCCACCTTCGTGGTGGGCTCGATCTTGCCGGTGGCCACCACCGAGCGCGCCAGGTCCATCCGTTCCACGCGCGCCAGCTTATCGGGGTCGATCTTGGCGGGTGTGCGGCTGATGGCCCGGAGCGAGAAAAACGCCACCCCGCCGATCAAGGGAATCATCGCCAGCAGGAACCACCGGAGCCGCCCATTTTTGCGCTTTGCCATATACGGAGCCTTATACCTTATACGATGACAGACTCCGATTCGTTCCGCTTGCCCGAGGGGGAACGGCGCGACTTGAGTCAGATTCCGAACTCACCGGGGAGACGCGGAGAACGCCGAGGCCGCGCGGAGCAAACAGAATTCGGCCTTGGTAGCCTTCCCCGCGTTTTCTCCGCGCTTTCCGCGGCTCCGCGTTGAGTGGGACCGCTTGGACCGCCAGCCAGTCTGAGGCTTAGCCTCGCTAGTTCCCCTCCAGGTGCGCGCCGCGCCACGCCTCTTCGGAAATCGTCCGGAGCGGCGCCAGTTTCTTCGCCTGCAGGTCCTGGTTGAGCCCCGGCAACTGCTTGCCCGTGAATTCGCCGAACTCGCGCACCACGTCCTCGATCTCCCGCCCGAGCGCCTCCGCCCGCGCCACCTGCGACTCCGTCGGCCGCCCGTCGTACCCGTTCACGTCGCCGTACAGGCCGCCCAGAAACTCGCGTAGCCGCTCTTCGCCGGTGATCATCCCGCCTTCCTTGGTGGCCACGATCTTGGCGCGAATCTGGTCGGCGCCGGCCGATAGCTCGCGCAGCCGCGACCGCAGGGAATCGCTCTCGGGAAGCGCGGCGGCCCGCGCCAGCGCGTCGTCGCGCACGCCGATGATGGCGTCCACCAGCCAGCTCATGTGGTTCAACAGGTCCCCCAGGCGGATCACCAGGTCCACTTGCGCCTTGCGGTCCTCCACCGTGTAGGTGGCCCTGGGGTCGAGCGTCACGTTCAACTGCGTGGTGTAGACCTTGTCTCCTTTGGTCATCTTCACGGTGTAGAGGCCGGGAACCACGCGCGGCCCGAAGGCGGCGCCGAACATGGCGGTGGCCGCCGGCGGCACGCGCGGAGGCTTCAAGTGCATCGACCAGGTTGCGCGGCTCACCCCGCGGTGCTTGCTGGTGCCCACCGTGTCGACCAGCTTGCCTGCGGCGTCGAAGATCTCGATCTTCAGATCGCCGAAGATGTGGCGCGAACGCTGGTAGTACGGTATGAACGCCGCAGTGGGCCGGCTGGCCCCGGTGAACGTGGCGTCGCCCTCGGCCCACCCGCCGGAGGCCTCCATCAGCTCGACCGCCGGCGGCGCCGGCAGAAAGCCCGCCTCTTCGCTCATCAGCGCGGGCGTGAGCGCGCGCAATGGCGCGATGTCGTCGATGATCCAGATGCCGCGTCCGTGCGTGGCCAGAATCAGGTCCGAGGTGCGCGGGTGCACCACCAGGTCGCGCACCGCCACCGCGGGAAATCCGTCGCCCTTGTATTGCGCCCAGCGCTGCCCGCCGTCGATGCTGATCCACAGGCCGAATTCGGTTCCCAGGAAAAGCAGGTTGGCATCCACCGTGTCTTCGCGGATCACGTGCGCGTAGCCGCGCGCGCCGCTCGCCTCCACCGGAAGCGCCGTCCAGCTCTTGCCATAGTCCGTAGTGCGGTAGAGGTACGGCTTCATGTCGCCGTACATGTGGCGGTCGAGCGTCACGTAAGCCGTGCCCTCGGCATGGCGGCTGGCCTCCACCCACGACACCCACGGCGCCTTGCCCGCGCCGGGAATAGCGCCCGCCACGTTGCTCCAATGGGCGCCGCCATCGCGCGTGATCTGCACGTTGCCGTCGTCGGTGCCCACCCAGATCACCTGGCCGTTGCGCGGCGATTCGGAGATCGAGTAAACGGTGGTGTGCATTTCCGCCGACGAGTTGTCGACCGTCACGCCGCCCGATTCCTCCTGCTTCTGCTTCTCCGGGTCGTTGGTGCTGAGATCGGGCGAAATGCGCTCCCAGGACTGGCCGTGGTCGCGCGACCGGAACAGAAACTGCGCGCCGATATAAATGGTGCCCTTCTCGTTGGGACTCATCTGGATGGGCGTGTTCCAGTTGAAGCGCAGCTTCTTCTCTCCGTAGCGCGCGTAGGGCTTGATGGATCGCACTTCGTGCGTGAAGCGGTTGACGCGTCCGATCTCTCCGCCCTGCGCTTCCGCGTAGATATAAGTTGGGTCGGCGGGGTCCTCCCACATCCAGAAGCCGTCGCCGCCGAACATGTTCTCCCAGCGCGAATTGCTGACGCCGCCGGGATAGGAGGAATCGCCCACCCAGGAGCTGTTGTCCTGTAAGCCGCCGTAGACGCGGTACGGGTCCGCCTGATCCACGCTCACGTGATAGAACTGCGCTACCGGCAGGTTCATGAGGTGCTCCCAGCGCGAGCCGCCGTCCTGGCAGCGCCACAGGCCGCCATCGTCGCCGGTGAAGATCTGGTTGCTGTCCTCCGGGTCGATCCACACATCGTGAAAGTCGCCGTGCGCGCCCCCCGACACCTGGCTGAAGCTGCGCCCGCCGTTTACGCTGAGCAGCAGGGGGCCATCCACCTTGAACACTTTGTTCTCGTCCTTAGGGTCGACAATCAGGTTGGCGAAGTAGAAGGGCCGCCACACCATGTACTGGCTGGCGTCCATGCGGGTCCAGCTAGCGCCGCCATTGTCGGAGCGGTAGAGCGCGCTGCTCTTGGATTCGATCATGGCGTACACCACCAGCGGCTTGGAGGGCGCCACGGCCACGGCGATGCGCCCGTACGGCTTTTCCGGAAAGCCTTTGGCGTTGCCGCCGGTGAACTCGGTCCAGTGCTCGCCCGCGTCGGTGGATTTGAACAGGCCGCTGCCGGGGCCTCCCGAGCGGTACGTCCACGCCTGCCGCCGGAAATCCCACAGCGAAGCGTAGAGCGTCTTGGGCTCGCGCGGGCTCATGGCCAGCATGCCGCAGCCGGTCGAGCCGTTGGCGCCGGCGAGCACGCGCCGCCAGCTCTTGCCGCCGTCGGTGGTCTTGTAGACGCCGCGCTCGGCGTTGTCGTCCCACAGGTGGCCGGTGGCGCAGGCGTACACCGTGTCGCTGTCGGCCGGGTCCACCAGGATCTTGGCGATGTGCTCGGAATCTTTCAGCCCGGTGTTGCTCCAGTTCTCGCCGCCGTCGATCGATTTGTAAATGCCGTCTCCGATGGAGACGCTGTTCCGCATCCAGCTCTCGCCGGTGCCGGCCCACACCGTTTTCGGATTCTTCGGATCGATGGCGATGGCGCCCATGGATTGCACCGGCTGGCTGTCGAACACCGGCTTGAAGGTGGTGCCGCCGTTCACCGACTTCCACACGCCGCCCGAGGCCGACGCGGCAAACACCGTCAGCCGTCCGGCCTCGTGGACCGCCGTCACCGCGGCAATGCGGCCGCTGATGGCCGCCGACCCGATGTTGCGCGCCGGCAATCCCGATATCGTGCCGGCATCGTAGCGCACCGGCGTCTGCGCGTGAACCAAACCCGCCAGCAACAACGTGTACAGCGAGGCGCGAGCGATCATGTTCTATAACTCCTTGGGCGCCGCGGCGGGCGCGGGCATGCGGAATTCCTGCGCGGCCACGGGCGCATTGGCTTCCACTTTGTCCATGGTGAGCCGGGCGCCGTCAGGATTCTGTTTGTTGCCCATCTCAATGGAAAACGGGTAATACACGCCCGCGACCTGTTTGTACGAACCGAGGTTGACGAACGTCTCCCGCACCGACCCCCGTATGAACTGCAAGCGCTCCACGCGGATCTCCAGGTACGTATCGGGGTCCAGGTAATAGTAGAGGATGTCGCCGTTGGCGAGCGTGACTTTCAAACGGTACGCGTCGTCGCCATCCACCGTGTCGTGGCCCAGATACTCGATGCGGTTGTCTTTGGACTTGTAGTCCACCAGCGGGCCGTAGAAATCGGCGTCCTCCACCAGGCCGCGCATGTCGTCTTCTCCCATCAGCTCGGGATCCTTACGCCCCTCGAACGGATTGATCCGCCAGCCGGTCGCACCGTCATAGGCCAGGGTCTGCGTCATGCCTTGAATGGTAATCATCTGGCGGAGGAGATTGGGCGCCATCGCGACCCGGCCGAAGTCCGCCCGAAAGCCGCCCTGCTGTACCCGCCCGCTCATGCGCAGCGTCCGGGTGGCTTTAATTTTCTCCAGCCCGCCGCGGGCCTGAAGGTTTCTGGCAACCAGATCCTCGGCGGTCTGCGCCGTTGCCAAAGCGGAAAAACAGATTCCTGCGATCCATACGCGCGTGTGCTGCATGCTGCTCCTCCCGGTTCGATACGATTGTATCCCAGCCCGTGGGTCTGGCCCCCGGCCCATCCCCAGAACCTCGTGGTCACTGCGGTATGACGCGTGCGGCGCCGATCGGTGAGGGTCAACGAACAAACACGAGCGTCGGTTGCCCCTTGTACGCCGTAAGCTGCAATTCCCGGTACCCGCACTTCTCCGCGACACGAATGGACGGGAGGTTCTCAGGGTGAATGATGCAGGTAGTTTGGGATCGCCCGAAATGCGCGTCACCCCACGCAATGGCGGCGCGGG
This sequence comes from Terriglobia bacterium, assembly GCA_020073615.1. Lineage (GTDB taxonomy): Bacteria > Acidobacteriota > Terriglobia > Bryobacterales > Bryobacteraceae > JADGNR01. The sequence continues at coordinate 11,023 of JAIQEX010000094.1, forward strand.
CGGCCTCCGTCGCATAGCCCCTGCCGTGGTGCCGGGCGGCGAATACCCAACCGATTTCCGGTGCGTCCCGGAGCGGCGACTCCAGGTCCCGCTTATAGTTGGCGAATCCAACCTCTCCGGCGAAGCTGCCGGTCGCCTTTTCCTCGACCACCCAGTAGCCGAAGCCGAGCAGGGCCCAATGGCCGACGTAACGCAGCAACCTGGTCCAAGACTCCTCTTCGGCGAAGGGCCTGCCGAAGTGCCGGGTTACGACCGGGTCCGCCCACATCGCTGCGCAAGGGATGAAATCGTCTATGCGATGGCCCCTGAGCCGGAGCCGTTCGGTTTCGACGAGCGGTATCTGGAAAGACGGTTCGTAGCCAGGCATTGGGACATTTTACTCGTCTTGTTCTATGCCATACTCTCCCCTGCGGGGGACACGATGATTTGGGGCGCGCACATGATCATCTACAGTACGGATGCGGAGGCCGACCGGGCTTTCTTCCGTGACATTCTGGGCTTTCGCTCGGTGGACGCAGGCCAAGGATGGCTCATCTTCGCCTTGCCGCCCGCCGAAGTCGCCATTCACCCGGCGGAGGAGAACGGCAAGCACGAGATCTACCTCATGTGCGATGACCTGGCGGCCGCAGTGCAAACCTTGAAAAAACACAAGGTCAAATGCAGTAAGGTGTCGGATTTGAGATGGGGCCTGTTGACGCACTTGACCCTGCCCGGAGGCGGCCAGCTCGGCTTATACCAGCCGAAACACCCGGTGGCGGCACGGCGCCCGCGCGCGAGGCGCGGGAAGCCGAGCTAGCGCTGGAAGGCGATCTTGCCGCCGACGATGGTGTACACCACGTCGGTGGCGGGGATCTGGTCTTCGGGAATCGTCATGATGTCGCGCGAGAGCACGGTAATGTCGGCCAGCTTGCCGGGTTCGAGCGAACCCTTCACCTTCTCCTCGAAGGCCGCGTAGGCGTTGTTCCAGGTGTACGATTTCAGCGCCTCTTCGCGGCTCATACGCTGGTCGGGGTAGAACACTGACCCGTCTTTGAGCTTGCGGCTCACCGAGGCGTAGAACGAGGCCAGCGGGCTGACATCTTCCACCGGCGTATCCGTGCCGTTGCCTACTACGGCGCCCGATTTCATGAGCTTCTGCCACACGTAGGCGCCTTCTTCGGCGCGCTTCGGCCCCAGGCGCAGCAGCACGTAGGGCGCATCGGAGGTGCAGTGCACTCCCTGCATGGCGGCGATCACGCCCAGCTTGCCGAAGCGCGGGATGTCGGCCGCGCTCAGGTGCTGCGCGTGCTCCACGCGCCAGCGCAGGTCCTTCTGCTCGGGATGCGCCCGGAACGCCTGCTCGAAAATATCCAGCGTCTCGCGGTTGGCGCGGTCGCCGATGGCGTGGACGCAAAGCTGGTAGCCGTGCTGGATGGCTAGCTCGGCGGTCTTGCGGATGTCGGCCGGGTCTTCGGTGGCCAGGCCGACGCTGTCCGGTTTGTCGGTATACGGCTCCAGCAGCCAGGCGCCGCGCGAGCCGAGCGCGCCATCGATCTGCCGCTTAATGGCGCGGATGGTCAGGTGATCTCCGCCGGCGCCGAGGGTGCGGTACTTGTCCAGGTTGAGCTCCAACTGTTGGTTCGAGGTCCGCAGCATCACCCACATGCGCAGGCGCAGCTCGTTCTTCTCGGCCATGCTCCGGAACACGTCCACCGTGGGGAGCGGCGAACCGGCGTCTTCAAAAGTGGTGATGCCCTTGGCGAGGCACTCGTCGGTGGCCAGGTTGACGATCTTGCGCAGGTCCGTGTGCGCCGCCTGCCACTGGCCGTAGGCCCGGCCGGCCAGCCCCGACGCGCGCTCGCGCAACAGGCCCGTCGGGTTGCCCTGCTGGTCCTTCAGGATTTCGCCGCCCGGCGGGTCCTTGGTCTGGCGCGTGATGCCCGCCATCTCCATCGCCTTCCCGTTGACGAAAGAGGCGTGGCCGCTGGCGTGGGTCAGCAGCACGGGATTATCCGGCGAGACCTTGTCCAGCGATGCGTGCAGCGGGAAGCCCTCCACGTTGGGCTCGGGAGCGTGGTCCCACTTGGATTGATGAAACCCGCGGCCGACGATCCAATCGCCGGGCTTGGCCTGTCTGGCGGCGCGCGCCACCTGCGCCACGATGTCGTCCCAGGTGCGCGCCTCGCGCAGGTCGAGCCCCATGCGGAACTCGCCGAGGCCGGTGAAGTGCCCGTGTCCTTCGATGAATCCGGGAATCGCCAGTTGCCCGTGGAGGTCGATCACCTTGGTGCCGGGCCCGATCCATTTGGGGGCGTCGCTGTCGCTGCCCAGGGCCGTGATCTTGTCGCCGCGCACGGCGATGGCCTGCGCCGCGGGCGCGGCGGGGTTCATGGTGACAATCTTTCCGTTCCGCAGCACCAGGTCGGCGGGCTGCGCAAAGGCCTGCGCCGCCAGCGCGGCGGCAAACGCAAATAAGGATAAGCGCATGAGAACCAGCATATGCCGCCCGGCCGCCAGCGGGGTAATCCACCATAAGCGGACGGTCAGCCGGCCAGCACCTTGCGCGCCCGGCGGAACACATCCAGCAGCATTTTTTCGGTCAGCTTGCCGGTAGAGGTGTTCTGCTGGCTGGGGTGATACGAGGCGATCAGCACCGGCTGCCCGGCGCCCGTCACGAATTGCCGGTCGTGGCCGAAGCGGTAGGGCGCCCGGCTGGAAATGGCGCCGCGCGATCGCAGCACCTCCAGGTACGTGTCGAACGCCACGCGGCCGAGCGCCACGACCGCTTTCACCCCGCCCAGCAGATCCAGCTCCCGCTCGAAGTACGGGCGGCAATTGCGGAGCTCCGCGGGCGCCGGCTTGTTGCCGGGCGGCGCGCAGCGGGCCGCGGCGGTGATGAAGGCGTCGCGCAGGGTCAAACCGTCGTCGCGCGACTTGCTCAGAGGCTGCGATGCGAACCCGGTCTTGTAGAGCGCGGCATAGAGAAAGTTGCCGGAGCCATCGCCGGTGAACATGCGGCCGGTGCGGTTGGATCCGTGCGCACCGGGCGCGAGGCCGAGGATCAGAAGGCGCGCGTGAGGATCGCCAAACGACGGCACCGGCTTGCCCCAATACTCCCAGTCGCGGTAGGCGCGGCGTTTGACCCCCGCAATCGTCTCGCAGTGTTCCCGCAAACGCGGGCAGCGGCGGCAGGCGACAATCTCTTTCTGCAGGATTTCTAGCGCGGATGAAACGTTTTTCATCAATTTCTCACAAAACTCCTGTTGGAGAATCCTCCACCATGGTAAAGTCTTAGTAGAATATTTTGGCGTACCGCAGGCGGGGTCACATTGATCGAATCATCCGGTTGCTCCGGCCGGGTCTTCCGATTCGCTGCTCTGGCGCAGGTCCCGGTCTTCTTCGCCCATTAGATTGCACGAGTATGAAAAGGTTTTCTCTACCCCCAGTCTCTCAGATTCTCGGCATGGCGTTCCTGCTGTGTCTCGTCGCCAGCCCGTCTTTTGGTTTGACCCGGACGAAGAAACTCAGGGGACGCCGCTCCCCGATCCACTCCGTGATCCACAAGGCCTCCTTCACATCCGGTGCGCCGGCCCGCAGGGTGGCGGCCCGCGTGCCGCAACCGGCGATGCCGGGCGGTCCGGTCATCGCGGGAGGGCCATGGACGGAGCCGACTTATGCCGACTCCACCGCCGGCGATTATGTGGACGGAGAAGACCTGGACATCCGCCAGGCGGCCGTGGAGGCCCTGGGTGCGTACAACGGCTCGGTGGTGGTGGTGGACCCCAACACGGGGCGCATCCTTACCATGGTGAACCAGAAACTGGCGCTCGGCAGCGGGTTCCAGCCGTGCTCCACCATCAAGGTTTCGGTGGCGCTGGCGGGATTGAGCGAGAAGACCATCGACCCGTCCAGCAAGCTGCGGCTGGGCGGGCTCCGCATGAACCTGACCTACGCCCTGGCGCATTCCAACAATTTTTATTTCGCCACTCTGGGCACGAAGCTGGGATTCGAAAAGGTCAGCTACTACGCGCACCTGTTCGGGTATGGCGAAAAAGCCGGGCTGAACATCCCCGGCGAACAGCCGGGCCGCTACCCGTCGGCGCCTCCGAAAAACGGCGGCGTGGGCATGCTGACCAGTTTCGGGGAGGAGGTTTCGCAGACCCCGCTGCAACTGGCCGCCCTGATGAGCGCGATTGCCAACGGCGGCACCATGTATTACCTGCAGTATCCGCGCTCGCAGGAAGCCGCACGGGGCTTCATTCCGGTGGTCAAGCGGCAACTGAGTATCGAAGGCCTGATTCCCGTGATCAAGCCGGGCATGCGCGGCGCGGTGGAGTTCGGCACGGCGCATCGCGCGCGCGAAGACGGCCCGATCGCCGGCAAGACCGGCACGTGCAGCGAGAATCACACGCACCTCGGCTGGTTCGGCTCGTTCAACGATGTGGGCAGCCACAAGCTGGTGGTAGTAGTATTGCTGACCGGCGGCCGGCCCGCCATCGGCCCTCTGGCCGCGGGCATTGCCGGCGACGTCTACCGCCGCCTGGGCGAGAAGAACTACTTCGCCGCGGGCACCCCGGCGATGACCCCGGCGTCGCTCATTTCCAGCCAGATCTGCTGCGCCAAGTAGCTCTCTTCCGTCGGCACTCGGCCTGGAGTTTCCCAGTGCCCGGCGGGGCACTGACGCCCCTGCGCGCTGGTCACTTTCCGGTAACGGCGTGATATCGGCCCCGAACGTCTGTGGGGCATGCGTTGCATATACAATAGAGATGCGGTGTTCGAGTGGGACGAGAACAACCTCCGGAAAATCCGTGCGCACCGGGTCAAGCGCGGCGACGTGGAACAGGCGTTGTCGAACGATCCGATTTTGATTTACGAACAGGACGCCGGAGAGGAACCCCGCTACGTGTACTACGGCGAAGCGGACTCGGGCCGTCTGCTGGCGATTGTCTTGATTGAGCGTGATGATCGAATCCGTGTGGTTACGGCCTACGATTTGGATGCGGGACAGAAGCGAGACTACCTCGCGGGGCGCTTACGAGGGGAGTAGACCATGAAGAAAGGCCCAAACGCGTTGCCGAAGTTCGCGAACGAAGACGAAGAAGCGGCATGGTGGGCCAGCCGTCAGGGCCGCGAATTTCTAAAAGAAAAGTCGGCAGCGCCGCAGAAGCAGGCGTCGAAGGGATCGCGTCTGGTCGGGCAACTGAACCGCACTGCGAGCGTCCAGATTGCATTACGGCTGCCGGAACCCGATGTCGCGAGAGCCCGGGAAATCGCCACCCGCAAGGGGATCGGTTACCAGACCCTCCTCAAGATGCTCGTGCATGAAGGCCTCCGCCGAGAAGCGCGGCGCGCGTGAACCGTTCTCTACGGTGACGCCGTTTGTCGGCCACAACCGCCGCACTTCTCGCTCAGCCTTAGGGACCCTACCCCAAGCACGCGAATACCTCGCGGTAGAACTCGGGGTGCGCTTTCCAGGTCTGCGCGGTGATCAGCTTGCCGTCGCGCACCGCGGGCTTGTTGCTGTAGATGCCGCCGCTGCGGTCCACTTCCACGCGCACGTGGGCGTGGCAGGTGACCGTGCGGCCCCTGGTGAGCTCCGCGGCGGTCAGCACCTGGATGCCATGACCGATGGCGCAGATACACTTGTCCTGCGCGGCGAATTCGCGCACCAGGGAGATCAGGCTGGCATCGTTGCGGAGATACTCGGGCGCGCGTCCGCCCAACAGGACGATGGCCGCAAAGTCGCGCGCGGCAACCGCGGTGATGGCCACATCGGCTTCCAGGATATGGCCGGGCCGCTCCACGTAAGTCTCCCAGCCGGGCTCGAAATCGTGCACCACCATGTGCAGGCGCCGCCGCGCGGGCGCGGCCACGATGGGTTCCCAGCGCGCTTCCAGAAACCGCTGGCAGGCGTACAGCGCTTCGTAGCTGTCGCCGCCGTCGCCGGTGACAATCAGAACCTTCCTGCTCATGGGAGCACCGTCCAACCGTAAGGATACCAGCGCGTCTGCCAGAATGGAGCAAGATGCCGGGCGGCGCCACGGACGTGCTGGTGATTGGCGGCGGCGCCGCCGGGCTGATGTGCGCCATCGAGGCCGGCAAGCGCGGCCGGCGCGTGGTGGTGGTGGAGCACAACGCGGAAATCGGCCGCAAGATTCTGATTTCGGGCGGCGGCCGCGCCAACTTCACCAATCTCGCAACCGGGCCGGGGAATTTCCTTTCCGCCAACCCGCACTTTGCCAAGTCGGCGCTGGCGCGGTATGGCCCGCAGGATTTCGTGGCGCTGGTGCGGCGGTACGGCATCCCCTGGCATGAAAAGACGCCGGGGCAGTTGTTCTGCGACCGCTCGGCGCGCGACATCACAACCATGCTGGCCGTCGAATGTGCGGCGGCCAACGTGCGCATCGAGACGGCGTGCGAGGTCCGCGCGGTGCGCCACGGCGCGGGATTCGTGGTGGAGACCGCGCGCGGCACGTTCCGGCCGTCTTCGCTGGTCATCGCTACCGGAGGGCTGTCCGTGCCCAAGATCGGCGCCACGCCGTTCGGGTATGCGGTGGCCAAGCAATTCGGTTTGGGCATCGTCGCCTGCCGCCCGGCCCTGGTGCCGCTGACGTTCGGCGGCGAGGACCGGGCGCGGTTCGGCGACCTGGCGGGGGTCTCGGCGGAAGTGGTGGCGCGCGCCGGCCGCCACGCGTTTCGCGAGAAGATGCTCGTCACCCACCGCGGGTTGAGCGGCCCGGCCATCCTGCAGGCGTCCTCATACTGGACGCCCGGCGAACCGGTCGTCATCGACCTGCTGCCGGGGGTGGACTTCGCCGCGCTGCTGCGGGAGCGCCGCGCAGCCGGAGACCGCGCGGAAGCCCGCACGCTCGCCGCCCGCTTTCTTCCCAAGCGCCTGGCCGACCGCTGGTTCGAGGTTCATCGCTCGACCAGGCCGGCGGCGGCGCTGGGCGATCGCGAAATCGCGGCCATCTCCGAAGCGCTGCATGCCTGGCGCATCCGGCCCGCCGGGACGGAGGGCTACGAGAAGGCCGAGGTGACCGCCGGCGGCGTCGATACCGCCGGGCTCTCTTCGAAGACACTGGAAGCGCGGACGGCCGCGGGCCTCTACTTCATCGGCGAGGTGGTGGACGTGACCGGCCAGCTCGGCGGCTTCAATTTTCAGTGGGCCTGGGCCTCCGGTTTCGCGGCGGGCCAGTATGTGTAAGCGGGCGGCCGCGCTACCTTCCACCGGGATCGTACACCCAGAAGGAGTCCCCTACCCGATCGCTTGGCTGCATGCCATTCAGCCAATCCAGATAACCGTCGAACGACTGCATCTGGTACATCTGCGTCAGCCCCACGACCACCAGGCACCCCTGTTGGCGTGCTTGCTCCCGACTGGACGGGATGGGCGCCGTATGGATGCCGGATTGCTCCAGCGGCACGAGTCCCATTACCTCGATGCACACCTTAATTGCGCCCCGCCCTGCCAGATAATTCTGCAGACGCAACATGTCCTGGCCCCAGTCGAGATTCGAATCCACCACGTACTTCCAACCGTGCGTGCGGCCGCCGCTCGGGAAATTGAAGAATGCCGTATAGCGCGGGAACGCCGCCACGGATTCGACCACCACCAGCGCCAGGCATGCCAGGGCGGTGCGCGAGAACCTCAGGGGCAGGCTCGGCCCAAAGTTCCACGGACCCCGTCGTGAGAAACCGGTACCCGCTGCGCAGGTGGTAGCCTTCGTCCATGGTGGCGCTCTCGAGGAAAGCGGCGGCGAGCTGGGCCACCGCCATCGCCGCGAGAAGCGCACCCGCGCAGACGCGAAAATGACGTTCGGCGAAGCTCGCGCGCGCGGAGGCCGTTCTGGGCGCCGTCGCCGTCATGAGCGAGCGTAACATCTCGCATCATGGAGTGTAAGTTCACCGGTGATCGATCGGCGCCCTCAGCCGCGCTTTCGAGCTTCCAGAATGCGCGCCGGCGTCATGGGCAACTGCAGCAGCCGGATGTTCGCCGCGTCGTAGATGGCGTTGGCGATTACCGCGGCCACGGTGATGATGGGCGGCTCGCCGCAGCCCGTGGCGGGCGTATCCGGGTTATCGATCAGAATCGTCTCGATCCTGGGCACCCAGGAGAAGCGCGGAACCTGGTAGCTGTCGAAGTTGCGGTCGAGCACCTCGCCGTTCCGGAAGCGCACCTCCTCGCCCAGCGCCTGGCCGAGGCCCATGGTGATGGAGCCTTCCATCTGCTGGCGCGAGCCGTCGGGATTGACGGTGAGGCCCTGGTCCTGCGCCGTCACCACGCGTTTCACCTGCACGCGGCCGGTGCTCGGGACCACCACTTCGGCCATGGTGGCGACATAGGTGCCGGAGTAAATGCCGCAGGCGACGCCCACGCCGCGCCCGCTGGGCGGCTTCCCCGCCGGCTTCCCCGGCACCCAGCCGAACTGCTTGGCGGCGGCTTCGAGCACCCGCCGCATGCGCCGGTCGGAGAGATGGGCCAGGCGGAACTCCAGAGGGTCCACCCCGGCTTTTGCGGCCAGAATGTCCATCTGCGATTCGCGCGCGAACGTGTTGGTGTTGACCGAGGGCGCGCGCCACGGCCCGACGCCAAACGGGTGCATGCCGGGAGGGTTGCCGCCCATCCAGTTGCCCGCCGATACGGTGCGCCGGTGCGGGATATCGTAGAACGTGTGCGCCTCGCGGTCGCCCGCGCCGTAGACCTGGTAATCCCAGAAGGCGATGCGGCCCGCGCTCGTGAGGCCCGCGCGGATCTTCACTACCGCCGCCGGCCGGAAGGTGTCGAAGAAGAACTCCTCGGTGCGATCCCAGACCACCTGCACCGGCTGGCCGGTGGCCGCCGCCAGACGCGCCGCTTCCACCGCCTGCTGGCCGCCGCTCTTGCCGCCGAAGCCGCCGCCCACATAGGGCGCGACAATGCGCACGTTCGGCGGCGTGAAGCCGAGCGCCTGCGCCACTTGCTGCTTCACTCCGAACGGCGCCTGCGTGCTGGCCCACACGGTGGCCTTGCCGTTCTCGATCACGGCGGTGGCGGAGTGCGTCTCCATGGGTGCGTGCGCCACGTAGCTGTTGAGATACGTCTGCTCCACCACTTCGTGCGCCAGTTTGGCGCCTTCCGTCAGGCTGCCGCTCTCGCCCACCAGCCGCGGTTCGGGCGCGGTCTTCAGGAGGTGATCGAAGATGGTCTTGTCGTCGGGACCCGGCGGCGGCGGAGTGAAGCGCGCCTTCACCAGCCCCAGCGCTCTGTCGGCCAGATCGCGCCGCTCGTGGAGGATAGCCAGCAGGCCACCGTCGCGGACCACGCGCGCGCCGGCCTTTTCGGCGGCGGTTGTGTCCACTTCCTGCAACGCCGCGCCGTGCGCCGGGGGCCGCAGAATGCGCGCGTGCAGCATCCCTGGAAAGGCGAAGTCGCCGGCATATTTGCCTTTGCCCGTAACCTTGTCGCGCGCGTCCTTGCGCACCGCCGGCCGCCCTACCACAGTGAACGCCGCGGGCGGCTTCAGCGGCACTTTCTCGATGTGCCGCTCGATGCGCTTGCCCTGTACCAGTTCGGCATAGGTGACCCGCTTGCCGGCGGAGGAGGGATCGGTGACCACGCCGGCCTTCACTTGCAGCCGCCCGGCGGGCGCCGCGAGGCGTTCCGCCGCCATCTGCACGAGCACCGCGCGCGCTTCGGCCGCGGCCGCGCGAATCAGCGGACCGGTCAGCCGGATGCCCATCGAGCCGAACGTGCCCATATCGTAGGGACACAGGTCGGTATCGCCCAGCACCATGTCCACGGCGTCGTAGGCCACATCTAGCTCCTCGGCCAGAAGCTGCGCCAGCGCGGTGGTGGGTCCCTGCCCCAGCTCCACCTTGCCGGCGAAACAGGTGACGCGGCCGTTTTCGCCGATGCGCAGCCAGGCGTTGAAGTCGGTGGGACCGGCCTGCCTCCCGGGCAATCGCGCCGGTTCCTGGAAGGCCTCGAGCGGTTCCAGCGGGAAGAAGACGAAAAGTCCCGGCGTGGCCAGCGCCAGCAGCTCGCGGCGGCTCAGATCGTGCGGTCGCATTACACGCCTCCTTTCAGGACGCCCGCGGCCTCCTGGATGGCCTCCACAATCCGCACGTGCGCCCCGCAGCGGCACAGGTTGTCGTCCATGTGCCGCAGAATTTCGGCGGGCGCCGGCCGCGGCGTCTTCAGCAGCAGCGCATACGCGCTGAGGATCATCCCCGGCGTGCAGTAGCCGCACTGAAAGGCGTGATGCTTCAGGAAAGCCTGCTGGATGGGGTGGAGCTTGCCCTCGCGCTCCAGGCCCTCGATGGTCAGCACCTGCTTGCCGGCGACATCCTTGACGGGCGTCGAGCAGCTCCGCACGGCCTCCTTGCCCACCATGACGGTGCAGGCGCCGCACAGTCCTTCGCCGCAGCCGAACTTGGTCCCCGTGAGCCCCAGATCCTGGCGCAGCACCCACAGCAGCATGCGCCCGTCATCGACGGTGACCCGCGCCGGCTGGCCGTTGAGCGTGAATTGTATGGTTCGCTCCATAGAGAGCCTCTTTGTAAATATAGTTGAATACCCAATCATCTTAATATGATTCGGGCTCCGCCGACGCCCTCCCCGCCCGTGCATGATCGCCGCGCTTTTTGCTTTCAGAGCCGAGACCGTAAGGGAGCGGTTGCCGAACGCCTACCGCTCCCTTACGGTCGCGGCTCGGCCGGCGTGTATGCCGCGCGGTAGAATTGGGGCCGCAGCCCGTGATATTCCCGATTACCTTTGCCTGCTACGGATGCCACCTGCACGGCAGCGAATCCGGCTCGGTCGATCGCGATCACAATGTGCCTGGAACTCCGATCCTGGAGGTCGATTCCGCGCGTGCCGTCAGCCGAGAGGGAACGTTTGAGTCAGGTTCCCTATAACCTCGACCAGATCCGCCGTGACGCCGTTTTGGAGGCGATTCAGGAGGTCTGTGCGCATCGGGGTTGGATTCTGCTGGCGGCGCACGTGCGAAGCACTCACGTGCACACGGTGGTGGACGCCGAGGTTCCGCCAGAGCGCGTCATGAGCGACTTCAAGGTTCATGCCAGCCGCCGATTGAATCGGATGAGCCTGGATGAACCGAACCGGAAGCGATGGGCACGCCATGGCAGCACACGATGGCTGTGGCAACCACAGCATGTCTCGGCGGCGATTCAATATGTTGTCGCAGAGCAGGGTGAGGTTATGGCGGTGTTTGAGTCTAAGGAGCTTTAGCCGCGGTGTGTGGCGGCCGCTCCTTTACGGCCGCGGCTCGGCTGGCGGGTGGCGCCGCAACTCGGCCAGCGCCAGCTCGAGCGCTTCTTCTCTGCTCTGCACCAGGCCCTCCAGTTGCGCGTCTTCCACTACGCGGAGCGCGGCGCCAAAGGCCGGGCCCGGCTCGTACCCGGCGGCGATCAGGTCGTCGCCCGTCACCAGCGGCACGGGCTTCAAATGCTCCTCGGAGAACTCCGCCAGCTTGCGCGCCGCGAAGCGGTAGTTCTCCAACTGCTGGTTGCTGGCCATGCAATCCAGGCGGTGCACCTCCAGGTGCTCGGCGAAGCCCGGCATGCGCAGGAACCGCTTGAGAGTGCTCTCCTTCATGCGATGAACATCTCTGAAGCGCATATGGTTGGCCACCAGCGCCTCCACCCGCTCCATTTCGTCGTGCGAAAAACGCAGCCGGTGGAGGATATGGTGCGCCAGCCGGACACCTTCCTCCACATGGCCGTCGAAACGGATGCGCTCCGCCACACGGAAGGTGGGCGGCTTGCCCACGTCGTGCAGCAGAGCCCCCAGGGCGAGGGTGGAGGTGGGCCGATCGAGCTTTTCGAGCAGCAGCAGGGTATGGACCCACACGTCGCCTTCAGGATGATATTCGGGGGGCTGCGCGACGCCCTTCATGGCGGCCACCTCGGGCAGAATATCGCCCAGCATGCCGCTTTGCTCGAGCAGTTCGAAGCCGCGCCGCGCGCCGCCCTCGGTGAGGATGCGCACCAGCTCGTCGCGGATGCGCTCGGCCGAGACTCTCAGGATCGCGGCGTGATGGCGGACGATGGCCGCGAAGGTGGCGGGATCGATGGCAAAGTCGAGCCGCGCAGCGAAGCGGATGGCGCGCAGCAGCCGCAGATGGTCCTCGGCGAAGCGGGAATCGGGATCGCCGATGGCCCGCACCACGCGCCGCGCGAGATCGTCCCGCCCGCCGGTGAAATCCAGCACCTCGCCCGTCTCCGGGTCCATCATGAGGCCGTTGATGGTGAAGTCGCGGCGCAGCACGTCCTGGCGCGGGTCGCTTTCAAAATGCACGCTGGCCGGCCGGCGGCCGTCGGTGTAATCGTTGTCGCTGCGGAAGGTGGCCACCTCCACTTGCGAGAAGCCGTCGCGAACCAGCACCACGCCGAAATGCGCGCCGACGCGGCCGGAGTTGGGGAACAGCTCCATGATGCGGTCGGGGCGCGCGTCGGTGGAGACGTCGAAGTCTTGGGGAACTGCGCCGATCAGCAGATCGCGCACGCATCCGCCCACCAGGTAGGCCTGGTGGCCCGCGGCGCGCAGCTTCGCGATGGCCGCGCGCGCCAGCGCTTCCGAATCCATATGTCTATGCTAATTTGAAAGTCATCTCATGCGGGAGCACCCGTGAGCATCGACGAGCGGCCGGCGGCGGTCAAGGTGGTCGTGGCCACCACCGTCATGCTGTCGTTCATTTCCTTCTGGCGGGCGGCGGCCATCGTGCTCAGCGACCTGGCCTCGTCGGCCTATTACGTCGGCGGCATCGCCGAACAGGCCATCGGCAAGGCGGCGCCCTGGTTCATCCTGGCCATCATGCTGTTCTCCTACGCCGTGCGCGCCATCTACATCGAGAGCTGCTCCATGTTCGTGCGCGGCGGCGTGTACCGCGTGGTGCACGAGGCCATGGGCGGCACCCTGGCCAAGTTCTCCGTTTCCGCGCTGATGTTCGATTACGTCCTGACCGGGCCCATCAGCGCGGTTAGCGCGGGTCTCTACCTGGGCGGCCTGATCAATGAAACGGGCGAGCATTTCTACATCCACGGCCTGCACGTTTACCCCCCTTACTTCGCGGCGGGGTTCGCCCTGGTGGTGACCGTCTACTTCTGGCGGAAGAACATCATCGGCATCCACGAATCGAGCGAGAAGGCGCTGCGCATCATGCAGATCACCACCGTGATGGTGGTGATGCTCATCGTGTGGTCCATCGCCACCATTCTCAAGAACGGCTACCAGCCGGTGCCCCTGCCGGTGCGCGCGAACCTCAGGTTCAGCCCCGAGGCCCTGGGGTGGCTGCGGGGCACGCTGGCGCCCTCCATCACCTTCATCGCCGTGCTCATCGGCCTGGGGCATTCCCTCCTGGCCATGAGCGGCGAAGAGAGCCTGGCGCAGGTGAACCGCGAGATCGCGCATCCCAAGCTGAAGAACCTGGAGCGCGCCGGCTTCGTGATCTTCCTCTACAGCATGCTGTTCACCTCGCTGGTGTCTTTCTTCGCGGTGATGATCATCCCCGACGCCGAGCGGCCGCAGTTCCTGAACAACCTCATCGGCGGGCTTTCCATGTACCTGGTGGGGCCGGTCCCGTTGCGGCTTCTTTTTCACGGCTTCGTGGTTCTGGTGGGCACGCTCATTCTGGCGGGCGCGGTCAACACGGCCATCATCGGCTCCAATGGCGTGCTCAACCGCGTGGCCGAAGACGGCGTGCTGCCCGACTGGTTCCGCCATCCGCACCGCAAGTTCGGCACCACCTCGCGCCTGATCAACCTCATCGTGGGATTGCAACTGGCGACCATTCTCATCAGCCGCGGCAACGTCTACATGCTGGGCGAAGCGTACGCGTTCGGGGTGGTGTGGAGCTTCGCCATGAAGGCGCTTTCCGTGCTGGTGCTGCGCTACAAGCAGCCCGGCGCGCGCGAATGGAAGGTGCCCCTGAATTTCCACGTGGGGCGCACGGAGATCCCGCTGGGGCTGATGATGGTCACGGTGGCGCTGTTCAGCCTGGCCATCGTCAACGTGCTCACCAAGGAGGTGGCCACCATTTCGGGCGTGACGTTCACCATCCTGTTCTTCATCGTGTTCCAGCTTTCCGAGATCTACAACCGGAAGCGCCAGGCGGCGCACGGACACGAGATGGAGAAGTTCCGGCTGGACACGCCCGAGGAGCTGTCCGCCGGCTCGGTGAGTGTGCGGCCGGGCAACGTGCTGGTGGCGGTGCGCAATCCGCACCGCATGCAGCACCTGCAACGCATCCTGGAAAAGACCGACATGCGCAAAATGGACGTGGTCGTGCTTTCCGTGCGGCAGGTGACGCAGGCGGGCTCGGGCGAGCACGCGCTCGAGAGCCGCCAGCTCTTTTCCGAAGACGAGACCACCGTCTTCAGCCGCGTGGTGGCCCTGGCGGAGAAGGCGGGAAAGCACGTGGAGCTGATCGTGGTGCCGGGCGCGGACCCGTACGAGGCGGTGGTGCAGACCGCGGCGCGCCTGCAATCCTCGCGCATCGTGATGGGGCTGTCGCCCAAGCTCACGCCCTCCGAGCAGGGGGCGCAGGTGGGGCGCTATTGGGAGCAGCTTCCCGAACCGCGCCCCTCGCTCTCGCTGGAGATTGTGCTCGAGAACCAGAAGGACACGCTGTTCTTCAACCTGGGTCCGCATCCGCCGCGCCTGTGGCCGGAGGACATCGATCTGGCCCACCGGCTGTGGCTGGAGCTGGCCGGCAAGGGCCCCGGGTCCCGGCTGCACCACCGCGACATCATCGGCGTGGCGTTGCGCCGCATGAACGCGGAGTTGCAGTCGAGCCGCGCCAGCGAGGTGGTGGACGACATTCTGCGGGAAGTCTCCGGCGGCGAGAGACACGGCTCCGCACCGCCGGACTAGATCACTATTCTCTTATTATCTATACAATAATAGCCTCGTCCATCTTGTACTTCCAACGAAACACTACCGGGGCTGCGTTGATCTCCTCGAAGTATTGATGGATTCGGTCGATCAACTCTTGCTTGCTGGCTACGCGGATTCCTCGGAGCATCGTGCGCGTCATCTTGCTGAATTGATTCTCGATCAGATTCAGCCACGAGCCATGGGTCGGGGTGAACACAAAAACGAATCGCTGGGGCATGGTCTGCAGGTAGCCGCGCGTCTCTTTGGAGATGTGCGCGGAATGGTTGTCCAACACCAATCGAATTTGATGGTGCTCCGGATAGGCCCTATCCAACTTCTGTAGAAAAGCGATGAAATCGCCACTGTTGTGCGTGTCGCTGACGGTTTCGGTCACTCTCCCGCTGTGCAAGTCCAGTCCGGCCAGTAGCGACACCGTGCCCAGTCGCACATACTCATCATCCCGTAGAAGGCTGGGATGCGTACCCACCACAGGTGGCCGATCGGGCGTCGTGGTTGCCAAGGCCTGAATGCCGGGCTTCTCGTCATACGAGATCGTCACCATGCCCAGTTGCCGGCCGCCCTCGACCCGCCGATATTCATTGACGATCTCCACCTCCTTGTAGACGTGCAGCACGCTGGCCATTTTGATTTCGAAGTTCGGGTCCCTTTTCTCCACGTAGTATCGAATCTTGTGCGGCCGGAGTTCGCCCTGCCGCAGGATCTTGTGGAGTTTGGAGCGGCTCAGCCTGAGCAGCGCCGGATGCCCGGCTGCGGCGCAGTGCTGGCGTACGTGAGCGACCAACAACTTGTACGTCCACAATTCGTAAGAATATCCCAGTTCCTTCGGCTTATGGCAAGCACAGTGTTGTACCCAGACAATCGCATCGTCCGGTAGCTGTCGCGGCTTGCCGGGTCGGGGCAATTCTCCCAGTGCTGCGTCCAGACCAAATTGCAGAAACTTCCGAATACACAGCACTACGGTGCTGCGACTGACGTGGTGGTGCTGCGCAATAGCTTCATCACTCTGGCCAGCTAGTGAATCCAAAAGAAACGCTGCCCGAAGCGTGCGTCGTTTCTCCTCGGTTCGAGACTTGCGGATGGACTCCAGCTTGAGCATCTCCTGCTCGCTGAATTGGATCGGACTGCGCTTCCTCGGGAAGGGCATGACCCATTAAAACATAAATCGGGTCAAATGTATCGGTATTTAGAGAACGGTGATCTAG
>JAIQEX010000095.1 GCA_020073615.1 Terriglobia bacterium
ATCGCTGACGGAATATGACAAGGCGATGGCGTATTTGAACTCGGCTTTAGACATCTATAGGGACCACAAGAGTACGCGCGATTCCGCGCGTACTCGTCTAAATCTTGGAAGGACCTTGATGTTGGCGGGGCAGTTGGTCCGCGCCGAAGGCATCATGAAGCAGGCTCTGAAGGAGGTGACGGAGGACCGCGCGGCGTCACTTCCTTCGGCAACAACCGGCGGGACCGCCGCATGCAGTATAACGGCAACGCGTCGTTCACGCTCGACAATTCCGTTTGGGATGCGCGCAGCTACTCTCTGACCGGCCAGGATACGGCCAAGCCGGCCTCAGCCAATGCGCGGGCCAGCCTGATGTTCGGCGGCCCCCTCAAGATTCCTCACCTGCTTTCCGGCGAACATGGCTCCTTCACCATCAACTACCAGTTGCGGCGCAGCCGCAGCAGCACCACTTCACCCACGTTGATGCCCACCGCGCTCGAGCGCTCGGGCGATTTCTCGCAGTCCCTCTCGCAGACGGGCGCCCCGATTGTCATTTTCGATCCCACCACCGGTCTGCCATTCGCTGGCAATGCGATTCCCGACAACCGCATCAGCGGCATCGCCACGGGCCTGCTGAAGTTCTATCCGGCGCCGAATTTCTTTGTCCCCGGTAGCCGCTATAACTACCAGGTGCCGATCGTCAGTACCACCAACCAGGACAATGTGAACGCGCGCCTGAATCAGACGCTGAACCCCAAGAACCGGATTTCGGGCGGCATCGGATACCAGCGCAGTGACGTTACCAACCCCAACATTTTCGATTTCATCGACGGCACCTCGGGCAGCGGCATCAACGCCAACGTGGCGTGGTCGCACAACGTCACCACGCGGCTGATCAGCAACCTGAGCTACCGGTTCAGCCGTTCCACCAGCCTGGCATCGCCGTTTTTCGTTAACCGCGAGGACATCGAGGGAGAACTGGGCATCGCCGGCGCGGCGCGGCAGCCGATCTACTGGGGACCGCCCACGCTCACCTTCACCAACGGTTTCCAGTCGCTGTCCGACGGCAGTACATCGCAGACCCGCAACCAGACCAGCGCGGTGGGCGAGAGCGTCATCTGGATACACGGCACGCACAACGCGACCTTCGGCGGCGATTTCCGGCGCCAGCAGTTCAATCCGCTCGCGCAGCAGAATGCGCGCGGCACCCTGGCATTCAACGGCGCTGCGACCAGTCTCAACGGCAAGGGCGGCTATGACTTCGCCGACTTCCTGCTGGGATTGCCGGACACCAGCGCCGTCGCGTTCGGCAACGCCGATAAGTATTTTCGCGCGAATTGGTACGACGCCTACATCAACGACGACTGGCGCATCAAAACCGGGTTCACACTCCTGGGAGGAGTGCGCTGGGATTACGCCGCGCCCATGACGGAACTGTACAACCGCCTGGTGGGGCTGGATATCGCGCCCGGCTTCACCAACATCGCCACCGTTCAGCCGGGACAGGTGGGGACCCTCTCGGGCCTGCGCTACAACAATGCGCTGGTGAATCCCGACCACACCGTTTTCCAGCCGCGCATCGGCTTCGCCTGGCGCCCCAATCCCAAGAAATCGCTGGTGGTGCGCGGCGGTTACGGAATTTACTACAACACTTCCGTGTACAACGCCATTGCCAACCGCATGGCGCAGCAGCCGCCGCTGTCGCAGACGCTGAGCGTCGCGAGCACGGCCAACAACCTGCTCACGCTCGCCAACCCGTTCGTGGCCGCCACCGGCACGCTCACCAATACCTTCGCCATCGACCCGAATTACCGCATCGGCTATGCGCAGATCTGGTCGATCTCCGTGCAGCAGAGCCTGCCCTTCTCGATGTTCCTGAACGTCTCCTACATAGGGACGAAGGGCACGCGGCTCGACCAGCAGTATCTGCCCAACTCCGTGCCCTCGGGGAAGCCGCTCTTTCCTGCGGGCTACACCTACGAGCAGTCCAACGGCAACTCCACTTACAACGCCGCCCAGGTGCAGTTGAACCGGCGCTTCCGCAGCGGCTTCTCCGGGAACGTGATGTATATCTTCTCGAAATCCATCGACGACGCCTCCACCGGCGGCGGCGCGGTGGTGGCCCAGAACTGGCAGGACCTCAGCGCCGAGCGGGCCGTCTCCAGTTTCAACCGTACGCACACGCTGAACATGCAGATGCAGTACTCGACCGGCGTGGGCACGCGCGGCGGCACGCTGGTGAACGGATGGAAGGGCACGCTGATCAAGGATTGGACGGTGACCACCAACATGTCCTTGCAGAGCGGGCTGCCCATGACCGCCATCGCCGGAGGCCTGCGCTCGGTGACCGGCGGCACCGGCGTCAGCGGCAGCATACGGGCCGATGCCACCGGCATTCCGCTTGGCTCCGATCCCACTCCGGCAGCCCTGGCGGCGGCGTTCATCCTGCCGCCCGCGGGCCAGTTCGGAACCGCGGGCCGCGATACCATCTTCGGCCCCGCCATCTTCAACCTCAACGCCTCGGCGGGGCGCGTCATCCGATTGGGCGAGCGGCGCAGCCTCGATCTGCGCTTTGACGCCAACAACGCGCTGAACCACGCCGTCTTCAGCCGCTTCAATACCAATGTGGGCACCAGCCAGTTCGGAGTGCTGCTGCCGCCGGGCGCGATGCGCAGCATGACCGCTACCTTGCGGTTCAGGTTCTAACCATGCGACCGATCCTTGCCACCCTTCTCGCCAGCCTCATGGCCGCCTCCGCGCAGCAGCCGGTTCCCCAGCAGCCGCCCGCCGCGCCCAAAGGGCCGTACAAATTCGGTGTGACCACGCAGTTGGTGGTGGTCGACATTTTTGCCAGGGACAAGAACGGCAAGCCCATCGAGAACCTGAAGCCCTCCGACTTCACCGTCACCGAAGACGGCAAGCCGCAGCAGATCAAAGTCTTCCAGTACCAGCGGATGGAGGAGACCGCGGAGCCGCCCATGCCCGAGCCGGCGCTCAAGCCGCGCGCCGCCGAGGCCGCTCCGGCCGCCGCCGTGAAGACGCTCGAAGCCAGCGTAGTAAAGCCGGTGACCGCCCGGCAGATTGCGCCCGCCCGGCCCGGTGAGATCAAGTATAAGGACCGCCGCCTGATGGTGATGTTCTTCGACCTGATCGGCATGCCCATCCAGGACCAGATGCGCGCCCAGGGCTCCGCGCTGAAGTTCATCAAGACGCAGATGACGCCATCGGACCTGATGGCCATCATGACCTTCTCGACCGATCTCAAGCTGGTGGAAGACTTCACCGACGACCGCGACCAGTTGACCAGGGATGTCAAGAACCTGGTGATCGGCGAAGGCAGCGACATGGCCAACACGGTGAGCGACGACAGCGCCGAGGATGCCGGGGCGGCCTTCACGCAGGACGACACCGAGTTCAACATTTTCAATACCGACCGGCAGTTGGCCGCGCTGGAATCGGCGGTCAAGATGCTGGCGTCGCTGGCCGAAAAGAAGGCGCTGGTGTACTTCGCCAGCGGCATGTCCAAGACCGGCGTGGACAACGAAGCGCAGTTGCGCGCCACCATCAACGCCGCCATCCGCAGCAACGTGGCCTTCTACCCCATCGACGCGCGCGGGCTGATGGCCAGCGCCCCGCTGGGCGATGCCACCAAGGGCTCCCCGGGCGGCCAGGGCATGTACTCCGGCAGTTCGGCCCGCTCGGCCACCGGGAATTTCCAGAGCCAGCAGGAGACCCTGTTCACGCTGGCGGCCGACACTGGTGGCAAGGCGCTGCTCGACAGCAACGACCTGGCTATGGGAATCGTCCAGGCGCAGAAGGACATCTCGAGCTACTACATTGTCGGCTACTACAGCACCAACGCGGCGCTCGACGGCCACTACCGGCGCATCAAGGTGGCCGTCAACAAGGACCTCTCAGCCAAGCTCGATTACCGTACCGGATACTTCGCTTCCAAAGAGTTCAAGAAGTTCGACTCCTCCGACAAGGAGCGGCAGTTGCAGGAAGCGCTGATGCTGGGCGACCCGATTACGGACATTTCCGGCGCCATGGAAGTGGATTACTTCCGCCTGGCGCGCGACCGGTATTTCGTCCCCGTGGAGGTGAAGATTCCCGGCAGTGAGCTGCAACTGGCGCGGCACGGCGGCGCCGAAAGCACGCGCCTGGACTTCATCGGACAGGTGAAGGACGCCAAGGGCGAGATCAAAGGTAACGTGCGCGACTTTGTGGAAGTGAAGCTGAAGGGCGAGGCCGCCCTCCGCCTGGCCGAGCGGCCCCTGGCCTACGACACCGGCTTCACCCTGCCGCCGGGGGTCTACACCATGAAGTTCCTGGCGCGCGACAACGAGACCGGGAAGATAGGCACCTTCGAACACAAGTTCGCGATCCCCGATCTCACCACCGATCAGCGCCTGCTGCCCATCAGCTCGGTGGTGTTGAGCAACCAGCGCGAGGCCCTCAGCGCGGCGGTCTACACGGCCGAGAAAGACAAGAAACTGCTGGCCTCGAACCCCTTGGTGCAGGATAACCAGAAGCTGATTCCCAGCGTCACGCGCGTATTCAAAAAGGCCCAGGACATGTACGTCTACCTGGAGACCTACGAGCCTTCGGCGGAGACCACGCAGCCGATCGTAGCCACAGTGAGCTTTTATCGCGGAAAGGTGAAGGCGTTCGAGACCGACCCGCTGGTGGTGAAGGAAGGCCTGGACGCGAAATCCAAGGCGCTGCCGGTGCGCTTCAGCGTGCCGCTGGGCAAATTGCAGCCGGGCAAATACGACTGCCAGGTCAGCGTGCTCAATCCCGCCGAAAAGAAGTTCAACTTCTGGCGCGCGGCGATGTGGGTGCTGCCGTAGGGCAGGCCCCCGCCGGGGTATCGCGCAGGCGGGGCTCAACCGGGCTGTACCCGCTCCACCGCCGCCACCCGCAGGCAGAAGATCGAGCGCAGCGCCCGCCGGGCCGCGGGCCGGGCAAGGCAAATAGTCCTAAACACGAGGCGCGCATGCACCACCTGCCGGGCCGGAATTGGAATTGAGAGAAATCCATGCTATTATCCTCATCGGAGTTGTCTGGAACCTGGTCATCCGCTGCCCCGCAGTGGCGTCTAAGGTGACAGACCAAATCGACTTACTAAGTTGTCTGTAAGCTCCTGTTCCAGTATTTGCTTTTCTGCAAGTGGCACAAGCTTGCAGGCGTAAGCAAAGGTAGGAGGTCTCGAATGAACGTGACAAAGAAGGGGACCTGGCTCGCTGCGGTCATGAGCAGCGCCCCGCTCGTGGCCTTTGCCGCCGTAGCGGTCCCAGGACTTGCTCAGGATCCGTCCTCTGCCGGGCCGCCTCCGGCAGGCGCGATCATCGAAGTGAAAGACACGCCGGTGGTACTCTCCCCCGCGCAACTGGGGGCATCTTTCGAGGTGGAACTAAACGGGCCGGCCGGCTTCAAGGTCGGCGACGAAGCCTATCCACACCGGGTGAGGGGCATCGGCCTTTTTAGACACCAGCCAGAGGATTTCAAGCCAGACAAGAAGCAGGACTTCCTCCTTTCGGCCGCGATCAATGCGATGTTCGGAATGCCCGCTGTGACCGCGGTGCGCACGTCTCCGCAGAATAAGATCGAGTTCTACAGCGGGGCTCCTGTGGTCGACCAAACCGGCAGGCAGCGCCCGTACCAGTCTCCGACGACGGCGAACTTCGTCGACACCGGAGCGGCCATGCATGGCTCCACTTCCTCAACAGGACGGTTCCCGGTACTGTATGGGATCTTCTCGTTCGAACGCGAATACGCTTTGTGGGCAATGAAGTCCAAAACGGGGGAGTGCGCGGTGGAATTGAAGTCCGCTGTGTTTGAAACGCAGGAGAACGCTCTCTACTTTGGTGAGGCCACCGGTATTCGATCGCCCCAGTGTTGGTTCGCGATTGGCGAATACGAGTTCACCGGTGAGGCCGCCTTGTCGCGGACGGGCGTAACGCTCACCCCTGGGGCGCGCTACCGTAAGCGGTAGCGCACACGCAATTCCGGGAGGTGGCGGAAACACGCCCCGGACAAAACGAAAACCGGTGGGAGCCGGCGTTTTGTTCTTGCGAACGGACACCGGCCCCACCGGTCGCGCCACTTCAACTGCCTGATCAAGAGCAACCGCCGTGCCAACCGCCCCGGAAGTACGGTTTAACCCCGAAATCTCCCCTCTTGCTCATGGGGCGGGGTAGCGGTTACACCCCCTGCCCGCACAAATTACATGAATCGTCCCCGCACCGGGTGGTCAGCCGCGAAAGAGGGCGCCCGGCCGGGCTTGTTATACTTACAATTCCATGCCCAGAGTCCGCTTTGCGCCTTCTCCCACGGGCTTTCTGCACATAGGGAGCGCGCGAACCTTCATCTTCAACTGGTTGTATGCCCGCCGCATGGGCGGCGCCATGATCCTGCGCATCGACGACACCGACGTGGGACGCAACACGGAAGCCTCTCTGACCTCCATCTACGAAGGGTTGCGGTGGCTCGACCTGGGCTGGGACGAGGAGTACCGGCAGTCGGAACGGCTCGCGCTGCACCAGCGGATGGCGGAAGCGATCCTTGCAAAGGACCTCGCGTATCGCGATTTCACGCCCGCCGAAGCGGCCGAGGGCGAAAAATCGGGAGCGCATGGCACCTGGTTGTTCCACGCCGGGATGCGCGAGATGCCGCGCGCTGAGAGCGACCGCCGCGCCGCCGCCGGCGAGCCCTTCGCGCTTCGCTTCCGCGTGCCGCGCGACCGCGAGCGGCAGGTGCGCTTCACCGACTGCGTGTATGGCGAGCAGGCGAAATCCACCGCCGATATCGAGGACTTCGCGCTGCTGCGCTCCGACGGCATGCCCACTTACCATCTGGCCTCCTGCGCCGACGACGCGGACCTCGGAATCAGCCACATCATCCGCGGGCAGGACCATCTGACCAACACCTTCAAGCACGTGCTGATTTTCGAGGCCGCCGGCGTGCCCGCCCCGCAGTTCGCGCACCTGCCGCTGCTGGTAGCGCCCGATGGCACCAAGCTCTCCAAGCGGCGCCACGGGCCGGTGGTGAGCGTCACCACGTACCGCGATGCCGGTTTCCTGCCGCACGCGTTCATCAATTTTCTGTGTCTGCTGGGCTGGTCGCCCAAGGACGACCGCGAGCGCATGACGCGCCAGGAGCTCATCGACGCGTTTTCGCTCGAAGGCATCAACCGCAGCAACGCGGTGGTGAACTTCGCCGAAGCCGATCCGTTCGACCCTAAAGCGGCGCACTTCAATGCCGAACTGATCCGTACCATGCCGGTGGAGGAGCTGGCGGAGCGGTTGCTGCCCTTCGTGCGCGCCGCCGGCCACCAGGTGGACGCGGGCAAGATGGCGCAAATCGCGCCGCTGATCCAGGAGCGCATCAAGCTGCTGGGCGACGTGCTGGCGGCGGCCGATTTTTTCTTCGTCGAACAATTGGCGCCCTACGACGCCGCCGAGCTGATCCCCAAGAAAGGCGACTCCGCCATGGCGTTGCGCGCGTTGCAGCGGGCCGGCGAAGTCCTGGCCAAGGCGGAGTTTTCGCACGACGGCCTGGAAGCGGCATTGCGGCGCGCCGCCGAAGAGCTGGGCCTCAAGGCCGGCCAGATGTTCGAGCCCATCCGCGTGGCCGTGTGCGGGCGCAAAACGGCGCCGCCGCTGTTTGGCACCCTCGCCGTGCTGGGCCGCGAAACCAGCCTCCAACGGATCGGCCAGGCAATGGAAAAGTTGAAACCCATATGAGTTCAGACGGCCCTTCCAATTTCATCCGCGACATCATTATTGCGGACCTGAAGAGCGACAAGTTCGGCGGGCGCGTGCAGACGCGCTTCCCACCGGAACCGAACGGCTATCTGCATATCGGGCACGCCAAGAGCATCTGCCTGAACTTCGGGCTGGCGGCGGAGTTCGGCGGCAAGACCAACCTGCGCTTCGACGACACCAATCCCGAAAAGGAGGAGACCGAGTACGTCGACTCCATCATGGAGACCGTCAAGTGGCTCGGTTTCGACTGGGAGGACCGGCTGTTCTACGCCTCGGATTACTTCGGACAGTTGTACGAGTGGGCCGTGCAACTGATCCAATCGGGCAAGGCGTACGTGTGCGATCTGACCGCCGACCAGGTCCGCCAGTATCGCGGCACGTTGACCGAACCCGGCCGCGAGAGCCCGTATTGCAATCGCTCCGTGGAGGAAAACCTGGATCTGTTCGCGCGCATGCGCGCCGGCGAATTCCCCGATGGCTCGCGCACGCTGCGCGCCAAGATCGACATGGCCTCGCCCAATCTCAACATGCGCGATCCGGTGATGTACCGCATCGTGCATGCCGAGCATCACCGCACCGGCGGCCAGTGGTGCATCTATCCCATGTACGACTTCGCCCACGGGCAGTCGGACGCCATCGAGCGGATCACGCACTCCATCTGCACGCTCGAATTCGAGGACCACCGGCCGCTCTACGACTGGTACGTGGAGCAACTGGGCATTTACCATCCCCAGCAGATCGAGTTCGACCGGCTCAACCTCACTTACACGCTGCTGAGCAAGCGGAAGCTGCTCACGCTGGTGCAGCAGGGTCGCGTGAGCGGCTGGGACGATCCGCGCATGCCCACGCTCGCCGGCATCAAGCGGCGCGGTTACACGCCGGAGGCGATCCGCAATTTCTGCAACGCCATCGGCGTATCGAAGACCAACGGGACCATCGAGCTGGCGCTGCTGGAACACCACGTGCGCGAAGATCTGAACAAGCGCGCGCCGCGGGTGATGGCCGTGCTGCGGCCCTTGCGCGTGGTGATCGACAACTATCCGGAGAACCAGACCGAGGAGATGGAGGCGGTGAACAATCCGGAAGACGCCGCCGCGGGCACTCGCCAAGTGCCGTTTTCGCGCGTGCTCTACATCGAGCAGGAGGATTTCCGCGAAGACCCGCCCAAGCAGTATTACCGCCTGAGCCCGGGCCGCGAAGTGCGCCTGCGCTACGCCTACTTCGTAACCTGCACCGGAGTGGTGAAGGACCCCGCGACGGGCGCGGTTCGGGAGATCCACTGCACCTACGACCCGGCCACGCGCGGCGGCAATGCGCCCGACGGCCGCAAAGTGAAATCCACCATCCACTGGGTCTCGGCGGCGCATGCCGTGGACGCCGAGGTGCGCCTGTACGATAACCTGTTCCTCAAGGAAGACCCCAACCAGACCGCCGAAGGCGAGGACTTCACCTCCAATTTGAATCCGCAATCGCTTGAAGTGCTGCGCGGCGCGAAGCTCGAACCGTCGCTCGCCGGAGCGGCCGCGGGGAGCCGCTACCAGTTCGAGCGGATGGGCTACTTCTGCGTGGATGCGGATTCGGCGGCGGGACGCCTGGTGTTCAACCGGACCGCTGGGCTACGCGATACCTGGGCCAGGATCGAGAAGCGGGAGAAGGGCAAGGCGTGATCATTCTCGGGATCGGCGGGATCCTGGGCGATGCCGCCAGCGCCATTCTGAAGGATGGCGAACTGGTGGCCGCCGTCGAAGAATCCAAGCTGATGCGCCGCCAGGTGCAATGGGGCGGGCAGCGCTCCCTGCCGGAGCGTTCCATCGCCGCCTGCCTGGAACTGGCGGGCGCGCGCGCCGAGCAGGTGAACGCGGTGGCCATCGTGCGCCCCATTCCGGAATCGGATTTTCACCTGAAGCTGCGCGCGCAGTTTCCCGCCAGCCGCATCGTGATGCTGGGACACCATCGGGCGCACGCCGCTTCGGCCTACTATCCCTCGCCCTTCGCGGAAGCCACGGTGCTGACGCTCGACCAGTGGGGCGACCTGCGCTGCGGCGCACGCTGGCAGGCGCACGGCACCGGGATGACGCTCGAGCAGGAGCAGTACTTCCCGGATTCGCTCGGCGACCTCTACGGGCGCGTCACCGAACTGCTGGGCTTTGAAGCCCAGGCCGACGAACATAAGGTGCAGTGGCTGTCGGTGGCGGGCGACGGCCGCTTCCTGAATCTGTTTCAGGAAATTCTGTGCGCCTCCGATGCCGGGCCGCGCCCCGACCGGTCGTATTTCAGCACCGAACGGCTGAGCCGCGGCGGATTCGGCGCGCGCTTTTACGAGCGGCTGGGGTTGAAGGACGGCGCGCCGGTTCCCGAGGCGCTGCGCGCGCACATCGCCGCCGGCATCCAGGGCGCGGTGGAGGCGGCATGCGTGCGCATGGCCGGGCAGGGCCGCAATTTGTGCCTGGCGGGCGGCCTGGGGCTGAACGCGCTCCTGGTGGCGGCGCTCGAGAACCATTCCGGGTACGAAAACGTGTTCGTGCAGCCCGCTGCGGGAAATGCCGGGACCGCCATCGGCGCGGTGCTCGAGACCTGGCACGTCACGTACCGCCAGGAGAAGCGCGTCGCGCTCGCTACCCTGTGCCTGGGGCCGGCCTACACGCCGCCCGAAATCAAGCAGGTGCTGGAGAATTGCAAGCTGCGGTTCCACTACCTGATGACCACCGAGGAATTGATCCGCCGGGCGGTGGAGCAGTTGAACGACGGCAAGATCGTGGCGTGGATGCACGGACGCATGGAGTTCGGCGCGCGGGCGCTGGGCAACCGCAGCATTCTGGCTTCGCCGCTCGACGCCTACTCCACCGAGAACCTCAACATCTTCATCAAGCACCGGGAGCCCTTCCGCAAATTCGCCGCCTCGGTGCCCGCGGAATTGAGCGGGCAATATTTTGAAACCGGACCCAACGCGCGCTACCTTTCGACCGTGGGACGCGTGAAGCCCGAGCACCGCGAGCGATTCGCGGCGGCGATTCTGGCGGGCGACATGATCCGCGTGCACACCGTGGACCGCGAGGAAAACCCGCTGTACTGGAAGCTGCTGCACGCCGCCGGGGAGTCCACCGGGCTGCCCGTGCTCTACAACACGTCGTTCAATCTCTTCGGCGAGCCACTGGTCTGCACGCCGCGCGACGCGGTGCGCAGTTTCTACTCGTCGGGCATCGACGCCATGTTCGTGGGGAATTTTTTCCTGCAGAAATGAGTCCGCATCTTCGGCTCGGATTGGGGGCGGCGGACACGGGGCTACAAGCGGGCCAGGGCCAGCAGCGGAAAGTAGTCGCGGTACAAGGCGAACGTCAGGTAGAAGACGTTGGGGAAGCCGGTGCCGGTGGAGGCCTGTTCGGGCCAGGTGCCGCCGGGGTTCTGGCGGTCCAGCAGATACCGCACGCCGCGGCGCGCCTCGCTGGAGTCGCCCTCGCCCGCGGCCCGCAGGCCCAGCACGGCCCATGCGGTTTGCGAGGCGCAACTGGGGGCGGAGACGAACCGGTCGCGCGCGTAGCTGTCGCAGGATTCGCCCCAGCCGCCATCGGGATTCTGGATGGCGCGCAACCAGCGGGCGGCTTTGGCGATGGCATCGCGCGCGCCGGGAACGTTGGCGGCGGCGAGGCCGCGCATGGCCAGGAACGATCCGTAGATGTAATTCACGCCCCAGCGGCCGTACCAGCTTCCGTCCTCCTCCTGGGCATGAAGCAGGTAGGCGGCGCCGCGGCGCACGGCGTCGTGCCCGCCCAGGCCGTAACGGCAAAGCGCCTCCAGCACGCGCCCGGTGATGTCCGGGCAGGTGGGATCGAGCATGGCGTTGTGGTCGGCGAAGGGAACGCGGGTGAGGACCGCCCAGTTGTTGTCCACATCGAAGGCTGCCCAGCCGCCATCTTGGGATTGCATGGCCAGCAGCCACTTGACGGCGCGCTCGACGGCCGCCGCCTGGGCTTTCGGATTGGAGCCGCGGGCGTGGAGCAGGGCCAGCAGGACCATGGCGGTATCGTCGATATCGGGGTAGAACTCGTTGGCGAATTCGAAGGCCCAGCCGGAGGGCTCTGTGCCGGGGCGCTTGATGGACCAGTCGCCTTTGCGGCGGACCTCCTTGGCGAGAAGCCAGTCGGCGGCGCGCACCATGCGCGGATCGCCGGCAAATCCGGCTTCTCCCAGCGCGAACGCGCTGATGGCGGTGTCCCAGATGGGCGAGACGGCGGGCTGGAAGGTGAAGCGGTCCGCGGTCTCGATCATGAGCGCTTCGAAATGACGGACGGCATCGACGCGGTCGGGGTGATCCTCGGCATAGCCCAGCGCGTCGAGCGCCATGATGAAGTACATCATCGCCGGGAAGATGGCGCCCAGCCCTTCGGTGAAGCGCGTGCGGTCGAGAACCCAATGCTCGGCCTCGCGGATGGCGGCGGCGCGAACGCGCTCGCTTCCGCGCTGTTCCCACACCTTGAAGACGCGGTCGAGATGATGGAACAGCACGGCCAGCCCCTTGCGCCGGGGGAGGGCCAGACTGACTCCGGGAAGCAGCAGCTCGTCGATGGTAAAGCCGTCGGGCGCGCGGCGGTTGGCCCCGCGGGCCTGCACGATGGAGAGCGGCACTACAATGGAGCGGGTCCACGACGACATTTCGTAGAGCACGTTGCCCGGCAGCATGACGATTTCGGGCGGCACCGAAGGCGCGTGCCTGCGGGGATAGAGCCCGAAGAGGCTGAGATTGATCTTGACGTAGCTGTTGGCGGCCTGCAAACCGCCGAGGGCCAGGATGCGCTCGCGGGCGCGGCCGAGCGGCTCGCCGTCCGGGGCGAAGCCGGCGAGTTTGAGCGCGCAGTAGGCCTTCACCGTGGCGCTGATTTCCGCCGGGCCGCCGTGATAGATATTGAAGCCGCCATCGGGCAACTGGCGTTCGAGTATGGAGCGCGCCGCCTTAGCAATGCGCCCGCGCGTGGGCGGGTTCCACTCGGCCCCGCGCGGCTGGTGGAGCCAGAGCTGCAACAGGATGTAGTCGGATTCGAGCGTGGTGTCGGCGGTCAGCTCGCCGCACCAGAAGCCCTCCGATGCCTGCCGGGAGAACAGGGATTCGGCGGATCGCTCGCGCGCCGCGCGAAGCTCGCTCGCCTCGGAAACGGCCTCTCCGGGATCGCGCGCGGCGCACTGCGCCGTGGCCGGTCCTTCGTGCGGCAACCATTCTTGCGGCATCACTGAGTTTCCATCATAACAACGTAAACTGGAAACATGGACTGGCAAATGGATGCGGCGGAGGCGCGCGTACTCGGCGCGATGATGGAAAAGGAGGTGGCGACTCCGGAGTACTACCCGCTTTCCCTGAATGCCCTGGTGAATGCCTGCAACCAGAAAACCAACCGCGAGCCGGTGGTCTCCTACGACGAAGACACGGTGGAGGAGGCGCTCCAGGGGCTGCGCGCCAAGGGCCTGGCGCTGCGCATCACGGGCAAAGACAGCCGCGTGCCGAAGCAGGCCCAGCGCTTCACCGAGAAGTTCAACCTGGGCAGGCGCGAAGCGGCGGTGATCTGCGTGCTGCTGCTGCGCGGTCCGCAGACCCCTGGGGAACTGCGCGGCCGCAGCGAGCGGTTGTACACGTTCGACGACCTGGAAGGGGTGGAGAGCACGCTGGACCGGCTGGCGGAACTGGAATTCGTAAAGAAGCTGCCGCGCCAGGCCGGGTTCAAGGAACAGCGCTGGGCGCACCTGTTTTCGGGCGACGTGGAGCTGGCGGCGTTGGCGGAGGAAGCGGCGCCCGCCGCCGATCGCGCGCCGGGCGATCGCCAGCGGCTGGACCGGCTGGAGGCGGAGCTGGCGGAATTGAAGCGCGCGTTCGAAGAGTTCCGCAAGAACTTCGAATAGCCCGCTGCAACGATGGGGCGTAGTAGACTACACCCTTGGACGCCGCCCGGCCGCGCCGCCAGCTCGGATTGTTCGACGCCACCATGATCGTGATGGGCGGCATCGTGGGCTCCGGCATCTTCATCAACCCCTACGTGGTGGCGCTGCACGTGCACACGCCCTTCCTGATTCTGGGCGTGTGGCTGGCTGGCGGCGCGCTGGCCATGCTGGGCGCGTTCATCTGGGCCGAACTCGCCACCCGCCTGCCGGGCGCGGGCGGCAACTACCTGTACCTGCGCGTGGCCTGGCATCCGGCGGTGGCTTTCGTCTATGGATGGGTGCTGCTGCTGGTCACGCAGACGGGCGGGATGGCCGCGGTGGCCGTGACCTTCGCGCGCTACTTCCGCGAGATCTCGGGCGCCCGGTGGAGCGATGGCGCGATCGCCGCCGCCGCGCTGCTGGGGCTAACGGCCATCAACTGCCTCGGCGTGCGCGCGGGCAGCAATGTGCAGAGCGCGCTCATGCTCACGAAAGCGGCGGCTATCGCGGGCATGGTGGTGCTCGGCCTGGCCCTGGGCGGCGGGCGGATCCACCCCTTGCCGCTTTTGGACCGGCCGGTCTCCTTCGGCCTGGTAGCGGCCATCGGGGCGGCCATGACGCCGATCGCTTTCGCGTACGGCGGATGGCAGACCGCCAGCTTCGTGGCCGCGGAGATGCGCGACCCGCGCCGCGATCTTTCGCGCGGCCTCGTCCTGGGCGTCTCGGGAGTGGTGCTGCTGTATCTTTCGGCGAATTTCGTGTGCGTGAAGGTGCTGGGGCCGGCCGGCCTAGCCGCGACGCGCACCCCGGCGTCGGCGGTGATGCGCGCGGCGCTGGGCGAGAGCGGCGCGCGGTGGATCGCCGTGGGCATCGCGGTCTCGACGCTCGGCTTTTTGAGCCAGGGCATTCTCACCGCGCCGCGCGTGTATTACGCCATGGCGCGCGACGGCCTGTTCTTCGCCAGCGTCGGCCGCCTTTCCGCGCGCACCGGGGCGCCCGCGGTGGCCATCGTGCTGCAAGGCATCGCCGCCACCATCATCGCCCTGTTGGGAAAATACGAGCAGATCCTGAATTTCGAAGTGTCGGTGGATTTCATTCTGTTCTCGATGATAGCCGCGTCGCTGTTCGTTCTCCGCCGGCGAGAAGGCCGCGCGTCCGGCGGCGGCATCTATCGCGTGCCCGGCCATCCTTACACCACCGCGCTGTTCGTGCTCGCCTGCCTGGCCATCGTGGCCAGCACCGTGTGGAGCAACCCCGCCAACAGCGCCATCGGCCTGCTGATCCTGCTGACCGGCATTCCCGTATATTTGTATTGGAGCCGCAGCGCGCGGCCCGCGTCATGAGACACAAACATTCCGACTACATGCACTGGGCCAAGACCGCGAGCCGCGCCCGCTTCAACCTGGCCACCAGCGGCGTGGGCGCCTTCCCGTTGCGCGAGCTGCCGTTCGATTGGGCGCAGCTTGAAATCAACGGCGACGACGGGTATGGCTACCTCCCGCTACAGCGTGCCATCGCCGAAAAATCGGGCGTGGACACGGAATGCGTGGTCACCGCGGAGGGCACCTCCATGGCCAACTATCTGGCCATGGCGACGCTGCTCGAGGCCGGTGACGAAGTACTGATCGAGCACCCCGCCTACGGATTATTGGTGGACGCGGCGCGCTACATCGGCGCCGCGGTGAAGCGATTCGCGCGGACCGAAGAGAGCGGCTACGCGCTCGACCCGGCCGCGGTCCGGCGCGCGATCACTCCAAAGACCAGGCTGATCGTGGGCACCAACCTGCACAATCCCTCGAGCGTCCTGGCGCCGGAAGCGGTGCTGCGCGATGTGGTGGACCTGGCGCGAGGCGTGGGCGCGCGCGTACTGGTCGACGAGGTCTACCTCGACGCGGTCTACGAAGACACGCCGCGCACGGCGTTTCACCTTGGCCCGGAGGTGGTGGTCACCAGCAGCCTGACCAAGGTCTACGGCTTGAGCGGGCTGCGCTGCGGCTGGATTCTGGCGGAGCCCGATCTGGCGCGCGCCATGCGGCAACTGAACAACCTGTTCGCCGCCACGCCGGTGCATCCCGGCGAACTGCTCAGCGTCGCCGCGTTTCAGCACCTTGCCCCCATTCGCGAGCGCGCGCGCCAGATCGTCGAGCGAGACCGCCTGCTGCTCGACGAATTCCTGGACCGGCACGCGGCGATCTCCGCCCCGCGCACGAACTTCGGGACTACCTCGTTTATCAACCTGCGCAACGGCGACGCGGAGGCGTTTCTGGCCCGCCTGCGGGCGGAGTACGAAACCTCCGCCGTGCCCGGCCGTTTCTTCGGCATGCCGGGCCACATCCGCGTCGGTATGGGCGTGAATACGGAGATGTTTCGCGAGGGCCTGCGCCGCATCGGTCTGGCGCTGGATACGTAGGACGCGCGTCACACCTGCTCGATCACCTTCAGCAGCGCCTGCAACGAGGTCTCGGTGGAGTACAGCTTGCCCTTGGGGTCCCGCCAGTGCGTCTCCAGGGTGTAGGTTCCCTGGTAGCCGTCCTGGCGCAGGGCGCGGATCTGGCCGAGGTTGTCGAACTCGCCCTGGCCCACGGCGGTCCACACCACCTTGCCGTCCGGCTGCTTTTTGTAGTCGCGCAGGTGCACGTGGAAAATGCGCGCCGGGTCCAGCGCGCGGTAGCCGCCGGGAAAAGCCCGCTCGCCGGATTGGCCGGCGTTGTTCGGGTCCCACGCGATGCCCACGTTCCCGTCTTTGACGCGCTTCAGGAGATCGCCCGCCTGTGCCCCGGTGGCGACGTGGCCGCCGCCGATGTTCTCCACCGCCAGGCGGAAGCCTTTCGCCCGCCGCGCCGCCTCGCCCAGCAGTTCGTAAATGCGCGCATAGCTCTGTTCCGACGTACTCTCGCCCGGTCCCAGCATGAAGGTGAACACACGGATGCGGTCCGTCCCGAAAGCCTTGGCCCGCTCCATGGAGCGGGACAGCAGCGCCCACTGCTCTTCCAGTCTCTGGCGGCCAACGGGCGTGTCGGGCGGCAGCGGAACCTTGAAGAACCCCGTGTCCGCAACCGATACCCGGATGCCGTGTTCATCGAAAATGGAACGCGCTTCGCGAATCTTCTCCATGGGCTGTTCGGTGTGGTAGGGGCCCCATAGGTTGCGCACCTCGGCCCAGGAAAGCCCGTACTGCTTGAGAAACCGGACGGCCGTCAGGAGATCGTCATCGATCTCGTCGGTAGTGACTCCGAGCTGGATCGCGGCGAGGGGCACGCTCCGCAAGCGGCGGGCGCACAACGCCAGCAGACTCCCGGCGAGCACTTCACGGCGCGTATGAGCCATTGCTCGATTATATCCGCGCGCGGAGCGGCTCACTCCGCGTCGACGTCCAGCACCTGGAAGTGAAACCGCTCCGGCGGAAACAGCGCGAGCGCATGCGGGATCAGGTGGGACCACGTCTGGTAGGCGGTGTCGGCCACCGTGGCATTCAGATACAGCAGGAACTGGTTCGAGAAGCAGTCGATGGGCGGCGGCTGGCGGAAGGTCAGGCGCAAGCCCACCGCTTTTTCGAGCGCCACCCCGTGGGTCGGCACGTGCTTGTCCATCAGCAGGGTGACGAAGCTGGCGCGGCTGGCGTGCGGCCAAACGTCCGGATGCAGCAGTTGGCGCAGCGTGTCCTCGCCCTCGAAGGTGATCTCGCACTGCCGGATCCACTCCAGCACCGAATCGCCCCACAGCCAGTGCGACAGCAGCCCCCGGTAACGCTCGGTGAGCTGCACCGCCAGATCGAACTTGCGCTGCTCCCAGACCTCCGGGCCGGCATCGCCCGCGGCCAGCATGTCCTCGGCTTCGAGCATCACCGAGGTCAGATCGCCGGCGTCCTCGCCGCGCGCGCGATCGGCGACGGCATGCACCAGCAGCGGTGGCAGCTCGTGCATCTTGCTTCCCGGTATCGCGATGTATCTTGCGTCCCGCATGGTCTCCCACCCGTCCCTGTATCATTGGACGTCAGCCAGGGGCGCCCTTGTTTCAACATGTAGCACAGGAATGGCCATTGTGAAATTAAGAAACTTCAATCGGGCCCATCGACAGGTGTTATCGAATCGTTAGCAGAGAGGCGCGGGTGCTGCCAGACCAGTTGCCCCGCAAGCCTAAAACGTGTATACCTGAGTCTGTCCGGGCTTCTCCCGGAGCGGAAAGGAGGCGCGAGATGGACGGAGATACCAAGCCCTGTCCGGTGTGCGGGGAGACCATCAAGGCGGTGGCCCTGAAGTGCCGTTTCTGCAACACGGATTTGACGGCGCATGCCGCGGCGCAACAGGCGGAGGTGGAAAAGGACCTGTACATGGGGCACCCCGCGGTAATCTACAGTGCCAGCCAGTTGGTACCGGTGATAGTGATCCTGGGCGTTGCCGCGGTGCTCGTCTACCTGGCGGCCGTGGCTATGGGCTGGATCGCTCTCGGCGCGCTCCTGGCCATCGCCCTGACCTACCTGTATTACTGGTTCAAGAGCATCGGCAAGAAGTACGAGATCACGACCCAGCGCATCAAGCTCGAGCTGGGCCTGCTGTCCAAGGTACAAGAGAACCTGGAGGTGTTTCGCATCGACCACTTCGAGCTCCACAAACCGATCGGCATGAGACTCACGGGGCATTGCGCGCTCCGCCTCTTTTCGTCCGATGCGGAGCTCGACAAGTTCTATCTTTACGGCATCCCCAACCTGGAATCGCTCGCCGATACCCTACGCGATTGCCAGCTCCGGGAACGCACGCGGCGCGGATTGACTACCTTCGTCAAGGCGTGAGGTTGCAGCAGGCGCAGCCAATCGCGGTACGATAGAGCGATCAGGAGATCCCAATGTCTCGTAGAGTCCTGTCGCTTATCGGAATTATGCTTCTGGCGGCGTCCTTGCTGCCGGCGGATTTCAGCTACCAGGAGGTCAGCACCATCACCGGCGGCATGGCGGCCGCCGCCATGAAGGTCGCCGGCGTGTTTTCCAAACAGGCGCGCGAGCCCATGCAAGGCTCGGTGGCGGTGAAGGGCGACAAGATGGTGCATCGCAGCGCCACCACGGCCACGGTCATCGACCTCGGCAGCCAGACCATCACCACCATCGACCTGCAAAAGAAGAACTGGTCGGTCATGACCTTCGAGGAAATGAAGCAGATGATGGAGCAGGCGGCGCAAAAGATGAAGGAGAAGAGCGCCGACAAACCCCAGATGGATTTCAAAGTCTCCAGCAAGAGCACGGGCAACACCAAGCAGATAGCGGGGATGGAAGCCAAGGAGATGGTATTCCGGATGGAGATGGAGAGCACCGATCAGCAGAGTGGCCAGAAAGGCTCCATGGTGATCACGACCCACGAGTGGATCGCCCCCGCCGCGCCCGGCTACAACGAAGTCCGCGATTTTCAGCGGAGGATGGCCGAGAAACTCGGCTGGACGCCCGGCGGCAGCGGCATGATGAACCGCCCGGACGCGGCCAAAGGCATGGCCGAAATCGCCAAGGAAATGGCCAAGTTGGACGGCATGCCCGTGTTCGAAACCGTGGTGATGACCATGGAGGGCCAGCCCGGCGCCGCGCCTGCGGACACGGCCAACCAGCCGCCGGCCGCGCAGCAGCCACAACAGCCGCCGCCGGAAAAGCCTTCCATCGGCGGCCTGCTGGGCGGCAAATTCGGCCTCGGCAAAAAGAAGCCGGCAGCCAACGATCAGGCTTCCGCGCAAGGCTCCCAACCGCCGCCTTCCGGTTCGCCCGGCTCGCTGCTCGAGATGCAGGTGGAACGGAGCGGGTTCTCATCGGGCGCGGTCGACGACTCGCAATTCGCCGTCCCCACCGGCTTCAAGAAAGTCGAGTCCGCCATGAAGCGCGGAATGAAGTAGCCGCGCGTAGCGGCCGCCTTACGGCTTCTTTTTCGGCGGCGGCGTTTTCGGCTGGACTTTCGGATCGAGGCTTTTGACGATCTTCTCGGTCTGCGCGCGCAGCTCATCGTAAACCGGATCGGGCGGGTCCAGCACCACGAGCGCCCGCTCCATTAGGGCGGTGGCTCGCTCCTTGTTGCCCTCGCCGATCTGCTCCGCCGCTTCCACCGACAGCCCGGTGGCCAGGGAATACGCGCGTATGGCGTTGGCCCGGCCGCTGGCCTCTTTGGCCTGATCGTACTTTTTCTGGTCCGCGTAGAAGACGGCGATCTTATCCAGCGCGATGGCCACCATGGGATGCTCCTTGCCCACCGACTTGATCCACAGCGCCAGCAGCCGCTGGTAGAGCGGCTCCGCTTCCGCATACTTCTTCTGGCCG
The DNA here is from genome assembly GCA_020073615.1 of Terriglobia bacterium. Classification (GTDB taxonomy): domain Bacteria; phylum Acidobacteriota; class Terriglobia; order Bryobacterales; family Bryobacteraceae; genus JADGNR01. Next base: position 19,936 of record JAIQEX010000095.1, read on the forward strand.
AACAGCGAGTAGCAGAGGCCGTCCAGCGAGGCGATGAGATCCCCATGCTCGCGGCCGAATAGCGTTTCCCGGATCACCAGGGCGTGCCGGAACGCCTCCTCGGCCTTATCGTAGGCGCGCAGCGTAAGGTACACGCCGCCCAGCCGGTCGAGATCGTAGACCAGCGATACATCGAGCGCACCGGCCGACTGGGTGCGATATCTCAGAGCGGTGGTGAGCGACCTCGCGGCGCTCTCCGGGTCCTCCCGTTCCACATAGATCTGCGCCTCGCGGCTGAAATCGTCGGCCAGGGCCGTGCTCCCAAAGCCCAAATCCCGCGCGTGCCGGGCCATTACGCGGCCAAGGATGGCGAGCGCCCGCGTGTAATCCTTCATGCCCCGGGAAAGCCCCACCGACACGAGCATGTCGTCCACCATCTTCGGATCGTCCGGGCCGACGATAGTCTCGCGCCAGTCCATGGCGATTTGCAGGTACCTGTCCGCGTCGGCGAACTCTCCGGCAGCCGCGCGCACGCTGGTCAGCCGCTTGAGAACGTCATAGCGGAGCGGGTTATCGGGCGCGGTCTGCAGGGCCAGATCCCAGGCCTTCTCGAACGACTGCCGCGCCGCGGGGTAATCGCCGCGCATGAAGCCGGCGTTGCCCGCCTCGATCAGCGGCCGGATGCCCGCCGCCGGATCGTCCTCCTGGGCGGCGCAGCAAAGGGCCCACGCGAGCAACACCAGTATACGCATATCAAAGCGTTTTAGTACTAATTCATTAGTGTTGTCAAGGCTGGAAGCGGGCAATGCTGCCCGTCGCGACGGAGCACGCTATTTCGGGCGGGCCTTGGGCGCGTTGATCATGCTGAGCGGGGGAGGGGTGCAGGTCACTTCCTGCGGGTCCGTGCCATCGCAGCCCGTTCGCTTCATGGACACCGTTCGCATCTTGCCGTTGATTCGTTTGTAGCAATATGCCGTCCAGGGACAGTTCGGATTTCCGCCCGGCATGCCGTATTCATTAGCCAATCCCCACGTCGCGATCTCGGTCACAGTGCGTCCCACCCAAACGTAGACGGAGTCGCTCTGCGTACCACCGAAATACTCGTTGTGGGTGGTGATGGTCTTATTCTCAGGGTGCGGAATCGGGTCCGGCATTGGAATCTGCGGTTCGTACCGAAATTGTCCCGCCTTATCGTCCCAGAGATACACGCAGAAAATCGACTTGCCGAGGTGGGGATGCCGGAATTGCAGAAGCTCCACGTCCTCAAAGCCGTCGAAGTTGAAATCGGCGTGTTCGACCAGGTTGAGATCTTCTTCTCCCGGGTACAGCTCCATAGCGATTTCTTTATGGCACGAGACAAGAGTTTGAGACGCCACCTGCTCACCCTGATGGAAAACAAAGGTATCGGCAATCTTCCCGTTCTCCCCTATCTGTACGCGAAAAGTGAGGGGCGGTCTTCCAGAACGTACTGAAAACGAATATTCGGTTCTTGCGGACTTCGAGTCAAGGGGCTTACTATCCTGCGGCTCGCACGGCCCAGTGCATGCTCCCATAACAAAGACCAGGCACAAGATTCGCTTCCGCATGAGTCCTGATCCAGGATATACCCCGCGCGTTGTGGGGCGGGCAACCTCGACCGGGGTCCCCTCTGGGGACGCCTTTCAGGCAGCTTGGAGCGCGCGCCGGCTGAGAGCCGGCGGCAGCCAGGATTGGTGCCCCATGTCTCAGGGAGCGCTCTCGGAAGGCCGCCGCAGGGATTCGAGCGTCCACACGTCGTCCGGCTCCGAGTGGCGGAGGATGTAGATGTAGCCGTCCGCGGCGCGCACGCGGTAGAACGTGGCGCGCGGATCGTACCAGCGATCCAGCACCTCCTCGACGGCCAGCCACCGCTCGCCAAGCTGGAGGCGCAGGGGACGCTCATCGGCTTTGAATCCGGAATAGCACTCCACGCGCACCGTCATGGGCGCTATGCGGCGGCGGCCTGCGCCGCCATGGCGGCGATCTCGGCGCCGATGGCGAGCGATGCGGTGGCCGCGGGGCTGGGCGCGTTGAGCACGTGCAGGGCGTTGGGGCGCGCGATGAAATGGAAATCCTGCACCAGGTCGCCTTCGGGCGCGATGGCCTGCGCGCGCACGCCGGAGCCGCCGGTGGCCAGGTCGGCGGGCTGGATTTCGGGCACCAGCCGTTGCAGCGACCGGCAGAACAGCTCGCGGCTGAAGGAGCGGCGCAGCTCGTACCAGGCCATCGAAGGGTAGCGCCCGAGGAATCGCCAGAAGCCGCGGTAGGTGAGCGCGTCCCAGAGGTCGCGCGCGTTGAAGTCGGTTTTGCGGTAGCCTTCGCGCGCGAACGCCAGCACGGCGTTGGGTCCGGCTTCGACGCCGCCGTGGATCAGGCGCGTGAAATGCACGCCCAGGAAAGGAAACCGCGGGTCGGGCACGGGGTAGATGAGGTTGCGTACCAGGTGCTGGCGCTCGGGCCGCAACTGGTAATACTCGCCGCGGAAGGGCAGGATGCGGACCTCGCGCCGCTCGCCGGCCAGTTCGGCGACGCGGTCGGAGTGGAGTCCGGCGCAGTTGACCAGAAAGTCGGCGGCGAATTCGCCCGCGCCCGTTTCCACGACCCACCCCGCGCCGGAGTGCCGCAGGCGGCGGGCGCGGGCGCCGGTCACGACGCGGGCGCCCGCGGCCGTGAGCTTTCCCACCAGCGCGGCGCAGACCCGGGCGTAATCCACGATGCCTTCCTGGGGCACGCGCAACGCGGCGACGCCGCCCACGTGCGGCTCGATCTCGCGCATCTCCTTGCGGCCGAGCCGGCGCAGTCCTTCCAGGCCGTTGGCCGCGCCGCGCTCTTCCAGGGCGTGGAGGCGCGGCACTTCGCTTTCGTCGGCGGCCACCACCAGCTTGCCGCAAATCTCGTGCGGGACGCCATTTTCCCGGCAGAAAGCCACCATCTGGCGAATGCCCTCCACCGCCAGCCGCGCCTTCACCGAGCCGGGCCGGTAATAGAGCCCGCAATGCAGCACGCCGCTGTTGTGTCCGGTCTGGTGCCGGCCCACTTCGCTTTCCTTTTCGAGCACGGTGATGCGCGCGCCGGGGAATCGCTGGCCCAGCCGCCACGCGGTGGCCAGACCGACGATGCCGCCGCCGATCACGATGACGCTCCTGGTATTCACGGGTACCTTCCCAGTGTAACGGGGAGCAATTCCGGTTGACACCTTACCCGAGCGGCGCCTATACTCGGGTCAAATGCCAACCCAAGCGGAAAAAGAACGACTCTCGCTCCTGCAGGGCACGCTCGATGTGCTGATCCTGCGCACGCTGCTGTTCGGGCCGCAGCACGGCCAGGGCATCGCGCGCTCGATTCAGGAGACGTCGCAGGACGAGCTGCTGGTGGAGCACGGAGCGCTTTACCCGGCGTTGCAGCGCCTGGAAACCAAAGCCTGGATCGCAGCCGAATGGGGAACGTCGGACAACAACCGCAAAGCCCGGTTCTACCGGTTGACCAAGACCGGGCGGAGGGAACTCATCAAAGAGACCTCGCGGTGGCGGCGGCTGGCGGCGGCGATCGGGCATGTGCTCGGGACGGAGGAGGCTTAGCCATGTCCCGCCCGAAGCGCAACGCGGACGATTTCGCGGAGGAAATTCGCGCGCACATCGCGCTCGAGGCGGCGCGGCTTCGCGGCGAAGGGCTTTCCCAAGCCGACGCGGAACTGGCCGCCCGCCGCGCGTTCGGCAATCGAACGGCGGCCGAGGAGACGTTCCACGAGAGCCGCCGGTGGCTGTGGTGGGATGCCGCCGGCAAGGATCTCGCCTACGCCCTCCGCACGCTTCGCCGGAATCCGGTATTCACGGCCGCCGCCGCGCTGACCCTGGCGCTGGGCATCGGCGCCAACACGGCGATCTTCAGCCTCATCGACACCGCGCTGCTGCGGCCGCTGCCCTATCCCCATGCGGAGCGGATTATGGCGCTCTATGCGCGCAATGCCAGGAGCGATTGTGATGCACTGTCGCCGGCGACTTTCCTGGATTATCGCCGGCAGGATTCCAGTTTCGAGCACCTGGCGGCCTATCGCGAGACGGCGTTCAACCTCACCGGCCAGGACCGGCCGGAGAGGATCGACGGGGCCACGGTCACGCCGGACTTTTTCGCGGTGATGGGAGTCCCGGCGGAATTGGGGCGGACCTTGACCGTGGAGCAGGAGGCGCCCGGCGGCGCGCGATCCGTGGTGCTGGGCTACTCGTTGTGGCAGCGCCGCTTTGGGGGCAACGCGGAGATACTGGGCCGCGCCATCGAGATCGACGGCGAGCCGCTGACCGTGGTGGGCGTCATGCCGCCGTACTTTCGATATCCTCCCGCCTGCGAGGCATGGAGGCCGGCACGGTACGCGGTTCCCGAACAGCCGCTCCGCCCGGAGGTGAATCAATCGGACAGCCGCGATTCGCATTATTTCTCGACCATCGCGCGCCTGAAGGCGGGGACCACGCGGGCCGAAGCGCTGGCGCAGGCGGACACCATCGCCGCGCGGCTGCGGCGGCTGTACGGCGAAGACGAAGCCATGGCTCGCGCGACCCTGCTCACGTTGCAGGACGACCTGATCGGCGAGACCCGGCCGGCGCTGCTGGTTCTGCTGGGCGCCGTGGCCCTGCTGCTGCTGATCGCCTGCGCCAACGTAGCCAACATCCTGCTGGCGCGCGGCGCCTCACGCCAGAAGGAGATCGCCATTCGCGGCGCCCTGGGGGCGGGCCGCGCGCGGCTGGTGCGGCAATTCCTCACCGAGGGCCTGACGCTGGGCGCAATGGGCGGCGTGCTCGGCGTTGCGGTGGCGTATTTGGCGCGAGTGCCGCTGCGCGCGCTTCTGCCCGTGGACGCCTACGCCGGAACGGTGGGGCAACTGAATGCCCGCGTGCTCGCGTTCACCGCGCTGGCGACGGTTAGCTCGGCGGTGCTCTTCGGTCTCTTCCCCGCCCTGCAGGCAACCGGGTTCGACCTGAATGCGGTGTTGAAGGAGGCCGCGCGCGGATCCGGCGCGGGCGTTCGCGCACGGCGCGCGCGCAGCGTGCTGGTAGTGGCGGAAGTGGCGCTGGCGGGTGTCCTGCTCATCGGCGCCGGACTGCTGCTGCGCAGCTTCAGCCGCCTGCTGGCGGTTCCGGAAGGCTTCGAGGCGGAGCACGTCCTGAGCCTGCAGCTAACGCTTTCACGCGCCCGCTATCCGGACGATGCCGGCCGCGCACGCCTGGTGCGCCAACTGCTGGAGCGGATGGACGCGGTTCCGGGTGTAGCGGCCGCGGCGGCCATTTCGCGGCTCCCGCTGAATCCCGGCAACAGTACGCGCGGCATCGACGTCAAAGGGCGGGTGGCGCCTCCGGGCGGCGACCCCGGGCCGGACTACCTGGTGGCCAGCCCCGGCTACTTCCGCGCGCTGGGCATACGGGTGGTGAAGGGCCGCGCGTTCACCGAGCGCGACGGCGCGGATGCCGCCCCGGTGGTGATCGTGAACCAGGCCATGGCGCGGTACTTCTGGCCGCAGCAGGACCCCATCGGTCAATGGGTGACGGTGGGCGCCTGCGGCAAAGAGAACGAGTGGTGCCAGGTGGTGGGGGTGGTGGACGACGTGCGCCAGCACGGGCTGGACCAGGCCCCGCGGCCGGCGGTCTATGTGCCCTACGCCCGAGATCCCTGGCCCTTCATGGCGTTTGTGGTGCGCACCCGAACCGAGCCGGCAGCCGCGGCCCCGGCCATCGAGAGCGCGGTGTACTCAGTGGATAAAGAGCAGCCGGTGTTCAACGTTCGCCCCATGCAGGATGTGGTCGCGCAATCGCTATCGCCGCGGCGCCTGCGCATGACGCTGATCGGCGCCTTCGCGTTCCTGGCGCTGGGCCTGGCCGCAGTGGGCATCTACGGCGTGACGGCCTATTCGGTGGCGCAACGACGGCAGGAGATCGGAATCCGCATGGCGCTGGGCGCGAAGCGGGGCGATGTCCTGCGCACGGTGGTGGGCGAAGCGCTGCGCCTGGCGGTGGCGGGAGTGGCCGCGGGCGCGGCGATGTCGCTGGCCTTGACGCGGTTTCTGGCCGGGATGTTGTACGGAATTCAACTCACCGATGGCGCGACGTACGCCGGGGTCGGCATCCTGTTGGTGGCCACGGCAGTGGTCTCGAGTCTGATACCGGCCTGGCGGGCGGCGCGGGCCGATCCGCTGGCGTCATTGCGGGTACAGTGAGTGGCTACTGCGTAATATTCAAGTTCACCCCCGGGCTGGGTACGCCGCCCACAGAAACTACCACCGGCTGCGGGCCGGGCGGGACACCCTGCGGGACCGTGAAATTGATCTGCGTCACGCCAGTGGCCCAATTGGGAATGCCGCCGAAGGCCACAGTGGCAGGCACACCGCCTCCCTTTTGCCCCGCTCAGTTTTCGGGTCGTCAGGAAGACCTCGGTAGACGCGTTGAGCAACTTCGATCATCTCCGGATTAACTCTCCCCCAGCGCAGCGCGAGAATCTCCCCCGGCCGCATCCCGACCAAAGCTGCGAGAAGAAAAACGACACGCTCCCTCAGATCCAAAACGGACAACGCCAGTCGAACTTGTTCTTTGGTCGTAACAGTTCAAGTGGGCTACTTCTGCTGAGGGAGCAGGGAAGGAGCAGGCTGATGACGGGGTAGCGGATGATCGCTTCGGTGAGATACGCCAATGCGTTGCGGCCCTGCATTCTGCAGGTTTGGGTAACAGTGAGGATGCGGGCCGTGGCCACCTCGCCTGGGGCACTGCGATTGCCAAAGATGATTTTGCGCAATTGCACAGCAATGCGTAAGGCCTGTTCCACGCAATTGTTGGTGGGTTCCACGCCCCGATGCTCGATGAAAGTGAACAGCCGGCCGCAGTGCTGGAACAAGGCGGTGGCCATGTTGCGCACTTCTTTGTCGTCACTGTCCAGGTACTGCTCGGCGAGCGCGAACCAGCGCTTTTGTAGCGGAATCGAGCGGGCGATCAATTGGTCGCGATCGATTAAGCTGCCCTGGAATTTGCGCCAGAGGCGGAACAGGCGGGCATATAGGGCCAGCGCGTCGCGGCAGAATCGTTGCGCGTCGGTGGTTTTGG